>NZ_PSWJ01000002.1:0-342434 GCF_002932775.1 Rathayibacter sp. AY1B8 | reverse complement strand
ACTCATACCGTTGTAAAGGCTGGTAGGAGTGGTCAGAGATTGCTTGCGTCCACTTTGTGGTTCCCAGAAGACGGGCACCCCGCATCCTCCTTCGGGAGGTGCGGAACAATTGAATACACGCACGGCGTGTAACCCAGATTTGACCATGTGCCCTCGGGCGCGTGTGTCGCCAGGGTTACGGCGGCCATAGCGAGAGGGAAACGCCCGGTCACATTCCGAACCCGGAAGCTAAGACTCTCAGCGCCGATGGTACTGCAGGGGGGACCCTGTGGGAGAGTAGGACACCGCCGGACACCATTCACGATGGCCACCCAGAAATGGGTGGCCATCGCTGTTTAACCGGTCGGTCTCTGTTCGAGGACGAACAGGAGCGGCCGGAGCGACGATGACCGTCGTCGCCCGACTCCGTAACGAGGAGCAGCGATGACTCAGCACGACCCGACGCCCTCCCCGGAATCGAGGCCGCTCCAGAACGGCTTCGACCCCGTGGAGGAGCACGTCCTGTCAGACGAGCTCCTCCGGATCGAGCAGACTCCGCTCAACGAGAGGGCAGCCGGATACGTCCAGCTGCAGGAGCAGCTGCGCATCCGTCTCGAGAACGCGGACCGCGACCGATGACCGACGACTCGCGACTCGACTCGGCTCTCGCGGAACGGGGCATCGCCCGGTCCCGCACCCATGCCGCTCGGATGATCGCCGACGGTCTGGTGACGGTGGACGGCGTCCCTGCACTGAAGCCCTCGATCCGCGTCCGCGACGATCAGGACGTCGCGGTCGCCGGCCTCGACCACTACGTCAGCCGGGCCGCCCACAAGCTGCTCGCCGCCCTCGACACCTTCGCGACGGTGCGAGTCGCCGGCCGGAACGCTCTCGACGTCGGGGCGTCGACGGGCGGGTTCTCGCAGGTCCTGCTCGAGCGCGGCGCCGCCTCGGTGATCGCCCTCGACGTCGGGCACGCGCAGCTCGCTCCCCGGATCCGGTCCGACGATCGCGTCCACGTGGTGGAGGGGTTCAATGCGCGGGATCTCACCGCCGCCCGGCTCGCCGAAGCCGCCAGGACCGAGATCGTTCCGGACCTGGTCGTGTCCGACGTGTCCTTCATCTCCCTGCGGATGGTTCTGCCTCCGGTCGCCGCCTCTGTGGATCCGCTCGCTGACTTCGTGGTGCTGGTGAAGCCGCAGTTCGAGGTCGGCCGCTTGGGAGTGCGGGAGGGGATCGTCCGGGATCCGGAGCTGCGTCGCGAGGCCCTCTCGGACGTCCTGTGGTCGGCCTGGGACCTGGGGCTCGGCGTCGTCGGGCTGGCCGAGTCGCCACTCCCGGGGGGCGCTGGGAATCGCGAGTATCTGGCGCACCTCCACCGCGACCGCGGAACGATTCCGACAGAATGGAGGGACGCGGTCACCGCGTTCACCACCGGGTGACGCGATCGTGTCCGCCGCTGTCGACCGACCAGAAGGACACACCCTCGATGCAGTCCCCTCGTGACGAGCGCAACATCCTCGTCGTCGCCCACACCGGACGGACGGACTCCCTCGATGCGGCGGTCCTCGTCGTCGAGCGTCTCCGGAACTCCGGCGCCCACCCCGTCCTCTGCGCCGACGACAAGGGCGACATCGTCGCGGTCGCTCCGGATCTGAGCGACGTCGCCGTGCTCGGGTCCGACGTGCCGCTCGAGTCCATCGAGCTCGTGTTCGTGCTCGGCGGGGACGGGACTATCCTCCGCGCGGCGGAGATCGTCCGGTCCGGGACGGCCCCTCTGCTCGGCGTGAACCTCGGTCACGTCGGGTTCCTCGCCGAGAGCGAGCGGGACGATCTCGACGACGCCGTCGCCCGTGCGCTCGACGGCGACTACGCGGTCGAGGAGCGGATGACCCTGCAGGTGCGCGTCAAGATCGACGAGGCCGTCGTCTACGAGACCTGGGCGCTCAACGAGGCCACCGTCGAGAAGGGCAGCCGCGAGCGGATGCTCGAGGTCATGGTGGGCGTCGACGGACGGCCGCTGTCGAGCTTCGGCTGCGACGGCATCGTCGTGTCCACTCCGACCGGTTCCACCGCTTACGCCTTCTCCGGAGGCGGCCCCGTCGTGTGGCCGACCGTCGAGGCGATGCTCCTCGTTCCGCTCAGTGCCCATGCGCTCTTCGCGCGGCCCCTCGTCGTGGGTCCGTCGTCGAGCCTCGCCGTCGAGGTCAAGGAGAGGACCGACGGCGTCGGCGTCCTCTGGGCCGACGGCCGGCGCGCCTACGAGCTGCCGCCGGGAGCGCGCGTCGTCTACCGTCGCTCGCCCGTGCCCGTGCGCTTCGCGCGCCTGCACGACGCCCCCTTCACCGATCGACTCGTGCACAAGTTCGGTCTCCCCATCCGCGGATGGCGGGGGTCGGCGGAGACGGAGTAAGGCCCGATGCTCGAAGAGCTGCAGATCCGCGACCTCGGAGTGATCGCCGAGGCGACGCTCCCGCTCGGACCGGGCTTCACCGCGGTCACCGGCGAGACCGGCGCCGGCAAGACGATGGTGGTCACGGCGCTCGGCCTCGTGCTGGGCGCGCGCTCGGACGCGTCCGCGGTGCGCTCGGGAGCGAAGCAGGCCTGGGTGTCGGGGCGCTGGCTGGTCCCCGAGGAGGGCCCGGTCGCCGAGCGCGTCCATGACGCCGGCGGTGATCTCGACGGCCCGGAGCTGCTCCTCGCGCGGTCGGTCTCGGCGGAGGGACGCGGGCGAGCCGTCGTCGGCGGCCGGAGCGCACCTGTCAGCGTGCTGAGCGAGCTCGCCGATCAGCTGGTCGTCGTGCACGGGCAGTCGGACCAGATTCGCCTCCGCTCCGCCGCGGCGCAGCGCGAGGCGCTCGACCGGTTCGGGGGACCCGGTCTCGCCGACGCCCTCCGCGACTACGCGAGCGCCTTCGAGCGCTGGCGGGCCAACCGGGAGGAGCTCGACTCGCTCACCGAGGCCCGGGAGACGCGCGCCCGCGAAGCCGAACGGCTCCGCTCGGCCCTCGCCGAGATCGAGGTGGTCGCCCCCCAGCGCGGGGAGGACGTCGAGCTCGCGGCGCAGTCCGCCCGGCTCGGGAGCATCGAGCAGCTCCGGCTCGCCGCCGGCGAGGCCCGCGAGGCGATCTCGTCCGAGGAGCTGGACGGGCGGGACGCGCTCGGGCTCCTCGAGACGGCGCGGCGCGTGCTGGAGCGGGCGGCCGAGCACGACGCCGCCCTGCAGCCGACGGTCCAGACGCTCGGCGAGGCGGCGGTGCTCCTCGTCGACGCCGCCGGCGGGCTCTCCTCCTACCTGGCGGAGCTCGACCTCGACGGCGCGCACGACCTGGAGCTGATCGAGAACCGGCGGGCGGAGCTGTCCCTGCTCGCCCGCACCTACGGACCGACGCTGGACGACGTGCTCGACCTGGTGGACTCCTCCGGACTCCGCCTGCTCGAGCTCGACGGCGACGACGAGAGGATCGCGGCTCTCGAGGCCGACACCGCGGCCGACGCGGACCTCGTCGACCGCCTCGCGACCCGGCTGACCGAGCTGCGGACCGCGGCGGCCGCCGAGCTGGGGGAGCGGGTCAGCGACGAGCTCACCGCGCTGGCCATGGCGGATGCGCGCCTGCACGTGAAGGTGACGGCCGCGGGGGAGCCGAGCGTCCACGGGCGCGACTCCGTCGAGATGCTGCTCCAGCCGCACACCGGGGCCGCACCCCGGCCCCTCGCCCGCGGAGCCTCGGGCGGCGAGCTCTCGAGGGTGATGCTCGCGATCGAGGTCGTGGTCGCCGCCAACGACCCGGTGCCGACGTTCGTCTTCGACGAGGTCGACGCGGGGGTCGGCGGAGCAGCGGCGATCGAGATCGGCCGACGGCTCGCGCGGCTCGCCGAGACGTCGCAGGTCATCGTGGTGACCCACCTCGCGCAGGTCGCCGCATTCGCCACGAACCACCTCCGCGTCGAGAAGGGCTCGGACGGCGCGGTGACCTCGAGCGCCGTGACGCAGCTCGACTCCGAGGAGCGGGTGTCCGAGATGGCGCGCCTGCTCTCGGGGCTCACCGACTCCGCCAACGCTCTCGCTCATGCGCGGGAGCTCCTCGAATCGAGCCGACGGGGCTGATCGCGAGCGGCCCGGGACGACATCGATCCGTCCCGGGCGGTCCGCCGCCGCCGTTCTGCTGTTACGGTGGAACCCCGTGGTGGACTTTACGAACGCGGGCCTTTCCTCTTCTTCTCCCTCGGATCCCGAGGGCTCCTCCGGGTCCTCGACCCGGAACGCTTCGACGGCCGGGCAGGACGCCCCCTCGAAGATCACGAAGCACATCTTCGTCACCGGCGGTGTCGTCTCCTCGCTCGGCAAGGGACTCACGGCCGCGAGCCTGGGCAACCTGCTGACCGCGCGCGGGCTGCGCGTCGTCATGCAGAAGCTCGACCCGTACCTCAACGTGGACCCGGGGACGATGAACCCGTTCCAGCACGGCGAGGTCTTCGTGACCGACGACGGCGCCGAGACCGATCTCGACATCGGCCACTACGAGCGCTTCCTCGACATCAACCTGAACCAGGCCGCGAACGTCACGACCGGCCAGATCTACTCGCGGGTCATCGCGCGCGAGCGCGCCGGCGAGTACCTCGGCGACACGGTCCAGGTCATCCCGCACATCACGGACGAGATCAAGCGGCGCATGCGCCTCCAGTCGGAGGACGACCCGCAGCCGGACGTCATCATCACCGAGATCGGCGGCACCGTCGGCGACATCGAGAGCCAGCCGTTCATCGAGTCGGCCCGCCAGGTCCGCCACGAGCTCGGCCGCCGCAACGTCTTCTTCGTGCACGTCTCGCTGGTGCCCTTCATGGGCGCCTCCGGCGAGCAGAAGACCAAGCCCACCCAGCACTCCGTCGCGGCGCTGCGCTCGATCGGCATCCAGCCGGACGCGCTGGTGCTGCGGAGCGACCGGCCCGTGTCGGAGTCGAACAAGCGCAAGATCGCGCTGATGTGCGACGTCGACGAGCAGGCCGTGGTCAACGCCAAGGACGTCGCGTCGATCTACGAGATCCCGCAGATGCTCAACGAGCAGGGCCTCGACGCTTACATCATCGACCAGCTGGGCCTCCCGGCCGGCGAGGTCGTCTGGGACGGCTGGTCGCGACTGCTCGAGGCCGTGCACGAGCCCAAGCACGAGGTCACCATCGGCCTGGTCGGGAAGTACATCGACCTGCCCGACGCCTACCTCTCCGTGACGGAGGCTCTGCGAGCCGGCGGCTTCGCGCAGCAGACGAAGGTCGCCATCCGCTGGATCGCCTCCGACGGGCTCGAGGACCCCGAGGCTGCGGCCAAGGCGCTCTCCGAGCTCGACGGCATCTGCGTGCCCGGCGGCTTCGGCATCCGCGGCATCGAGGGCAAGCTCGGCGCGCTGCGCTTCGCGCGGGAGAACGGGATACCGACCCTCGGGCTCTGCCTCGGCCTGCAGTGCATGGTCATCGAGTACGCCCGCAACGAGGCCGGCCTCGAGGGGGCCTCGTCGTCGGAGTTCGACCCGGAGACGGAGTTCCCCGTCATCGCGACGATGGCCGAGCAGGTCGAGATCCTCGCGTCCGGGGACATGGGCGGCACGATGCGCCTCGGCCTCTACACGGCCGAGCTAGCCGAGGGCTCGATCGTCGCCGAGGTGTACGGCGCACCTGAGGCGGCCGAGCGCCACCGGCACCGCTACGAGGTCAACAACCGCTACCGCGACCGGATCGCCGAGGCGGGGCTCTGGTTCTCCGGCCTCTCGCCCGACGGCCACCTCGTGGAGTACGTCGAGCTGCCCCGCGAGAAGCACCCCTACTACGTGGGCACGCAGGCGCACCCGGAGCTCCGCTCGCGCCCGAACGCCGCGCACCCGCTCTTCCGCGGCCTCGTGACCGCCGCCCTCGAGCGCCAGGAGGCCTCGCGCCTCTTCCCGGCATCGGAGGCGGGCGCCGATGAGTGAGCCGCTGTCGGACGAGCTCGTCGAGCCGGAGGTCCTGACCAGTGAGCGCGTCTTCGACGGGATGGTCTGGGGCGTCCGCGCGGAGACGTTCCGCTACGGCGGCGGCGAGCTGCGCCGGGAGTTCCTCGATCACACGGGAGCCGTCGCGGTGCTGGCCCTCGACGACGAGGACCGCGTCGCCCTGATCAAGCAGTACCGGCACCCGGTCCGCACCCGCGAGTGGGAGATCCCGGCCGGCCTGCTCGACGTCGAGGGCGAGGATCCGCTGGTCGCCGCTCAGCGGGAGCTGGGCGAGGAGACGGACCTGCAGGCCGAGCGCTGGGACCTGCTCTCGGAGTTCGCCACCTCGCCGGGCGGCAGCGACGAGGTCATCCGGATCTACCTGGCCCGCGGGCTCTCGTCCACCGGCTCCGCCTTCGACCGCGAGGCGGAGGAGGCCGACATGGAGCTGCGGTGGGTGCCGCTGGACGAGGCGGTCGAGGCGGTCCTCGCCCGCCGGGTGCAGAACCCCTCGCTGACGATCGCGGTGCTCGCGGCGCACGCGTTCCGCTCGCGCGACTGGGACGGGCTGGGCGACGCGTCCTCGCCGTGGACGCGCCACCCGCGGGTCCGCCACCCCCGGGGGTGAGCCCCCGCGCCTGCGCCGAGGCGTACCTCCGGCAGGCGAGCGTGGAGCGCGGGCTCTCGGCGCACACGCTCGCGGCCTACCGGCGCGACCTGGAGCTCTACCTCGGCTGGCTCGAGGAGCGCGGGACCGTCGATCTGGCGCAGCTCGGACGCGTCGACGTGGGGGAGTTCTCCTCCTGGCTGGCCGCACGCCCGGAGCGGCCGCTCGCGGCGAGCTCGCGCGCACGGATCCTCTCGAGCGTCCGAGGGCTGCACCGCTTCGCCCTCGAGGAGGGGGTCGTCGCGGACGACGTGGCCCGGGACGTGCTGCCGCCGAAGATCCCGATGACCCTGCCGAAGGCGGTCACGGTCGAGCAGATGGCGGCGCTGCTCGACGCTGCGCGCGGCGAGGAGCTCGCGGACCTGCGGGACCGGGCCCTGCTGGAGCTGCTCTACGCGACGGGCGCGCGCATCTCGGAGGCGGTGGACCTGAACGTCGACGACGTGGTCGCCGCGGAGGTGGTGCGGCTGACGGGCAAGGGGTCCAAGCAGCGGATGGTGCCGCTCGGCCGCTTCGCCCGCGAGGCGGTCGACGAGTACCTCGTGCGTGCGCGGCCCGAGCTCTCGCGGAGGGGGCGCGCGACGCCGGCGCTCTTCCTGGGGGTCCGCGGGAGCCGCCTGTCGCGGCAGAGCGCCTGGCTGGTCATCCGCGCCGTCGCCGAGAAGGCTGGGCTGGACCGGGAGATCTCGCCGCACACCTTCCGGCACTCCTTCGCGACCCACCTGCTCGCGGGCGGCGCCGACGTCCGCGTGGTGCAGGAGCTCCTCGGGCACGCCTCGGTGGCGACGACGCAGATCTACACGCTGGTGACGGCGGACACGCTCCGGGACGTCTACACGTCCGCGCACCCGCGAGCGCGGCGCTAGAGCCGCGGACCCGCGCGGCGGGGCGCGGCGGCCGGGGAGCGGGGCGCCGGTACACTCGTCGGAGGCCGCGCGGGAGCGCACGCCGCCACGGAAGCGAGGACGACGCAGGTGACACGCAAGACGGACGACAAGGCCGAGCTCACCGGTCTCGAAGCCCCGACGCTCGGCCCGACCGGCCGCCCCCTGCGCGACTTCCCGCTGCCGGTGGAGCTCACCGGTCACGGCCCCGCCCGGATCATCTCGCTCTGCAACCAGAAGGGCGGCGTCGGCAAGACGACGACGACCATCAACCTGGGCGCGACCCTCGCCGAGTACGGCCGCCGCGTGCTGGCCATCGACTTCGACCCGCAGGGCGCCCTCTCGGCCGGCCTCGGGGTCACCACCTACGACGCCATCACGATCTACGACCTGCTCCTCGGCACCGTGAAGGACCCGGCCGAGGCGATCCGGAGGACCCGCGTGCCGGGCCTGGACGTCATCCCGGCCAACATCGACCTCTCCGCCGCCGAGGTCCACCTCGTCAACGAGGTCGCGCGCGAGCAGATCCTCGCCCGGGTGCTCCGCAAGGTGAGCGCGGACTACGACGTCATCCTGATCGACTGCCAGCCCTCGCTGGGCCTGCTCACGGTCAACGCGCTCACCGCGAGCCACGGCGTCCTCATCCCGCTCGAGTGCGAGTTCTTCGCGCTGCGCGGCGTCGCCCTGCTGATCGAGACGATCGACAAGGTCCGCGACCGGCTCAACCCGGTGATCGAGCTCGACGGCATCCTGCCCACGATGTACGACTCCCGCACCCTGCACTCGCGGGAGGTGCTCGACCGGGTGGTCGACGCCTTCGGCGACAGCGTGCTCGAGACGGTGATCGGCCGCACGGTGAAGTTCCCGGACGCCAGCGTGTCCGGCGTCCCGATCACCCAGTTCGCGCCCGAGCACAACGCCGCGAAGGCGTACCGCAAGCTCGCCAGGGAGCTGATCTCGCGTGGCGCGGTCGCCTGAGGTCCTCCTCGAGGAGCGCGCCGCTCCCCCCGGGTTCCACCTCGCGCTGACCAACTTCGAGGGTCCGTTCGACCTCCTGCTGAGCCTCATCGCGAAGCAGCAGGTCGACATCACCGAGATCGCGCTGAGCGCCGTGACGGACGAGTTCCTCTCGTACCTGCACGGGATCGACTCGCTCGAGGGGCTGGATCGCGCGTCGGAGTTCCTCGTCGTCGCCGCGACGCTCCTCGACCTGAAGATCGCCGGACTCCTGCCCCAGGGCGAGCTCGTCGACGCCGAGGACGCGGCGCTGCTGGAGGCGCGAGACCTGCTGTTCGCCCGGCTCCTGCAGTACCGCGCCTTCAAGCAGGTGTCGTCGTGGTTCGCCGAGCGGATCGCGATCGAGACCGCCCGCCACGTGCGGGACGTGCCTCTGGAGGAGGAGTACCGGTCCGCGAAGCCGGAGCTCGTCTGGACCCTGTCGCCCGCCGACTTCGCCGCCCTCGCGACCGTCGCCCTCGCTCCGCGCGAGCTGCCGACGGTGGGCCTGGACCACCTGCACGCCCCGCAGATCAGCATCCGGGAGCAGGCCGCGCACGTCGTGGCGATGCTGTGCGCCCGCGGGAGGGCCACCTTCGGCGAGCTGATCGCGGACGCCGACGAGAAGGGCGTGATCGTCGCGCGCTTCCTGGCCGTGCTCGAGCTCTACCGGCACGCCGCGATCTCGTTCGACCAGCCGGAGCCGCTCGGCGAGCTCACGCTGCGCTGGGTCGCCGAGCAGTGGAGCGATGCGAGCCTCGCCGCGCTCGGAGCCGACTATGACTCCTGACGCCGGCCCCGGGACCGTCGCGTTCGAGATCGACCGGGCGATCGAGGCGATCCTGATGGTCGCGGACGAGCCGCAGCCGCTCGCCTCCCTCGCGACCGCGCTGTCGAGGCCGATCGCCGTGGTCCGCCAGTCGATCGAGCGCCTGGTCGCCGACTACGACGGCGCCGACGGGGCGATCCGCCGGGGCTTCGAGCTGCGCGAGGTCGGTGCCGGCTGGCGGATCTACGTGCGCCGCGAGTACGACCCGGTGGTCAAGGACTTCGTCCTGACGCAGAACCCGACGCGGCTCTCGCAGGCGGCGCTCGAGACGCTCGCCGTGATCGCCTACAAGCAGCCGGTCTCGCGCGGTCAGGTCGCGCAGATCCGCGCGGTCAACGTCGACTCCGTCGCGCGCACCCTCCTCGGCCGCGGCCTCATCGCGGAGGTCGGCCACGACCCCGAGACGGGCGCGGTCCTCTACGGCACCACCGAGCAGCTGCTCGTGCACCTCGGCCTCACCTCGCTCGACGAGCTGCCGAAGATCTCCCCCCTACTGAGCGACGGAAGAGACGGATTCGATGAGCGCGCCTGACAGCGGCCCCGACGGCGAACGACTGCAGAAGGTCCTCGCGGCAGCGGGGGTCGCCTCCCGACGAGTGGTCGAGGAGATGATCGTGGCGCGGCGGATCCGCGTCAACGGCGAGGTGGCGGACGAGCTCGGCCGCCGCATCGATCCGGCGACCGACCGGATCGAGGTCGACGGGGTCGCGGTGCAGCTGGACACCTCGCGCCGCTACGTCATGCTCAACAAGCCGATCGGCGTCGTCAGCTCGCTGGCGGACGAGAACGGACGCACCGACCTCAGCCTCTACACGAAGAACTTCGAGGAGCGGCTGTTCAACGTCGGGCGCCTCGACGCCGAGACCTCGGGACTGCTGGTGCTGACCAACGACGGCGAGCTCGCCCACGTCCTCGCGCACCCGTCGTTCGGAGTGACGAAGACCTACATCGCGAAGGTGCACGGGCAGGTCCTCCCGCAGACGATCGCGACGCTGACCTCCGGGATCGAGCTCGACGACGGACCGGTGGCCGCCGACAAGGCGCGTCTCCTCGGCCGGCCGGAGGGCCGCTCGAACGCCTCGCTCGTCGAGATCACCCTGCACTCCGGTCGCAACCGGGTCGTCCGCCGGATGATGGCGGCTGTCGGCCACCCGGTGATCGAGCTCGTCCGGCGCCAGTTCGGGCCGCTGCACCTGGGCACCCTGCGCTCGGGCGATCTGCGCGACCTGACCCGGGAGGAGCTGGGCGCGCTGCTCACGATCGCGCGGCAGGGCGGCGAGGCGGTGGCGGCCGCTCCCGCGGTCCCCTCGAAGAAGGTGAGCGCGGGTGCGCGGCGGCCCCGGCCTGACAGCGGCGAGCGCGTCGCCCCGGCGGAGCGCGGCTCGGCCGGGCGATCCTCGGATCGCGGCGGATCGGCGGGACGGTCGTCCGACCGCGGCGGCTCGGCGGGACGGTCGTCCGATCGCGGCGGCTCCTCCGCCGGCGGCGGGCGGAGCGACGGTCCTCCGCGCCGGTCCGGCGCCGACAAGCAGCGCCGCGCCGATCGCTAGGCTGTCGGGGTGAACGAGCTCCTGCACCCCGCGCCGCCCGCGATGCGGACGACCGGGACGGTGCGGGTGGTCGGCTCCGGACTGCTCGGCGCCTCCATCGGCCTCGGCCTCGCCTCCCGCGGGATCGACGTCGTCCTCGACGACGCCTCGCCCGCGAGCCTCTCCCTCGCCATCGACTACGGGGCCGGCCGCGCCGCCTCCGCCGACGACCGGCCCTCCGTCGTCGTCGTCTGCGTCCCCCCTGACGTCACAGCGAGCGTCGTCGAGCGCGAGCTCGCGGCGCACCCCGGAGCCGTCGTCACCGACGTGGCGAGCGTCAAGACCCAGCCGCTGCGCGAGCTGCGCTCCCGCGGCGTCGACCTCGCCCGCTACATCGGCTCGCACCCGATGGCCGGCCGCGAGCGCGGCGGACCGGTCGCCGCGCGGGGAGACCTCTTCGTCGGCAGACCCTGGGTGATCTGCCGCGACGGCGAGACCGCGCCCGACGCGCTCGCAAGGGTGGAGGGCCTCGCTCTCGACCTCGGCGGCACCATCGTCGAGATGGACCCGGAGGAGCACGACCTCTCGGTCGGCCTCGTCTCGCACGCCCCGCAGGTGATCTCGTCACTGCTCGGCCAGCGCCTCCTCGACGCCCCGAACGCGGCGCTCCGCCTCGCCGGGCAGGGCGTCCGCGACGTCTCGCGCCTGGCGGCCTCGGCCCCCGAGCTCTGGATGCAGATCCTGGCCGCGAACCGCGAGCACGTCGTCGCGGTGCTCGACGCCTTCCGCGACGACGTCGCCGCGGTCGCCGACGCTCTCCGCGACCTCGAGGCGCCCGGCTCGCGCCGCGTGCTCGCCGAGCACCTGGCCGCGGGCAACGCCGGAGTGGCGCGCCTGCCCGGCAAGCACGGCCAGGACCAGCGCTTCTCGACCCTGATCGTCCTCGTCGACGACTCTCCCGGAACCCTCGCGCGGCTCCTGGTGGAGATCGGCGAGGCGGGCGTCAATCTCGAGGACGTGCGCCTCGAGCACGCGCAGGGGCGCCGAGTGGGTCTCGCCGAGATCTCGGTGGTGCCCGAAGCGGTCGCGCCGCTGACCGAAGAACTGACCATACGCGGCTGGAGGATCGCCGGATGAGCACCGAGCAGAACAGGCAGGAGGGCGGCCTGAACAGGATGACGCCCGCCCGCCGGGCACAGCAGAGCATCCCGGAGGACGGGGGCGCGGCTCCCGAGCGCGAGGCGCGCTCCGAGGCCGCCGAGCAGGGCGACTTCGGCGAGGCCGTCGTGGTCGCCATCGACGGCCCGGCCGGCAGCGGCAAGTCCAGCGTGTCGAGGGCTGCCGCCCGCCGCCTCGACTTCGAGTTCCTCGACACGGGAGCGGCCTACCGCGCGCTCGCCTGGCACGGGCTCGACCGCGGCCTCGACTTCAAGGACCAGGACGCGATCGTCGACGCGCTCGACGGCTTCGACTACTCCATCGGCACCGACCCCGAGTCGTACTCGGTGTGGGTCGGTCCGACCGAGGTGACCACCGCCATCCGCGAGCCCCGGGTGACCGCGCGCGTCTCGGCCGTGGCGAAGGTCCCCGAGGTCCGTCGGAGGATCACACTGCTGTTCCGGAGGATCATCGGCGAGACGCGTCGGGAGGGCATCATCGTCGAGGGCCGCGACATCACGACGGTCGTCGCACCGACCGCTCCGGTCCGGATCCTGCTGACGGCGAGCGAAGAGGCTAGAATGGCCAGGCGTTCGCGCGAGGTCACCACGGAATCCGCCGAGGCGACGGGTCAGGCGCTGCGGTCGAGGGACCGCGCCGACTCGCAGGTGGTCGACTTCATGAACGCCGCAGAAGGAGTCACTCTTCTCGACTCCACTCATCTCGACTTCGAGCAGACCGTCGACGCGGTCGTCGCCGAGGTCCGAACTTCGAGAGCAAGGGCCGGTCATGGCACAGGACACGCACGTCGGTGACGACGAGCTGAACTTCGGAGACGACGACCTCGTCGAGCGCCTCGGCGACCTCGACGAGCAGCTCGCCTCCTCACGCGCGCAGGCGCTCCGCAGCGGACTCGAGGACTACGACCTCGACGAGGAGGACCTCGACCTCCTCGAGTTCGCCGGGGAGGACTCGGACGAGGTCCGCTACCTCCCCGCCCTCCCGGTCGTGGCGATCGTGGGCCGCCCCAACGTCGGCAAGTCCGCGCTGGTGAACCGCATCCTCGGCCGCCGCGAGGCCGTCGTCGAGGACACCCCGGGCGTCACGCGCGACCGCGTGTCCTACAAGGCGGAGTGGATCGACCGGGCGTTCACCATCGTCGACACCGGCGGCTGGGAGCCCGACGCCCGCGGCATCGACGCCTCCGTCGCCATGCAGGCCGAGATCGCCATCGACCTCGCCGACGCCGTCATCTTCGTCGTCGACGCGAACGTCGGCGCGACCGCGACCGACGAGCACGTCGTGAAGCTGCTGCGCAAGACGAAGAAGCCGGTCTTCCTCGCCGCGAACAAGGTGGACGACGCCCGCCAGGAGCCGAACGCCGCCTCGCTGTGGTCGCTCGGCCTGGGCGAGCCCCGCCCCGTCTCGGCCGTCCACGGCCGCGGCGTCGCCGACCTTCTCGACGCGGTGCTCGAGAAGCTCCCTCTGGAGTCGGCCGTCGCCAAGCGCGAGGTCGGCGGACCGCGCCGCGTCGCGATCCTCGGCCGCCCGAACGTCGGCAAGTCCAGCCTGCTCAACAAGGCGGCGGGGGAGGAGCGGGTCGTCGTCAACGAGCTCGCCGGCACCACGCGCGACCCGGTCGACGAGCAGGTCGAGATCGCCGGCAAGGTCTGGCGCTTCGTCGACACCGCGGGCATCCGCCGCCGCGTGCACCTCCAGCAGGGCGCCGACTTCTACGCGTCGCTGCGCACCTCGACCGCGCTCGAGAAGGCCGAGGTCGCCGTCGTCGTCCTCGACGTCTCGCAGCCGATCTCGGAGCAGGACGTCCGCATCATCGACCTGGTGCTGGAGTCGGGCCGGGCGCTCGTGCTCGCCTTCAACAAGTGGGACCTCCTCGACGACGAGCGCCGCCGCTACCTCGAGCGCGAGATCGAGACCGACCTCGCCCACGTGGCGTGGGCGCCCCGCGTCAACATCTCGGCCCGCACCGGCCGCCACCTCGAGAAGCTCGTGCCGGCGCTCGAGCTCGCCCTCGAGTCGTGGGACACGCGCATCCCGACGGGCAAGTTCAACGCGTTCCTCGCCGAGCTCACCGCGGCGCACCCGCACCCCCTCCGCGGAGGCAAGCAGCCCCGCGTGCTCTTCGGCACGCAGGCCTCGTCCCGCCCGCCGACATTCGTCCTCTTCACGACGGGGTTCCTCGACCCGGGCTACCGCCGCTACATCGCGCGCCGCCTGCGCGAGATCTACGGCTTCCAGGGGTCGCCGGTGAACGTCAACATGCGCGTCCGCGAGAAGCGCGCGCGCTGAGCGCAGCCGCACCGTGTCCGGCCCGTGGGAGCTCCTCCCGCGGGCCGTCCGCGTCTCCGGGAGGAGCGGTCGTCGAGTCGAGGGGCGGATGCCGCTCCGATGCGGCTCGATCGAGCGGGTCGGCCTCGTCGCGAGCGGGAGTGACGGGCGGCGCGGTGCTGCCGAAGGCCCAGCGGCCTCCCTCGAACCGGGCGGTCGTCTCTCCGATCGGGCGTCGGCAGGGCCGGGAGGCCGATCAGTCGCCGGTGGCGAAGGGCCACCACGGCGGCAGGAGCCGTCGGTAGGCGGCGAGGTAGCTGCCGGGATCGCGGGGCGCGGGCAGGCGGAGCCACTGCTCCATCAGGCCGACGGAGCCCGCCGCGAGGAACGAGGCCGTCGCGTTCTCGAGGAACCCGAGCGGTGCGTCCGCGGCCGGGACGTCGAGGATCCCGGTGTCGAGCGTCGCGGAGACGGCGGTACGGAAGTGCCCCGCGAGCATCGCGCGGAGGCCCGAGTCGCCGCCGGGGGCGTCGAAGGCGCGGAGGTAGAGGTCGCGGTGGCCGTCCAGGTGGCCGAGGACGCGGGAGGTGCCCTCGCGGATGCTCGCGTCGGTCGCGGCGCCGCTCCGGAGCTGCTGCAGGTAGCCCTCGCGGATCGCGTCGAGCTCGTCCCGCAGGGCGGCGCAGAGCAGTTCTGCGGCGGAGGAGGCGTGGGCGTAGAAGGTGGAGCGGTTCACGCCGGCGAGATCCGTGATCTCGGAGACGGTGAGGGTGGCGACGTCGCGGCCGGTCGCGAGTTCGATGATGGCCCGGTGCAGGGCCACCTGTGATCGCTTCTGCCGCGCATCCACTGCTGACGCCTCCCGAGCTGCCGACGGCGCGTCGACCCGTGCCGACGCGTTCCGCGCAGCGAGTCTACGGGGCCCGCTCGTTTTCACTTCCGGCGTCGGCATCCGCTAAGGTAGTCGAGTTGCCCGGGCCTCGGCCCGGTCTGCCACGGGCTGTGGCGCAGCTTGGTAGCGCACTTGACTGGGGGTCAAGGGGTCGCAGGTTCAAATCCTGTCAGCCCGACGGAAAGCCCTGATGAGACCACTGGTCGTCGTCAGGGCTTCCGTCGTTTCCGGGCCTCGTCGTGAGGCTGCGGGCCGCTCACCGGAGCGCTGCGGCGACCTCGGCGAAGGCCTCGCGACGTCGGGCGGAGCGCGCCTCCCGCTCGGCGGGATCTCGTGCCCAGAGCGCCTGTCGCGACGGGTGGAAGGTGCGGATCACCGTGAGGCCGCGCTCGCGCTCGATCGCCGGGTGCCGCCTGAGGAGGCGCCGCCAGCCGTGATCGGCGTCGCCGCCCTGCAGGAGGACCACCTCGACGCCTGGGGCGAGCGCGAGCAGATGCAGGACGGTCTCGACGCCGGCGTCGAGCTGCTCGGCGTTCGGCGCCTGGTTGATGTACCAGGGGTAGGCGTTCCACGGCAGCAGGTCGGCGGGGGCGAGGCCCACCTCGTCCATCAGCCCGGCCATGAGCTCCGCCGTCGGGTCGTCGTTCTCGGTGCAGAGGAAGCCGCTTCCGACGCCGTCCTGGGTGGCGGGGCCGGGATCGCGGAGGACGCTGAGGACGCGCGCCTCCACTCCGCCGTGCAGGGGAGCGACGTAGGGCAGCCAGCCGCGTCCGTAGGGGTTCCGCAGCTCGTCGACCCAGCGGTTCACGGGAGCCACGTGCGGTGCATAGCGCTGCTCCCACTGGGCGCGGCGGAAGGAGAGGTCGGCCATGGAGCGGGGCATGTCCGCACCCTAGAGGGTCACCGGGGCGGCGCGGCACCCTTCCTGGTCGTCGGCCGTGCCGGCGGCGTCCGGACTGAGAAGCCGGAGCGGCATGCACGGCGTCTCCCCGACCGCCCGCAAGGGCGGCGGCAGGCCGGCTCCCTAGCGTCGGTGGACGTGACCCACTCCGCTCCGCTCGCCCGCTGGTGGCGCGAACCCTGGTGGGCGCGGCTCACCCTCCTCGCGATCCTGTGCGGTTCGACGGTCCTCACCGGCTGGAATCTCGCCCGGGGCGGAGACGCCGTCTTCTACGAGGCGGCGGCACGGTCGATGTCGGAGTCGTGGCACGCGCTGGCGTTCGGAGCCTTCGATCCCGCCGCCACGGTGACGCTGGACAAGCTGGCGGGGTTCGCGGTGCCGCAGGCGCTGAGCATCCGGCTGTTCGGCATGTCGACGTCGTCGATCGCGCTGCCGCAGCTGATCGAGGGGCTGATCACGGTCGCGGCGTGCTCGGTCGTCGGGCTCCGGTGGGGCGGCCGGGGGCTCGGGCTGGTCGCGGCGGCAGCGGCGGCGAGCACGCCGATCCTCGTGTCGATGTTCGGGCACCCGATGGAGGACGGGCTGCTCACGGCGGCACTCGCTGTGGCGCTGGTGTGGTGGCAGCGAGCGGTGCTGACCGGGCGGTGGTGGCCGCTCCTGATGACCGGGCTGTCCATCGGGATCGGCTTCCAGGCGAAGATGATGCAGGCCTGGTTCGTCCTGCCGGCGCTCGTGGTGGCGACTCTCGTCGGGGTGCACGGGTGGCGCCGAGCCCTCGCCTGGGCGGGCGGGCTCCTGGCCGTCGCGGTGGGTGCCTCCGTGGCGTGGACGGTCGCGATCCAGGCGGTGCCCGCGGGCGGCCGGCCGTACATCGACGGGTCGACGGGGAACGACGTGTTCGCGATGGTGTTCGGATTCAACGGGCTCGACCGGCTGATCTCGGGCGCGGTGCCCGGCGCCGTCGTCGCGTCCGCCCACGTCGCGGCGATGGGCGGAGCGGCGGGATCGTCGCCGGTGAAGCTTCTGCTCGCGCAGTACGCGACCCAGGTGGGCTGGCTGTACCCCGCGGCGCTCGCGGGGCTGATCCTGGGGGCGGTGCGCTGGCGGCCGCGGCGGGGGAGCACCCGCGGTCCGTTCGCCCTCCTGGTCCTGACCGCGGTGTGGCTGGCGACGGCGGCGGCGGTGCTCTCGGTGGCGACGGTGCCGCACACCGCCTACGTCGCGGCGATCGGAGTGCAGCTGGCGCTCCTCGCGGCGCTGGGCTGGGCGGAGGCGGTGCGGCTGCTCGCGTCGACCCGGGTCGTCGCGCGGCTGGTGCTGCCGCTCCTCCTCGTCGCGCAGACGGCGTGGAGCGCGGCGCTCGCCGTGGGCGGGCAGCTGCCCGCGGTGCTGGGCCTGCCGTTCGCGGCGCTCGCCGGAGCAGGGCTCGTCGTGGTCGCGGTGGCGGCGCGGCGACGGAGGGGCGGTGCGGTGGAGCGAGCGGTCGGGAGCCGGAGGGAAGCGGCCCGGCGTCGTCCCGTCGCGCTCGCGGCAGCGGTCGTGATCCTGGCCGGGCCGGTCGCGTTCAGCCTGCAGGTGCTCGACGCGTCCCTCGACGGGTCGGGCGGCGACGCGCTCGTCGGCCTGCGCTTCCCGCAGCGGGCCGAGACCTCGGCTCCGTTCGCGGTCTCGTCGCCGGACGCGGTCGGCGGGCACGACTCGATGACCGCCGACGAGACCGGCCTGGTCGCCGCCGCTCGTGCCGCCGGCGGCGGGGTGGACGGGGCGCCCCTGTTCCTCACCGACTCCTGGGCGATCTCGGCGCCGATCATCACGGCGACCGGCGCGAGCGTGCTCACCGACGGCGGCTACTCCGGCCAGGCGCGGGTCTTCACCGAGCAGGACGTCACCCGGATGATCGCGGCAGGACGCACGCCTCTGCTGGTGCTGAAGAACTCCGCTCCGCCGACCGAGTCGGTGCGGAAGGCCGCAGTGGCGGACGGGTGCACCGAGCTGCAGGAGTGGGGGCCGGCGGCGACGGAGTCGGGGGAGCACGCCTCCGCGGTCACCGGGTTCTCCTTGTGGAGGTGCGGACCGGTGCCGCAGAGCTCGGCGGGCGGGGTGGCGGCTGTCGGCCGGTGACGGCGTCTGGTGATTCTCGCGTCGATGCGATCGCGACCCCGGCGGAACGGCGAGGAGCGGCTGCCGCCTGCCGCTCGGAGGATCGAGCCGGGCCGAGGAGGTCGGGTCCGCGAGCGGGAGGGCCCCTGGCGCCCCGTCCGCGCGATGGCGGCCCGCCGCCTATCCTTGAGGGCGATGTCGAACTCCCGCGCCGAGGCCGCCTACCTGCGCTCCCTCGGCGCCTTCCGGACGCCGACCCTCGATCTCCTCCACGGCCGCTACGCGCCGTTCGTCGTCGCCGCCCTGTCGCTCGTGTTCACCGTCGACCGGCAGGCCGTGGCGGTCGCCGACGCGCACGCCGAGGTGGGGGAGCTGCTCGAGGAGCTGCGCTCGGCCGGGTACGACGAGGGCGAGCGCGCTCTGCCGAGCGGCACGGCGCGCGAGGTGTGCCGCTACTGGGTCCGCGTCGGCTGGCTCGTGCCGCAGATCGAGGGCGAGGCCGAGGTCTACCGGCTGAGCGCCCACGCCGTGAGCGCCCTCGAGATCACCGGGCGCACCGGAGGTGGCCGCACGCGCGTCTCGAACTCGCGGGTGCGCACCCTGCTGGAGGCGGTCGAGCGACTGGCCGCGGACGTCGAGCCCGACCCGGAGGCCCGGCTCTCGCGGCTCCGCGAGGAGCGGGCGCGCCTGGACGTCGAGATCGCCGCCCTCGAGGAGGGCGCCGGTCTCGAGCCGGCCGACGACGAGCAGCTCCTGGAGGAGGCCGAGAACGTGGTGCACCTCGCCCGCGAGCTGCCGGCCGACTTCGCGCGGGTGGCGGAGTCGATCAAGGCGATGCAGCGCGACGTGGTCGCGGATCTGCGCCGCGACGTCCGCCCGACCGGCGAGGTGCTGCGGGAGTACCTCGAGCGCGGGCAGCACGTGATGCAGGCGACCAGCGAGGGCCGTGCGTTCGCCGGAGCCCTCCGCCTCCTGGGCGACCCCGAGCGGATCGACGCGCTCGCCGACCAGCTCCACACGGTGCTCGTGCAGCCGTTCTCCCGCCTGATGGACCCGGCCCAGCGCGGGGAGCTGGCCGCGATCGGCCGCCGGGTGGAGCTGGGCGTGCAGGAGGTCCTGACCGCGCAGCGTCGCGCGTCCCACGTCATCACGGGCCAGGTCCGCACCCACGACCCCGCTCGCGACCGCCAGGTGGACGAGCTGCTGCGCGACGTGATGGCGGGGCTCCAGGAGTGGACGGGCGGGATCTCGCCGGACGCGCCGGTCACGCCGCTGCGGCACCTGCCCGTCGCCGGGATCGGCCACCTGCGCCAGACCCTGGGAGACGTGCGCCCGGCCGGCGGGCCGGCGCCCCTGGCCGGAGACGACGGCGACGCCGAGTTTGTCGGCGACGACAGCCGGGCCTGGGGCGGTCCCCGCTACGCGGAGCTGGAGGCCTACGTGGCGGAGCTCGGCGACGAGTTCGATCTGGCGGACGCGTTCAGCGCGGCTCCGGAGGACACGCGACGGCCCGTCGACCTGCTCGGGCTGCTCGAGATCGCGCACCGGACGGGCCTCGTCGACCGCGAGGGCTACTCCGTCGTGAGCACGCGCCGACCCGACGGGACCGTGCGCCGCTTCGCCTTCGGATCCGTGACCGCCCGCACCGAGGAGGAGACCGACGATGAGTGACACCCTGGCGACCGACGGGCCCGCCGCCGATCCGTTCATCGCGCCCGTGTCGATGGAGGAGGACCCCGACGAGCTCTTCCCCGGCGACCGCGGCGTCCTCGACACCGAGGTGCGCCGGGTGCTCGTGCACGTGCTGCAGCGCCGCTTCCTCCTCGCCGACCGCCACCGCGAGCAGTGGGCCGTGCTCCAGGAGCACCGGCAGCTGATCGAGTCGCGGCTGAACGACCTGTTCGTGCGGCTCGTCGTCGACCACGAGCGCGGGGTCGCCTACAAGCAGCAGGTGCGCTCCGACGAGGTGGAGATGCCGGTGCTGCTGCGCGACCTCCCCTACACCCGCGCCGAGACGCTGGTGCTGGTGCACCTGCGCACGGTCCATCAGCGGGAGTCGGCGGCCGGCGAGGCGTCGGCGCGCGTGGACGTCGAGGAGGTCGAGCAGACGGTGCTCAGCTACTTCGCCGACGCCGAGCGCGACACCGCCCGCCGGCAGCGCATGGTCCGCAAGGCGCTGGAGCGGCTCGGCCGCGACGGCATCGTCGACGAGGAGTCCGCAGGGCGGTACCGGATCAGCCCGATCGTGGAGATCGTGCTGAGCGCGCCGAAGCTGCGGGAGCTGAGCGACTGGCTGCGCGGGCGGGCGGGCGAGGCCGCTTCCTCGGTGGTCGCAGACGCGGCGCTCGCCGAGGAGCCCGGCTCGGACGACGCGGAGCAGGCGGACGACGACGCGCTCGAGGGCGACGGCCTCGACGAGGACGCGGACCCGCCCACGGACGGCGTCCTGCCCGGAGCCGATGTCGCGGACGACGAGCCGCTGGACGACGAGCCGACCGACGACGACACCCCCGACCCGGAGGACGACCCCCGATGACGATGCTCGACACCCTCTTCGGCCTGATCCCCGCCGCCTCCCGCGGTCAGCAGTGGCTCGCCGAGGACCTGCAGCTGGTCAACTGGGGCGGCTACGACGGCGCGCACCGGGTCCGCTTCTCGCCGGGGGCCACACTGCTCTGCGGCGGCTCCGGCTCCGGCAAGTCCACGCTGATGGACGCCTACATCGCCCTGATGATGCCGCACACCACGCCGTTCAACGGCGCCTCGAACGGCGGAGTGACGGGCCGTCCGCGCGGCGAGGACCAGCGCAACATCCTCTCCTACGCGCGCGGCAAGCTCGACGAGTCGCGCACGGACGAGGGCACGACCATGCGCGTCCTGCGCGGCGACGGAGTCGACACCTGGACCGCCGTCGCGATGACCTGGGTCGACCACGACGGCTCGCGCTTCAGCGCGGTCCGCGCCTGGTACGTCCCGGCCGGCTCCCGGGTGCTCGAGGAGACCGTGCGGATCCGCGCGAGCGCCGAGGGCCCGGTCGACGTCGCCGCGCTCGACCGGGCGGCGGCGCACCGCTTCTCCGACGCGTCGCTGCGCGCGGCGGGCCTGGATCCGCTCGGCACCGATCGCGAGTTCTCGGCGCGTCTGCACGCGGTGCTCGGCATCGGAGCGGCGGGAGCCGGATCGAAGGCGATGAGCCTGCTCGCCCGCATCCAGGCCGGTCAGCAGATCACGACCGTCGACGACCTCTACAAGCGGCTCGTGCTCGAGGAGCCCGAGACCCTGGCCTCCGCCGACGCGGTCGTCGCCCACTTCGACGAGCTCGAGAGCACCCGGCAGCGGATGCTCACCGCGCGCCAGCAGGTCGCGGCACTCGAGCCGTTGCGGGGCCTGCGCCTGCGCATCGCCGCGTCCGCGGAGCGCGTGCGCCTCATCGACGCACTCGGGGAGTTCGATGCCCCGGTGTCGCCGGCGGCTCTGTGGCGCGCTGAGCAGCGCCTCGGCCTGCTGCGCGACGTCGAGGCCGAGCTGCGCGAGCGCACCCGCGCCGTCGACGCCGTGCTCCGCGAGAAGCGAGCCCTCGCCGAGGCGGCGGAGTCGGAGCGGGACGGGCTCGCCGAGGTGCTGCGGGCCTCCGGCGGCGACCGCCTCGAGACGGCCCAGCGCGAGCTCCGCGAGGTGGAGCGGCGGCTGGGCGCGGCGCGCGAGAACCGCGCCCGGCTCGAGGAGGACCTGCACGCTCTCGGCGAGCCGGAGACCACCCGCGAGCGGTTCGAGGCGGTGCTCGCCCGGGCGGCGAGCGCGGCCGACGCCAAGCGCAGCACCCGTGCGGCCTGGTCGGACGCGGTCGCCGAGCGGAAGGCCGCGGCGCGCGAGCTCGCCGAGCTCGAGGCGGAGCAGCGCTCGGCCTCGGACCGTCGGGACAGCATCCCCCGGCCTCTGCACGAGGCGCGGGAGCGGATCGCGGAGGCAGCCGGCCTCACCGCCGACGACCTGCCCTTCGTCGGCGAGCTGGTCGAGGTGCGTGCCGAGTTCGAGCCCTGGCGCGAGGCGTTCACGCTCGCCCTCGGCGGCTTCGCGACGACGCTGATGATCGACTCCGCCCACCTCGACCGCTTCCGCCGCGCCATCGACTCCCTCCGGCTCCCGGTCCGGCTCCGCTACGAGGGCGTGGAGACCGGGCTCGAGGAGGTGCGGGGCCTCGACCCGCAGACGCTCCCCGGGCGCCTCGACTACCGCGCCACCGCCTTCACCGGCTGGCTGCAGGACCGGCTCGAGGACCGCTTCGGCTACGTGTGCGTCGACAGCGCTGCGGAGCTCGGACGCCACCGGCTCGCCCTGACCCTCACCGGTCAGCTCTCGCAGGGGCAGCGCGGTGCGCACGGCGGCCACGGCGCCGCGAACGTCCTCGGCTTCTCCAACTCCCGTCGACTCCGCGAGCTGAACGCCCTGGTCGAGGCGGCCCGGGCCCGCAGCGCGGCGGCGGTCTCGGCGGCGTCGGCGGCGGAGGAATCCCTCGATGCACTCGACGACCGGATGACGCGTCACGCCCGCCTCGCGCTGGTGAGCTGGGAGACGGTCGACGTCGAGTCGCTGCTCGCCGAGCAGGAGCGCTGGGAGGCGGTCGGCGCCGAGGCTGCGGAGGCGAACCCCGAGCTCGCCGGGCTGCAGGAGCAGATCGACGGGCTGCGCGGCCGCCTCGAGCGCCTCCGCCAGGAGATCGCCCGCGCCGGTGTGGAGCGCGAGCGGATCGAGGCGGAGTGGGCCGTCGTGGTCGACGACGTCGACGCGAGCCAGGCGGTTCTCGATGCGGCGGAGCGCGCAGGACGCGAGCTCGACGACGACCAGCGCGCCTTCCTGGACGCCCGGTTCACGCTGACCGAGGCCGCGGCGTCCGGCAGCGCCTCGGACGTCCTGGTCCGCTTCGACGCAGCGCTCGCCACGGCAGCGCAGCGACTGGCGGAGGACCGCCGCTCCGCGGCCGAGGCGCACGAGCAGCAGCGCGAGAGCGCCGGCCGGATCATGGCCGGCTTCCTCGACCGCTGGCCGAACCCCAACCTGCTCGCGGACCCCGAGGCGTCCGCGGGCGACTTCGAGCGGCTGCTCGACGCCCTCGAGACCAGCGGCCTGCACCGGCTCGAGGCCGAGTGGCGCGACAGCCTGCTCACGCTCTCCGGCAACGACCTCACGAGCTTCGACTCCACGCTCGGCCGCTCGCTGCGAGAGATCCGCGAGCGGATCGAGCCGATCAACGTGATCATGCAGGATCTGCCGTTCTACGACGACGGCCACCGCCTGCAGATCACGACGCGCGAGAACCAGTCGGAGGTGCGCCGTCGCTTCCGCCGCGAGCTCCGCGAGGTGCGCGCGCAGATCCAGGCCGTGTCCGCGGAGGAGGAGCGCGAGCAGGTCTACCGGCGGATGTCCCGGCTCATCCAGCGGCTGCGGCGCACCGCGCCCGACTTCGGCGACCTCGTCGACGTCCGCAACCACGTCCGGGTCAGCGCCGAGCGCGTGGACGCCGTCACCCGAGCGCACGTGGCGCTGTACGACCACATCGGCGAGAAGTCCGGCGGGGAGTCGCAGGAGCTGATCGCCTTCATCGTCGGAGCGGCGCTGCGCTACCAGCTCGGCGACGCGGGAGCCGACCGCCCCCGGTACGCCCCGGTCTTCATGGACGAGGCGCTGATCAAGGCCGACGCCCACTTCACCAAGCGGGCGATCGGTGCGTGGCGCGGTCTCGGCTTCCAGCTCGTGATCGGCGCCCCGAACGACAAGTACAGCGCGATCGAGCCGCACGTCGAGGTGGAGTACGACATCCTCAAGGACACGCGCGGACGCTCCTGGGCCAGGCCGAAGGTGGGCCTGGCCCCCTAGGGCTTCGTGCCGATCTTCGCGTGGCTGCGCGAGTAGGCGAAGTAGATCGCGAAGCCCACGGCCAGCCAGATCAGGAAGCGCAGCCAGGTCTCGATCGAGAGGTTGAGCATCAGGTAGGTGCAGATCAGGGCGGAGAGGAGCGGGAGCCACGGGTTCAGCGGGACCCGGAAGCCGCGCTTCAGGTCGGGCCGCTTGCGGCGCAGCACCACGACGCCGACCGAGACCAGCACGAACGCCGAGAGCGTGCCGATGTTGACCATCTCCTCGAGCACGCCGATCGGAGTGAGCCCGGCGAGCAGCGCGACGACGATGGTCACGACCACGGAGGTGAACCACGGCGTGCGCAGGCGCGGGTGGACGGTGGCCAGGCGCCGGGGGAGGAGTCCGTCGCGCGCCATCGCGAAGATGATGCGCGTCGCTCCGATCAGCAGCGTCAGCACGACGGTGGTCAGACCGGCGACGGCGCCGGCCGAGATGACCGTCGCCATCCAGGTCTGCCCGTGGTAGGCGAACGCGTTGGCGAGCGCGGCCGACGGGTCGAGCTCGCGGTAGGGGACCATGCCGGTCACGACGAGGGCGACGGCGCAGTACAGGACCGTGCAGATGATCAGCGACGCGATGATGCCGATGGGCAGGTCGCGCTGGGGGCGGCGGGTCTCCTCCGCGGTCGTCGCGACGACGTCGAACCCGATGTAGGCGAAGAACACCAGGGAGGCGCCGGCGATGATGCCGCCGACCCCGAACGTGGCCGGCTCGATGCCCGAGAGGAACTGGAGCAGCGGCTGGGTCAGACCGGACGCGGACTGCGAGGGCTCGGCGGCGGGGACGAACGGCGTGTAGTTGGCTGTGTTGACGAACTGCAGGCCCGCGATGATGACGAACAGGACGATGAACAGCTTGATCGCGACGAGCACCAGGTTGACGCGCAGCGATTCCTTGATCCCGAAGGTCATCAGCGCGCCGAGCACGAGGACGAGCAGGATCGCCGGCACGTCGACCACGCCGCCGTAGGTGAGCGCCGGCGGGAGAGTCACTCCCAGCTGCTGCAGCAGCGACCCGAGGTACGCGCTCCACCCCTGCGCGACCACGCTCGCTCCGAGGAACAGCTCGAGGATCAGGTCCCAGCCGATGATCCAGGCGAAGAGCTCGCCGAGGGAGGCGTAGGAGAAGGTGTAGGCGGAGCCCGACACCGGGACCGTGGAGGCGAACTCGGCGTAGCACATGGCCGCGAGGGCGCAGGCGAAGGCGGCGACGACGAAGCTCAGGACGATCGCCGGTCCGGCGATGTCATGGGCGGCGCGGCCGGTGAGGGTGAAGATGCCGGCGCCGATGACGACTCCGACGCCGAAGACCGTGAGATCGAGCGCGGTCAGCGACTTCTTGAGCTTGTACTCGGGCTCATCGGTGTCGGCGATCGACTGCTCGACGGACTTGGTGCGGAGGAGGCTCACGGTGGTTCTCTCTGTGGGCTGCGGGGTGGAGGCGCGAGGGCCACTGGGGAGGATAGCGGGGCGGGCGCCTCTGCCGCGCCGGGCGTCGCGCGAGTACGCTTCCCGGCCATGAGCAGGATCTTCTCCGTGGCGTTCGCCGACGTGCACCCCCTCTACGTGGCGAAGGCGGAGCGCAAGGGCCGGACGAGGGAGGAGGTCGACGAGGCGGTCCGCTGGCTCACAGGCTTCTCGGACGAGGAGCTGGCCCGGCACCTCGAGAGCAGGACGACCTTCGAGGAGTTCTTCGCGGCGGCGCGCCTGCCTCCGCAGGCCTCGGCGATCACGGGAGTGATCTGCGGCGTGCGAGTCGAGACGATCGAGGATCCGCTGATGCAGCACATCCGGTACCTCGACAAGCTGATCGACGAGATCGCGAAGGGACGGCCGATGGCGAAGGTGCTGCGGGCTCCCGCGGCCGACTGAGCCGCCGGCCCCGGACGCTCCTCCACAGGCGCCGGTCCGCCCCGGTTCTCCCCGGTCCGGGCCGGCGGGATCCTGCACCGCCGGCGACGCGAGCAGGTTGTCGGACATGACATCCCCACAGCGAACCCCTGCTCCTCCGTCCCGCCGCCGCGATCCCGAAGTCCTGCGGGCGAGCGCGATCCAGGACCTCCTGGCGGCCGTCCCCTCCATCATCGGCATCCGTCCGGAGGAGTCCGTCGTGGTGGTGCCGTTCCTCGGCACGCGCGCCGGGGGAGGCTTCCGGATCCCGCTCCCGGAGACGCTGCGCGGGATGGAGGCGGAGGCGCTGGCGGGCGGCTGCGCGGCCATGATGGAGACGATGCCGCGGGCCACCGGTGTGCTGGTGGTGGTCTGCACCCGTGCGGGCTACGCCGAGGAGCGGGGGAT
Source organism: Rathayibacter sp. AY1B8 (assembly GCF_002932775.1). Taxonomy (NCBI): domain Bacteria; kingdom Bacillati; phylum Actinomycetota; class Actinomycetes; order Micrococcales; family Microbacteriaceae; genus Rathayibacter; species Rathayibacter sp. AY1B8. The sequence goes on along the minus strand of NZ_PSWJ01000002.1, from coordinate 316,034 downwards.
CCCGCATCTCGACCTCGGCCACGCGGTGCTCCGGCGCCTGGAGCGCACGCGCCTGGACATCATCGCCGTGGCCTGCATCGCCGCCGACGGATGGGGGCGCTACACGGACGCCGAGGAGTGCCGCAGGCCACGTCCGCTCCTCGAGATCGAGCGGAGCGAGACCGGCGTCCTCGCACGAGCGGTGGCAGACGAGCCACTGGACATCGACGCGCTCTCCGTGCTGCCGCCGGTCGCCGAGGAGGATCGCGCGCTCGTCGCGGAGGTGCTCCGCCGGCCGCCCCTGGTCGGCGACACGGAACGGCTCGTCGAGCGCTGGCTCAGCGGACCGCGGGACGTCCGCCGCGAAGGACTGATCGTGCGGACCCTGCAGTCGCCGCCCCTCCGCGACCGGGTGACCGTGCAGATCGCGCGGAGCCCGCAGGCAGGAGTGGGAGTGCCGCCCGGCGCGGTGGGCGACGCCCGCGCCGGAACGGACGACGACCACGACCTCGAGCTGTCGGCCCTGCTGCTCGGCAGCGGGCGTGCTCCGGAGCGCGGCCGTCTGGCGCGGGCGACCGGGCTCCTCGCCCGCGCCGCCGCGCTGGCGCCGGAGGAGGCGCGCTCCTCCGTGCTCACCGTTCTCGCGTGGTGCTGGTGGGCGAGGGGTGTCTCGAGCCTCGCCGGGCTCCACCTCGACGAGGCGCTGCGGCTCGACCCCGACGACTCGATGGCCCGGCTCTACGCCTCGCTGTTCGCGGCCCGCCCCCTGCCGGACTGGGTGCTCGCGGCCGCTGCCGAGGCGCTCGACGCCGCGAGCGCCTGAGGTCGGGCGCCGGCCGGTGCGCTCGTCCCGGAGACGGATGCTCTTGCGCGGGGGAGGGGACGGCCCTAATGTGCAACCACATGGTTGTACGAACGGACGCCGACATCGACCTGCTCTTCCGGGCGCTGGCCGACAGCACCCGCCGCGACATCGTCGCCCGGGTGCTGGTCGGCGAGCAGTCCGTCTCCGCACTCGCGGCGCGCTACGAGATGTCGTTCGCGGCGGTGCAGAAGCACGTGGCCGTCCTCGAGCGGGCGGTACTCGTCCGCAAGCGGAGGAGCGGGCGGGAGCAGCTGGTGCAGGGTGAGGTCGCCGCAGTGCGGCGGGCGTCGCGCCTGCTCGACGCCTACGAGCAGCTGTGGGCGGGGAGGATCGACCGCATGTCGGACCTCCTCGACGAGGAGTGACACCCGCGAGCCGACCGGCGCCCGGGATCTGCTGGAGGGAGAGGCGCGATGAGCGTGCTGCAGTCCGTGAAGGACATCGAGGAACTGACCCTGACCGTGACCGCCGAGTTCGACGCGGGGATCGAGCGCGTCTGGCTCCTCTGGACGGATCCGCGCCGCCTCGAGCGCTGGTGGGGGCCGCCGACCTGGCCGGCGACCTTCGAGCGGCACGAGCCGGTCGAGGGCGGACGGAGCGCCTACGTCATGACGGGACCGGACGGCGAGCAGGCGCGCGGCTGGTGGCGCGTGACCCGGGTGGAGGAGCCGACGCGGTTCGAGTTCGAGGACGGCTTCGCCGACGAGCGCGGCGACCCGGTCGACGCGCTGGGGATCACCCGGGCCACGGTCACCCTCGACGAGATCGAGCCGGGGCGCACGCGGATGGTCCTCAGCAGCCGTTTCGAGTCGGTCGAGCAGCTCGAGCAGATGGTCCAGATGGGCATGGAGGAGGGACTCCGCCAGGCGATGGGGCAGATCGACGCGATCCTGCTCGAGGACTGAGTCGGCGCCCATGGAGGCTCAGCGCTCGCCGCGCCGAGCCTTCGGGCGGAGGAGCCTTCCGCGCTACTGCTCGGGGTCGGTGAGGGCGGCGGCGTAGGCGCGGACGGAGCGCTGGTACCGGGGGAGCCCCGGAGCCAGCGCCTCCAGCGCGATCCGCAGGGCCTCGTCGACGCGCCCGGCGCTGTGCAGGGCGAGCGCGAGGAACACCTCCCGCGCGGAGCCCACCGCGGGGTGCGCGGCGGCGCCGGCGAGGAGGTCGATCGCCTCATCGGTGCGGCCGAGGTTCCGGAGTGTCGAGGCGTACTGGATCGTCAACCGCGCCCGCCGCTCGTCATCCAGGCCGGCTGCGAGGGCGCGCTCGTACTCGACCGCCGCCTCCGCCTCGTGTCCCGCGCTGTCGAGGGCGCCGCCCAGCTCGAAAGCGGCGACTCCGTCGTGTCCCGGGTAGCGGGCTGCAAGGACGCGCATCCGCTCGACGACGCCGTCCGGGTCGTCCTGAGCGTCGAGGCGCTCGACCGCCGCGAGCCAGAGGGCGAGCGCGTCGGTCTCGGGGCGGTCGGAGTCGGAGGCGCGTGTCTCGGTCACGCCTCCGACGCTACCGCGCCCGCACAGTGCGGCGGAGCGGGGCTACGAGGCGGTCGAGTCGGCGCCGTCGTCGTCCGACCCGCCGTCGTCGGAGCCGGAGGTGCCCGCTCCGACCGGCGCGGCGCGTCGCCCGGCCTCGATCAGGGCGGTCGACGCAGCCGCTCCGCCGATCAGGGCGAACAGCGCCCAGCCGGCTCCCCACTTGCGCTTGCCGAACAGGGCGTCGAACGAGAGCGCGCCGGGGCCGTCCGCGACGATCGCGGCCGTCGCCGCGACGAGGACGGCGTTGTACTCCCACCCGCCGCCCGCGTTCCACAGGCCGTTGCTCCAGTGCACCTTGCGCACGGCGGTGACCATCGTGGCGACGAGTCCGGCGGCGGCGAGCGGAGTCGCGGCGCCGAGAGCGAGAGCGGCGCCTCCGGCCGTCTCGGTCACCGCTGCGGCGACGGCGTTGCGCCGGGCCGGGTGCATCTCCAGGCTCGACATCATCTGCTCGGTGCCGTCGAGGCCGGGGCCGTCGAACGAGCCCCGCAGCTTCTGCAGACCGTGTCCGACGAAGAGCCCGCCGACGGCGAGACGGAGAACGAGTGAGCCGACCTTCATGGTGACCTCCGGGGTGGGGTGGGGACGTGTAGTGCGAGGGTCCCGGCTGCGCCGCGCCCGGTCAAGGGGTCGCGCCCGGTGAGCGGGCCGCGCGGGAGGCGTGCGCGCTCGGCGAGGGCTCAGAGCAGTGTGTAGGCGGACGCGTCCATCATCACGGTGCCGTCGGTGCACACCTGGAGCTCGGCGGGGGCGCGGACCGCGCCGTCCGGAGCATCGAGGACCTCGGCGACGAGGAACGCGGAGGTCCCGACCGCGCAGCCGTAGGCGCCGGGGGAGTGCCAGGCTACCCGGACGTCCGCCCGGGCGCCGGGGACGAGGATCACGGGAGCATCGGGGTTCGGGCCGGACGCGTCGGCGACCGCGCTGATCCGGTTCCCGTCGGCGTCGGTCGCGTAGACGCCGGGGATGCCCGCGAGAGCGCAGTCCGAGGAGGAGGTGCTGGTGAGCACGAGGTCGAAGGCGCTGTTCCCGGCACCCGACGCGTCGAGGTCGGGGCGGTACTCCATCGTCAGGTCGGAGCCTGTGCAGCGCGCCGCCGCCGGATCCGCGGCGGGAGAACCGGTCGACGAGGGCTCGGGGGTCGCCGTGACCGTCACGGTCGCGGCGGGAGTCGGCGTCGCAGCGGGAGTCGGCGAAGACGTCGGGGTCGCCGTCGCGGTCGGCGTCGGGAGCGGCGTCCGCGCGGACGGGGCTCCGCCGCTGCCCGCGCAGCCGGAGAGGACGAGGACGAGTGCTGCTGCTGCCGGCGCGGAGGCGCCGGTCCGGTGCGAGAACGTGCTCATGTCCGCAGTCTGCCACCGCCCGGACCGAACGGCCCCGCGGATCCGCGAGCATGCTCGGAGATCCCGGACAGGGAGGCGCAGGACGGGTGCGGCGGGCGTCCGGAGGTGCCCCCTCCTCGCGCCCGCCGCACCGGGGTCGGCGCTAGACGCGGACGACCATCTTCCCGGTGTTGCCGCCGCGCATCATCGAGAGGAACGCGTCCACGGCGTGGTCGATGCCGTCGACGACGGTCTCGTCGTAGGCGATCTCTCCGTCGGCGAACCAGCCGGCCATCAGCCGGTTGAACTCCGGCGCGTGGTCGAGGTAGCCGGACAGCGTGAATCCGCGCAGCGTGAGACCTCGGGTGATGATGTTCGCCATGTTGTCGGGGCCGGGCGTCTTCTCGGTGCTGTTGTAGCCGGCGATCGCTCCGCAGAGCGCCGCGCGGCCGCCGTCGCGGAAGGCGTCGAGGGCCGCCTCGAGGTGGTCGCCGCCGACGTTGTCGAAGTACACGTCGATCCCGTCGGGCGCGGCCTCGGCCAGCTGCTCGCGGACCGGGCCGGAGTGGTAGTCGAAGGCGGCGTCGTAGCCGTACTTCTCGGTCAGCAGGGCGACCTTCTCGGCCGAACCCGCGGATCCGACGACCCGCTCGGCTCCGAGGAGGCGCGCGATCTGGCCGGCGGCCGAGCCGACGGCTCCCGCGGCGCCCGAGACGAAGACGGTGTCGCCCTCCTTCATGCCCGCGATGGCGGTGAGCCCGACGTACGCGGTGAGTCCGGTCATCCCGAGGATGCCGAGGCGGAGCGAGAGCGGCACTCCGGGGATCTCGGGGACGACGCGGAACTGCGACGATTCGGCCTGCACGACGTCGCGCCAGCCGAGCTGGTGCAGGACCGCGCTGCCGACGGGGAACGCGGGGTCGTCGGAGACGGTCACCCGGCCGACGGCACCGCCGGTCATGGTCTCGCCGAGGGCGAAGGGCGGGGTGTAGCTCTTCACGTCGTTCATGCGGCCGCGCATGTAGGGGTCGACCGAGAGGAAGGCGTTCTCGACGCGGATCTCGCCCGCGGCCGGATCGCCGTACTCGACGGTCGCGGTCCGGAAGTCCTCGGCGACGGGCCAGCCGTCGGGGCGGCGGACGAGCTGGATCTGGGTGCTGGTGACGGTGCTCATAGGACCTTTCGTGGTGGTGGAGCGGAGGGGATCAGAGTGCGAGGCCGACGGCGAGAGCGATCACCGCGAGCAGACCCGGGGTCATCTGGGTCAGCGCGGCGCGGCGCTTGGTCGGAGCGGAGAGGAGCAGGACGAGTGCTGCGGCGACCATCGATCCGGCGCCGGCGAACACGAGGGCCGCGCCGACGGCGGTGGCGCCGATCGCGACGGCGACGATGCCCGCCACGGTGACGACGGCGAGGAAGAGGTTGTAGAAGCCCTGGTTGTAGGCCATCTCCTTCGTCGCCTCCGCCTCGCCGGCGGTCGTGCCGAACGTCGATCGGGCGCGCGAGGTCGTCCAGAGGACCGACTCGAGCACGAAGATGTAGACGTGCAGCGCCGCGGCGAGAGCGGCGAGCACCAGTCCGAGAACGATCACGGCGGGCCTCCAGGCGATGGTCGTGATGCGGAGGGCTCCGCACCGATTGTGTAACGACCAGTCCACAATATACTGGAGCCAGCGGTCCGCGCCAGTGCGGCGCCGCAGCTGTCACCCCTCAGGAGGAGCACCGTGGGTCGCACGCAGGGCTTCGACACCGAGCAGGTCGTCCGCGCCGCCCGCGCCGTCTTCTGGGAGAGCGGCTTCGAGGAGGCGTCGCTCCCGGACCTGGAGTCCGCGACCGGACTGCGCCGCTCCAGCCTCTACCACGCCTTCGGCAGCAAGCGCGGGCTCTTCGACGCTGCCGTGCAGAGCTACCTCGACGAGGTGGTGCGGCCCCGGCTCGCCCCGCTCGTCGATCCGCGAGGGGCGTCGCCGACGGCGCTCGAGGAGTACTTCACCGGGCTGCGGGCGGCGCTCGCCGACTCCCGCACGCTCTCCGCGAGGAGCGGCTGCCTGCTGCTCAACGCCGCGGGCGCGCCGATCGCGCGCGACGACGCCGTGCGCGAGGTGATCGCCGACTACCGGGCCGAGCTGCTGGGCGCACTGCGCGCCGGAGCGCTGGCCCGCTGGCCCCACGCGCAGGCGTGGGCGTCGGCTCAGGCGGACGTCCTCGTGTCGCTCCTGGTGGCCGCGCTCGTGCTGGCCCGCGTCGATCCGGCGCAGTCGCTCGCCACCGTGGACGCCGCGCTCGCGCTCGTCCGATCCTCCGCGCCCTGACGGCCGTCGCGACGAACGCCGGAGCACCGCTCTCGCGCCGGGCCCGCCCTCGCACCCGGCGCGCCGGGTCGGCCCGCACAGCACGACGCCCCCGTGCGCCTCGCGTCCCGGTGGGACGGATGCTCGCGGGGGCGTCGGACGGGCGGGGTCAGTCGGTGCCGGCGTCGAACGCCGCACCCTCCGAGGCCAGGTCGGTGGCGCGTCCGAGCGCATCGGCCGCTGCGGACCCGCCGCCCTCGGTGATCGCGTCGGCCTCGCCGATCTCGAGCTCGCCGACGAGCTCGGCGGTCGGACCGCCGACGAGGCCGGCGGCCGCGTACTGCTCGAGCCGCGAGCGGGAGTCGGCGATGTCGAGGTTGCGCATCGTGAGCTGCCCGATGCGGTCCTCGGGGCCGAAGGCGGCGTCGCCGACCCGCTCCATCGAGAGCTTGTCGGGGTGGTAGCTCAGCGCGGGGCCGGTCGTGTCGAGGATCGTGTAGTCGTCGCCGCGGCGCAGTCGCAGGGTGACCTCCCCGGAGACGGCCGAGCCGACCCAGCGCTGGATGGACTCGCGCAGCATCAGCGACTGCGGGTCGAGCCAGCGGCCCTCGTACATCAGGCGGCCGAGACGGCGGCCCTCCGAGTGGTACTGGGCGACGGTGTCCTCGTTGTGGATCGCGTTCAGCAGGCGCTCGTAGGCGATGTGCAGCAGCGCCATGCCGGGGGCCTCGTAGATGCCGCGGCTCTTGGCCTCGATGATCCGGTTCTCGATCTGGTCCGAGACGCCGAGCCCGTGGCGTCCGCCGATCGCGTTCGCCTCGAGCACGAGCGCGACGGCGTCCGAGAACTCGACGCCGTTCAGCGCGACGGGACGGCCGGCCTCGAAGCGCACCGAGACGACCTCGGAGGCGATCTCGACCTCGTCGCGCCACGACGCGACCCCCATGATCGGCTCGACGAGCTCGAGGCCGCTGGAGAGCTCCTCGAGGCGCTTGGCCTCGTGGGTGGCGCCCCAGATGTTGGCGTCGGTCGAGTAGGCCTTCTCGGTGGCGTCGCGGTAGGGGAAGCCGCGGGCGACCAGCCACTCCGACATCTCGGTGCGGCCGCCGAGCTCGTTGACGAACTGCACGTCGAGCCAGGGCTTGTAGATGCGCAGGCGGGGGTTGGCGAGCAGGCCGTAGCGGTAGAACCGCTCGATGTCGTTGCCCTTGTAGGTCGAGCCGTCGCCCCAGATGTCGACGCCGTCCTCGCGCATGGCGCGGACGAGGAGGGTGCCGGTCACGGCGCGGCCGAGGGGGGTGGTGTTGAAGTAGGTCTTGCCGCCGGAGCGGATGTGGAAGGCGCCGCACTGCAGGGCGACGAGCCCCTCCTCGACCAGCGCGCTCTTCGCGTCGACGAGGCGCGAGATCTCGGCGCCGTACTGGGCCGCGCGGGACGGGACGCTCTCGATGTCGGGCTCGTCGTACTGGCCGATGTCGGCCGTGTACGTGCAGGGCACCGCGCCCTTCTCGCGCATCCAGGCGACGGCGACGGATGTGTCGAGGCCTCCCGAGAATGCGATTCCGACACGCTCGCCCACGGGCAGACTGCTCAACACTTTCGACATGCCTCCGATTTTAGGAGGAACGGGGACCTTCTCCGTGCCGCGGGAGGTCCGAGCCGCCTCCCGGGGCGCCCGCGCGGGGTGCGCTCCGGCCGTGGGAGCACGTCCTCCGTCGATCCGCGTCGATCGCCGACAACCCCGACCGGGGCGCGCGAGCCGGCCGGAGGCTCCGTGGTCCGGAGGCGGCGCCCGCGCAGCCGGCGCGGATCGCCCGCTCCGGCTGAGTAGTTCCGCGCGGCCCCGATGGACGGCCGTGGCGAGCGCGTGCCAGGCTCCGCTCGACCCCGGCTTCCGCCGCCGCCTCCGAAAGGGCTCTCCGTGCCACGACCTCCTCATCGCCTCGCGGCGATGGCCCTCGCCTGCCTGCTCGCCGCGGGCGGTTCCGCCGCTCTGGCGCCGTCCGCCCTCGCGACGCAGACCGTCGCCGAGACTCCGACCGCCTTCGTCCCGGGGGAGACTCCGCCCGCAGAGGCGCGCGGATCGCAGACCTACACGTACGCCCTCCTCGGCGGCGACTCGCTCGACGCGGGGGAGCGCATCTTCTCGAACGGAGACTCCGCGAGCTTCGAGATGCAGGCGGACGGCAACGCCGTGATCTACGACGCCGGGCGCCGCCCCGTTTGGAGCACCAGGACCCAGGGCTCCGGAGCGACCACGGTGCGGATGCAGGAGGACGGCAACCTCGTCGTCGTGACCGGCTCCGGCACGCCCGTCTGGGCGTCCGGGACCGCGGGAGAGACCGGCGCGCTCGCCCTCATCCAGGACGACGGGCAGCTCGTGCTCGTCCGCCCGAACGGGGACGCGGCCTGGTCCTCGGCCGACGAGCAGGAGCCCGAGCCGGAGCCGATCGCCGACGTCCTCGACAGCGGGCGCGAGCTCTCTCCGGGACAGCAGCTGACCGCCTCCGACGGCCGCTCGCGCGCCGCGATGCAGAGCGACGGCAATCTTGTCGTCTACGTGGACGGATCGCCGCGCTGGAGCTCCGCCACCTCCGGAGCGGGCAACCGCCTCGCGATGCAGACCGACGGGAACGCGGTGGTCTCGGCCCCCGGGTCCGGCGTGCGCTGGCAGGCGGGAACGCCCGGGAACCCGGGCGCGCGGATGCGGATGCAGAACGACGGCAACCTGGTGATCACCGCCGCCTCCGGACGGCCGCTCTGGGCGAGCTCGACCTCGCGCGCGCCTGAGATCCGCGACGTCCTCTCCTCCGGCTCGCGGCTCAGCCGGGGACAGCAGCTCACCTCGCCGGACGGCCGGTCGCGCGCCTCCCTGCAGGGCGACGGCAATCTCGCGGTCTACTCGCGGGGGGACGTCCGCTGGGGCGCCGGCACCCAGGGCGAGGGCGAGACGCTCTCGATGCAGTCCGACGGCAATGCCGTGGTCACCTCCGCCTCGGGCCGACCCCTGTGGGCCTCGGGTACGGCGGGCAACCCGGGATCCCGCCTGCAGATGCAGAACGACGGCAACCTGGTCGTCTACTCCGCCTCGGGCCGCGCGCTGTGGGCGAGCGACACTCCTCCGGCGCCGCCCGCGCCCGCCGTCCGGGACACCCTCTCCTCCGGGAGCCGGCTCGCGTCCGGACAGATGCTGCGCTCCTCCGACGGAGGGAGCGAGGCGGTCATGCAGGGCGACGGCAACCTCGTCGTCTACTCGCGCGGCTCGGCCCGCTGGGCGGCCGGCACGTCAGGAGGCGGCAACCGGCTCGAGATGCAGTCCGACGGCAACGCCGTGGTCTACGCGGGCTCCGGCGGAGCGCGCTGGCAGTCCGGCACGGCGGGCAGCCCGGGCTCCCGGATGGTCATGCAGAACGACGGCAACCTGGTGATCTACTCGCCGCAGGGCCGCGCACTCTGGGCGAGCACGCAGGCCGCGGCACCTGCACCGGCGCCAGGACCGGGACGACCTGCTTATCCCGGCGACGCCGTGAACTGCGACGACTTCCCGGACCAAGCTTCAGCTCAGCGGTACTTCGACCTGTACTACCCGTACTACGGCGATGTCGCCGGGCTCGACAGGGACGACGACGGGCTCGCCTGCGAGTCCAACTGAAGGCAGCGAAGGTCCGCCCTGACGGAGGGGCGGGCCTTCGGCCGTGCTCCGACGACGAGAGCCTCACCCTCCTCTCTCAGGCCCGAGCGGTCCCCTGCCGGCCTCCGGGCCACGCTCGCGGGTATCGAGTGGCGAAGACGACCCGCCTGCGCGAGAGGCTCTGCGGCGGACGACCATCGACAAGGCGCCTTGCGCACTGATGCTCCGCTGCCGCGCGAGCTCCCGCGCCGCCGGGCGACCCGGCATGCTGGGGCAGGACTCCGCCGACGACGCGGATCGGAAGGACGCCATGACCCCGACGACCCCCTCCAGCCGCGAGAGCCTGCTGGTCACCCCTGACGAGCTCGCCGAGCTCATGGCCTCCACCGAGCCGCCGCTCGTCCTCGACGTGCGCTGGCGCCTCGACCGGCCCGACGGCCGCCCGGAGTACCTCGCGGGCCACCTGCCCGGCGCGGTGCACGTCGACCTCGATCACGAGCTGGCCGCCCACGGCGAGCCGGAGGAGGGGCGCCACCCGCTGCCTCCGATCGAGGTGCTGCAGGAGGCGGCGCGCGGCTGGGGGCTCCGCCGGGGCCGGTCCGTCGTCGTGTACGACGACGCGCAGAGCGTCCCGGCCGCGCGGGCCTGGTGGCTGCTGCGGGCGACGGGAGTGGAGGACGTCCGCCTGCTCGACGGGTCGCTCGCCGGCTGGATCCGCTCCGGGCGGGAGCTCGAGACGGGCGACGTCCCGCGCGAGCGGGGCGACGTCGAGCTGGCCTACGGTCGGCTCCCGGTGCTGGACATCGACGAGGCGGCGGCGCTGCCCTCGGCGGGCGTCCTGCTCGACGCCCGCGCGCCTGAGCGGTACCGCGGCGAGGTCGAGCCGATCGACCCGCGGGCGGGCCACATCCCCGGCGCTCGGAACGCTCCCGCGTCCGCGGCGCTCGACTCCGAGGGGCGGTTCCGGCCCGCCTCCGACCTGCGCGCCGGATTCGAGGCGCTCGGCGTGCGGGAGGACGCCCCCGTCGGCGTGTACTGCGGCAGCGGCGTCTCGGCCGCGGTCGACGTCGTCGCGCTCACGCTCGCGGGCTTCGCGCCGGCGCTCTACCCGGGCTCCTGGTCGCAGTGGTCGAGCACGCCGGGCCGGACGGTGGCGACCGGCCCGGAGGTCTGAACCGCCTGCTCCGGAGCGCCCGCGGAGCTCAGCTGAGGCGGGAGTGCTCGCCGAGGTGGTGCCAGGTGCGGTTGTGGTAGACGAGCGGCGCCGTGGTCTCGGAGTCCTCGGGCACGTGGGCCTCGAGGGCGTGCACGGCGACGATCGTGGATGATCCCGCCTCCATGCGGTTGATCACCGTGCCGCGGATCCAGGCGGCGGCGCCCGGGAAGAACGGCTCGCCCGTGGGCAGCCGCGACCAGAGCGACGTGTCGGCGAAGCGGTCGATGCCGCTGGTCGAGCCCAGACGCGCCAGGTCGAGCTGCTCCGCCCCGAGCAGGTGCACGACCAGCGTCTCGGACGCCTGGATGGCCGGAGAGCTGGACGAGGCGGACGAGAGCGAGAAGACGAACAGCGGCGGCTCGGCGCTCACCGAGAAGACGGAGGTCGCGGTCAGGGCGACCGGGCCGGTGCCCGGGTCGGCGGTGATCAGCGCGACTCCGGCGGCGTGGTTGCGGAACGCAAGCTTGAAGTCCTCCGGGGAGAGTCCGGCGAAGGCGCGGTGCTCCGGCTCGCGGTCCGGGGTGGTGGCGAGGTTCTCGCGGCTCATCGGAGACTCCTGATCGATCGAGGGTGCGGCACGGGGTGGTGGCCCGCCGTCGCGCCGCAGCACGGCTCCTCCAGACTGGCGCACAGGCCGGGGGAGGGCCGCCCCATTGCGGAGTATGACGCCGCCACCTCGGGGAACGCCGATCCGCCGCTCCCTGTTCCCGATCACGCCGGATCGGGTGCGCGTCGTCGGCGCCGGCGTCCGCGCACCCGTCGCTCGCCCTCAGCGCAACCCGTCGCTGCGGCCGCGGTCTGCGCGCAGACTCGAGGGCATGGCCCACCGTCAGCGCACGTCCACCGCGCATCCCGAGAGCAAGACCTGCGCCTCCTGCGGTCGCGAGATCGAGTGGCGCGCGAAGTGGGCGCGCGACTGGGAGGACGTCCGCTACTGCTCGGACGCCTGCCGCCGTCGCGGAGTCGGTCCGGAGGAGGCGCGCCTCGAGGAGGAGATCCGCACCGTCCTGCTCGCGCGAGCGGCGTCGTCGACGGCGTGCCCGTCCGAAGTCGCGCGCCGGGTCGGCGGCGAGGAGTGGCGGCCGCTGATGGAGCCCGTCCGCCGGGCCGCGCGCCGCCTGGTCGACCGGGGCGAGATCGACATCGTGCAGGGCGGACAGGTCGTCGACCCCTCGCGGGCGAAGGGCCCGATCCGGCTGCGGCGGCGCCCCGGAGGACCCCTGTCGCCGGGCGGCGCCGCGGGCTAGCCTCAGCAGATGCCCAGCAGCGACGCCGTCGTCCTCACCGTCCCCGGACCGCACGGCGACCGGGAGGTGCGGATCTCGAGCCCCGAGCGCGTGCTGTTCCCGGAGCCGGGCATCACCAAGCGCGAGGTCGCGGAGTACCTGATCGCCGTCGGCGAGCCGTTCGTCGCGGCGAACGGCGGCCGCCCCGTCTCGCTGCAGCGGTTCTCCTCCGGGATCGAGGGCGAGCAGTTCTTCTCGAAGAACCCGCCCAAGGGCGCGCCCGAGTACGTCCGGTCCGTCCCGGTGACGTACCCGAGCGGGCGGGTGCATCCGCAGCTCGTGATCGACGAGCCCGCGGCCGCCGTCTGGGCGGCGCAGATGAACACCGTCGTCTTCCACCCGTGGGCGTCCCGCGCCGATGCGCCCGACCTGCCCGACCAGCTCCGGATCGACCTCGACCCGCAGCCCGGCACCGACGTCGCCGACGCGGTCGTCGCCGCGCACGCGCTGCGGGAGGTCCTGCGGGAGGCCGGCCTCGACCCGTTCGTGAAGACGTCCGGCAACCGCGGCCTGCACGTCTTCGCGCCGATCGTCGCCGAGCACGAGTTCCTCGACGTCCGCCACGCGGTGATCGCCGCGGCGCGCGAGCTGGAGCGGCGGATGCCCGAGCAGGTCACGACGGCGTGGTGGAAGGAGGAGCGCGGCGAGCGGATCTTCGTCGACTTCAACCAGGCCAACCGCGACCGGACGATCGCCGGTGCCTACAGCCCGCGGCCGCTCGCGCACGCTCCCGTCTCCACTCCGCTGGACTGGGACGAGCTCGACGGCGTCGACCCGCGGGCCTTCACGATCCGCACGGTCCCGGCGCGCCTCGCCGAGCGCGGCGATCCGTGGGCCCGGATGCACGACGCCCCCGGCCGCCTCGACGCCCTGCTCGGCTGGTGGGAGCGCGATGTCGCCGCCGGCCTCGGCGAGCTGCCGTTCCCGCCCGACTTCCCCAAGATGCCGGGCGAGCCGCCCCGCGTGCAGCCCAGCCGCGCGAAGAAGGCCTAGCCGAGGACGTCGCCGAGGTCGTACGCGGTCGGCTGCTCCAGCTGCTCCATGGTGCAGGAGGCGGCGTCGCGGTCCGGGCGCCAGCGCTCGAACTGCACGGTGTGCCGGAAGCGGTCGCCCTCGCGCTGGTCGTAGCGGACCTCGAGCACGAGCTCGGGACGCAGACGCACGAAGGAGGTGTCGCGGCCGCTCGAGAACCGGCTCCGCTCGCCCTCGCCGCGCACCGGTGCTCCCTCCGCGTCGCGCTCGACCGCGGGCGCGAGCTCCTCCAGCAGCTGCACGCGACGCTCGTCGCTGAAGGCCGAGGCCCCGCCGACCTGGCGGACCTCTCCGTCGTCGCCGTGCAGGCCGAGCAGGATCGAGCCCACGCCCGGCTTGGAGGCGTGCTCGCGGTACCCGATCGCGATCACGTCGGCCGTGCGGCGGTGCTTGACCTTGAGCACGGCGCGCTTCCCGGGGGAGTAGGGCGCGGCCAGGGGCTTCGCCACGACGCCGTCCAGTCCTGCGCCCTCGAAGCGCTCCAGCCAGTCGCGCGCCAGGGCCTCGTCGTCGGTGGCGCGGCCGAGGTGCAGCGGATGCGGGACGCCGGCCATCACCGCGGCGAGCGCCTCCCGCCGCGCCGAGTACGGCTCCTCGAGCATGCTGCGCCCGTCCACGGCGAGCAGGTCGAAGGCGACGAGCATCGCCGGGGTGGTCTCCGCCAGCATCCTCACGCGGCTCGCGGCCGGATGGATGCGCTGCGAGAGCAGGTCCCAGTCGAGCCGCTGCACTCCCGGCTCGCCGGTCGCCAGGACGATCTCGCCGTCGAGCACGCAGCCGTCGGGGAGCAGCCGGAGGAAGGCCTCGACGAGCTCGGGGAAGTACCGGGTCAGCGGCTTGGAGCCGCGGCTCCCGATCTCGCACTCCCCGCCGGAGACCGAGACGATCGCGCGGAACCCGTCCCACTTCGGCTCGTAGGAGTATCCGCCCTCGACTGCGGTCTGCTCCGGCACCGCAGGAACGGCCTTGGCGAGCATCGGGGCGACGGGGAGCGCGAACGGGAGGTCCATGCCCTGATCATCCCGGCCGCGGTCTCGGACCGCACCCCCTTCCGGAAGGCTGTGGACCGGGACGTTCCAGGCCCGCCGCGGAGGTTCGAGGCGTAGCGTTCCCGGCATGAGCATTGACTGGAAGCGCTGGACGCCCGTCGCCGTCGTCCCCGCGGTCGTCGTCGCCGCGGCCGTCGCCCTCCCCCTCTCGGCGAGCGCCGCGGGGGACCTCCCCGAGAAGTCCGCCGCCGACCTCCTCGCCTTCGTCGCCGAGAGCGACGCCACGGCGTTCTCCGGCGAGATCCAGCAGACCTCGGACCTCGGCCTGCCCGACCTCTCGGCGCTCGGCGGCTCCGCCGGCTCGGCGTCCGCCGACCCCGCCGACTCCCTCGTCGAGCTCGCCACCGGCTCGCACCAGGCGCGCGTGTACGTCGACGCCGAAAAGGGCGTGCGCCTCCAGGTGCTCGACCGGCTCGCCGAGCGCGACGTCGTCGCCTCGACGACCGACGGAGTCTGGATCTACGACTCGAGCGCGAACACCGCCACCCACCTCGTGCCTCCCGCGGGCGGAGCCCCCGCGGCCTCGCCGGGCGATCAGGTCGTCACGCCGTCGTCCGCCGCCGAGCAGCTGCTCGCCGCGATCGACCCGACGACCACGGTCGCGGTCGGTTCGGACGTCAGCGTCGCCGGGCGCGACGCGTACGAGCTCGTGCTCACGCCCCGCGACGGCGGCACCCTCGTGGGCTCCGTGACCGTCTCGGTCGACGGCGAGACGGGTCTCCCGCTCGGAGTGGCCGTGACCGCCCGCGGGGGCACCGCGCCCGCGTTCAGCGTCGCGTACACGAGCATCGACTTCTCGACGCCCGATGCGTCCCTCTTCTCCTTCACGCCCCCGGCCGGCGCCGAGGTGACGGAGCAGGCCGCTCCGGTCGACGACGAGGCGGACGCCTCCGACGCGCCCGCCGCGGGCACGGCCGAGCACTCCGACGTCGTCACCACGGGGTCCGGCTGGACGAGCGTCGTCGAGCTGCCCGCCGATGACGCCGACGCGCTCTCCTCGCTCGACGCGGTCACCACGCCGGTCGACGGCGGCCGCGTCCTCTCCTCCGCCCTGCTGACCGTTCTCGTCACCGACGACGGACGCGTCCTCGCCGGCGCGGTCCCGGCCGAGACGCTCCGCGACGCGGCCTCCGCTCGGTGACGGCGGGCGAGCTCGCCGTCGAGACGCGGGGCCTCTCCAAGCGCTTCGGGCGCCAGGAGGCGGTCTCCGGTCTCGACCTCGCCGTTCCCCGCGGCGCCGTCTTCGGCTTCCTCGGCCCGAACGGCTCGGGCAAGACCACGACGATCCGGATGCTGCTCGCCCTCGCCGCGCCGACCGCGGGCAGCATCACCGTCCTCGGGCAGGCCATGCCCCGGCGCGCGGCCGAGGTCCTGCCCCGGGTGGGGGCGCTGGTCGAGGGGCCGGGCTTCTACCCGTTCCTCTCCGGAGCGGCCAACCTCCGGCGCTTCGACGCCGCGGAGGCGGGCACCTCGTCCCGCACCCGCGACACCCGCGCGAAGGAGGCCCTCGCCCGCGTCGGCCTCTCGGCCGCGGCGCGCAAGAAGGTCGGCTCCTACTCCCTGGGCATGAAGCAGCGGCTCGGCATCGCGGTCGCCCTGCTCTCGCCGCGCGACCTGATCGTGCTGGACGAGCCCACGAACGGCCTCGACCCGCAGGGCACCCGAGAGGTCCGCGCTCTCGTGCGCGGACTGAACCAGGACGGCACGACCGTCCTCGTCTCCAGCCACCTCCTGGCCGAGATCGAGCAGCTCTGCACCCACGCCGCCATCATGCGCACCGGGCGCCTCGTCGCCCAGGGCGGGCTCGACGAGCTGCGCGGGGACGCCGCCTCGGTCGAGCTGCTGACGCCCGACCGCGAGCGCGCGATCGTGGCTCTGCACACCCGGGGTCTGGAGCCGCGCACCGCGCCGGGCCCGCACCCCGCCGATCCGCCGCTGGTCGTCGCCGCACTGCCGCCCGGGCTCGAGGCCGAGACGCTGGTCGCCGACCTCGTGCGGGCCGACGTCCGCGTCCGCGGGTTCGCCGTCCGCCGCCCCTCGCTCGAGGAGCGCTTCGTCGAGCTGACCGGGGAGGGTTTCGATGTCGAGCGCTGACGCGACCGTCCGCCGCGCGGGGATCGGGTCCCTGCTCGCCTCCGAGCTCGCCCTGCTCTTCCGCCGGCGCCGCACCTGGGCGCTGCTCGCGGCCCTGGCCGCCATCCCGATCCTGCTCGCCGTCGCGGTGCGGCTCTCGGGCGGCGACGGAGGCGGGCCGTCCTTCGTGGGAGCGATCGCCGGCAACGGCCTCTTCACCGGCTTCGCGGCCATCACGGTCGCCGTCCCGCTGTTCCTCCCGCTCACGGTCGGGGTCGTCGCCGGCGACGCGATCGCGGGCGAGGCCTCGCTCGGGACGCTGCGCTACCTGCTGGTCAGCCCCGTCGGCCGCGTGCGGCTGCTCGCGGTGAAGTTCGCCGCCTCCCTCGCCTTCTGCCTCGCCGCAGCACTCACCGTCATGGTGGTCGGGATCCTGATCGGCCTGGCGCTCTTCCCGGCGGGACCGGTGACGCTGCTCTCCGGCAGCACCGTCCCGCTCGCCGACGCGATCGGCCGGGCCCTGGCGATCGCCGTGTACGCGGCGCTCTCGCTGGTCGGGCTCTCGGCGATCGGCCTCTTCATCTCGACGCTGACCGATGTGCCGGTCGGCGCCATGGCGGCCACCGTGGTCGTCTCCATCGCGGCGCAGATCGTCGGCTCGCTCTCGCAGCTGGACGCCCTCCACCCGTTCCTGCTGACCGATCGGTGGTTCGACTTCGCCGACCTCCTGCGCGACCCGATCGCGTGGAGCTCCTTCGGCGAGAACGCGCTGCTCCAGCTCGCCTACGTCGCCGTGTTCGGGTCGCTCGCGATCGGCCGCTTCACCACTCGCGACGTCCTCTCCTGATCCGGGGGACGACGGAGGCCGCCCTCCCGCACTGCGGTGGGGGCGGCCTCCGGGTCGACGGGGTCAGCTCTGCGGAGCGATCCCGAAGCTGACGGAGCCGCCCTCGTCCACCTGCGCGTCGAGGACCTTGTCGCCGAGAGCGACGGAGGCGGCGACGTCGAGGAACACGCGCGCTCCGTCCTGCTCCACGACGGCGTCCGTCGTCTCGGGGGCCGCGGCGACCGCGACAGCGAAGTTGCGGGCGTCGAGATCGGTGCCGCTGATGCGCAGGCCTCCCTCGATGGGGGTCTCGGTCTGCCCGGTGATGGTCTTGACGACGGTGCTGGAGTTGTCGGTGAGCGTGAGCATCGGGTCGTTCCTTCCGTCCGTGGTCGATGAGGGGGCCACGTTGCCGGGATCCGGCGGCACCCTCAAGGCGGCGGAGCGGATGTGGAGGGGATGCACACATGGACGGCCCAGGGAGTCGCGGCGCTCGCCGGAGCCGCGCCGGACCGGGGGCGCCGCATCGCCTGCCACACTGGCCGGATGCATCCCGCCGACTCCTGCCCCTGCGGAAGCCGCCGCCACTACGCCGACTGCTGCCGCCCCGCCCACCTCGGCGAGGAGACCTCGCCGACGGCGGAGCGCCTGATGCGCAGCCGCTACAGCGCGAACGTCCTCGGCAGCGCTCCCTACCTGCTCGCGAGCTGGCACCCCTCGACCCGGCCGCGCCGCATCGACCTCGATCCCGACCTCCAGTGGCGCCGGCTCCAGATCGTCGACACCTCGTTCGGGCGGGAGGGCGACGAGGAGGGCCTGGTCGAGTTCCGCGCCTCCTACCGCTCGCCCGCCGGCCCCGGCCTCGTGCACGAGCGCAGCCGCTTCCTGCGCGAGGACGGTCGCTGGCTCTACGCCGACGGCGAGATGCTCGGCGACGAGACCTGATCCGTCCGAGCCGTCCTACTCTGGAGGCATGGCCAAGGACTTCCGCCGGGCGGACGACGCGTCGCGCTACGAGCTCCACCTCGACGGCGCCCTGGTGGGCGTCCTCGACTACCGCGAGGCGCCCGGCAGCGTCTCCCTCGTCCGCTCCTTCACGACCCCGCCCTTCCGAGGCCGCGGGCTCGCAGGGGAGCTGGTCTCCTTCGCCGTCGACGACATCGAGGCCGCCGGCGGGCGAAGCGTCGTACCGATGTGCTGGTACGTCGGGCAGTGGTTCGAGCAGCACCCCGAGAAGGCGCACCTCCTCGCTCTCTCCTGAGCCGCTCACTCACTCGCGGACCGCGGGCTCCACTCCGGCCAGGTCCGGGCCGAGGCCGATGTCGACCAGGCGCAGACGGCCCGCGTAGGAGTCGCCCGGAGGCAGCAGCAGACCGGCCTTGATCGCGCCGAAGGCGACCGTCACATCGGCGCGCAGCACGGTGGGATCGGGGACCGACCCGTCGTCGGGATGGACGCCGCTCGGCAGGTCGACCGCGACGACCACCGGGCGCTCGGCCCGCCGCTCGAGCGCGTCGAGCACCGCCTCGACGACGACGCGCGGCCGCCCCCGCAGCGCGGGCTCCGTCGCTCCGATGCCGAGGATCCCGTCGACCAGGACATCCGCCCGCGCCACCGCCGCGGCGAGGCCGGGCGCGTCGTCGGCCGGCACCTGCCCGCAGCCCTCGTCGAGCGCCACGGCGAGGCCCCGGCGGTGCACCCGCTCGGCCGTGAGGACGAGGACGACGTCAATTCCGGAGGAGGAGAGCTCGGCGGCCGCGTAGAGCGCGTCACCGCCGTTGTCGCCCGGACCGACCAGGACGAGCACCGAGCCCGGACGGGAGCGGTCGGAGCGCCCGGCGAGCACGAGACGCAGCTCGCGGGCGAGGCCGTCGGCGGCGCGCTGCATCAGCGGCTCCCGCCGGGCCAGGTGCGGAGCCTCGGCGGCCCGCACCTGCGCGGACGTGTATCCCTCGACCATGCGCTCCACTGTGCGCGCGGCGCAGCGGGCGTGCAACCCCGTCAGCTCTCCTGCACCGCCCGGTCCGACTCCTCGACGATCGCCCGCATCGCGGCCTCCGCAGCGTCCGCGTCGCCCGAGGCGACGGCGGCGGCCACCGCCCGGTGCAGCCGCACCGCGGTGGAGTCGGCCTCGCGCGGCATGAGCGCATTGCGGGTGCGGCCGGCGAGGACCTCGGCGACCAGATCGCCCAGCTGCGCGAGCATCCGGTTGCCGGACGCGGCCAGGAGGGAGCGGTGGAAGGCGGTGTCGGCGGCGAGGTAGGCGGACTGGTCGGCTGCGCGGGAGTGGGTGGAGAGGGCGTCGCCCGCCTCCGTGAGCGCCCGCCGCTGCTCCTCGGTCGCGTTCGCCGCGGCGAGCCGGGCGGCGAGCGGCTCCACCCCGAGTCGGAGCTCGCTGAGCTGGTGCAGCTGGCGCCGCCGGTCCGGGCCGTCCAGTCCCCACGCGACGACCCGCGTGTCCAGGGCGTTCCAGCACTCCGGAGGCTGGACCCGCGTCCCCGCGCGGCGGCGGGACGTCACGAGCCCGAGCGTCTCGAGGACGCGCACCGCCTCCCGCATCACCGAGCGGGAGACCCCGCGCCGCTCCGCACGCTCGTCGGCGCTGAAGGTGGTGCCCGGCGCGAGCTCGCCGCGCACGATCTGCGAACCGAGCTCGTCCAGCACCGAGTGGTGCAGCGAGGGCGTCGGCGCGGGCATGCGGTCATCCTGCCATCGCCGGAGTCGCGCCCCGGCCGAACTTCGGGCATGATCGGGACACACGCAGGTTATGTCGGACAAAA
Organism: Rathayibacter sp. AY1B8; assembly: GCF_002932775.1. Lineage (NCBI taxonomy): Bacteria > Bacillati > Actinomycetota > Actinomycetes > Micrococcales > Microbacteriaceae > Rathayibacter > Rathayibacter sp. AY1B8. Next base: position 296,152 of record NZ_PSWJ01000002.1, on the reverse strand, counting down.
GCCGGCCGCTGGCCGTCGGCTCGACCAAGGACGCTCATGACACCGACCCTCCTCCCCGCCCTCCGCGCCGCCGCCGGGGACGCCCCCGCCACCACCGCCGGGCAGGGGCAGCTGATCCTCGCCGCCGTCGTCGGCATCGCCGTGATCGTCGTGCTGATCACCTGGCTGAAGCTGCACCCCTTCGTCTCCCTGCTGATCGGAGCGCTGACGACGGGCCTGATCGCGGGGCTGGCGGCGGCGGACGCGGTCGCCAGCTTCGCGCTGGGGTTCGGCAACACCATGGGCGGCGTCGGCATCCTCATCGGCCTCGGCGCGATGTACGGCAAGCTCCTCGCCGACTCGGGCGGCGCGGACCGCATCGTGGACACCCTCATCGCCCGCTCGAGCACTCGCGCGCTGCCCTGGATGATGGGCTTCGTCGGCGCGCTGATCGGGCTGCCGATGTTCTTCGAGGTCGGGCTCGTGCTGCTGATCCCGGTCGTGATCCTGGTCGCCCGCCGGAGCGGTCTGCCGCTGATGAAGGTGGCGATCCCGACGCTCGCCGGCCTCTCGGTGATGCACGGCCTCGTCCCGCCCCACCCCGGACCGCTGGTCGCGATCGACGCACTCGGCGCGAACCTCGGCGTGACCCTCGCGTTCGGCGTCCTGGTCGCGATCCCCACCGTCGTCGTCGCCGGCCCGCTCTTCGGCCGGGTCGCCGCCCGCTGGGCGCCGGTGGAGACGCCGCCGCTCTTCGGCGAGGGCGCGGGCGAGACGCGCGAGCACCGCCCGGGCTTCGCCGCCGCCGTCGCGAGCATCCTGCTGCCGGTCGTGCTGATGCTGGGCAAGGCGATCGCCGACATCGCGGCCCCCGGATCCGCGGACGCCTGGAAGGGCGCCCTCGACTTCCTCGGCACGCCGACCATCGCGCTGGGGATCGCGCTCCTGGCCGGTCTGGTCCTGCTCGGCCGCGGCGGCCGGATGAACCGCACCGAGCTGCAGGCCTCGCTCTCGAGCTCGCTGCCGCCGATCGCGGGCATCCTGCTCATCGTCGGCGCAGGCGGCGGTTTCAAGCAGGTCCTCGTCGACACCGGGATCGGCGGCGTGGTCGCCCAGCTCGCGGAGGGGAGCGGCGCCTCGGCGCTGCTGCTCGCCTGGCTCGTGGCCGTCGTGATCCGCGTGGCCACCGGCTCCGCGACCGTCGCCACCGTGACCGCCGCAGGCATCCTCCAGCCGCTGACCGAGACCATGGACGGGCCGATGGTCGCCCTCATGGTGCTCGCGATCGGCGCCGGCTCGGTGTTCCTGTCGCACGTCAACGACGCCGGGTTCTGGCTGGTGAAGGAGTACCTCGGGCTCAGCATCGGCCAGACGCTCAAGACCTGGACCGTGATGGAGTGCCTGGTCTCGGTGACCGGGCTCGCCGGGGTCCTCCTGATCGGTCTCTTCGTAGGAGGTATCTGATGACCGCTCTTCCCACCGTCCCCGTCCGCGCCGTCGTCGTCATGGGCGTCTCCGGCAGCGGCAAGTCGACCGTCGCGTCGTTCCTGGCGCGCCGACTGGGCTGGGAGTTCCTCGAGGGGGACGACCTGCACCCGCAGGCGAATGTCGACAAGATGCACGCCGGCATCCCGCTGACCGACGAGGACCGGGCGCCCTGGCTGGCCGAGATCGCCCGCGTGGTGGACCAGCGGATCGCCGCGGGCGGCTCGGTCGTCGTGACCTGCTCGGCCCTGCGCCGCCGCTACCGCGACGTCCTCCGCCGCGACGACCTCGTCTTCGCGCACCTCGCGGGATCGAGGGACCGGATCGCCGGGCGGCTCGCCTCGCGGGTCGGCCACTTCATGCCGACCACGCTGCTCGACTCGCAGTTCGAGGCGCTCGAGCCCCTCGGTGACGACGAGCTCCACGTCACGGTCGACGTGGGCGGCGCTCCGGAGGAGGAGATCGCCGAGATCCTCGGGGGGCTCGGCCTCGCCCCCGCGGGCGCCTAGCCCAGCAGCGACTCCACCGGCACGGCCGGGAGGTCGAAGGCCGCGGCGACGGCGGCGTTCGTCACCCGGCCGTCGTGGGTGCTCAGGCCGCGGGCGAGCGCCGGGTCGGCGGCCAGGGCGGCCCGCCACCCGCGGTCGGCCAGCGCGAGCGCGTAGGGGAGCGTCGCGTTGGTGAGCGCGCGGGTCGAGGTCTCGGGAACGGCGCCGGGCATGTTCGCGACGCAGTAGTAGACGCTCCGGTGCACGGGGAACACCGGGTCGTCGTGCGTGGTCGGACGCGAGCCCTCGAAGCAGCCGCCCTGGTCGATCGCGATGTCGACCAGCACCGAGCCCGGCTTCATCGTGGCGACCATCTCGTCGGTCACCAGCTTGGGCGCCTTGGCGCCCGGGATGAGGACGGATCCGATCACGAGGTCGGCGTCGGCCAGCTGCGCGGCGATCTCGTAGGCCGAGGAGGCGCGGGTCTGGATCGCGCCCTGGAAGCGGTTCTCGAGCTGCGCGAGGCGGGGGAGCGAGAGGTCGACGATCGTGACGTCGGCCCCCATGCCGAGGGCGTTGGCCGCGGCGTGCTCGCCGGCCGTGCCGCCGCCGATCACGACGACCTTCGCCTTCGGAGTGCCGGGGACCCCGCCGAGCAGCGTGCCCCGTCCGCCGACGGCACTCATGAGGTGGTAGGCGCCGACCGTGATCGACAGGCGCCCGGCGACCTCGCTCATCGGCGAGAGCAGCGGCAGCCGCCGGTCGTCCAGCTGGACCGTCTCGTAGGCGATGGAGGTCGTCCCGGCGGCGAGCAGCGCATCGGTGCACGGGCGGGAGGCGGCGAGGTGGAGGTAGGTGAAGAGCACCTGGTCGCGGTGCATCCGCGGGTACTCGGCCTCGATCGGCTCCTTGACCTTGAGGACCAGCTCGGACTCGCCCCAGACCTCGTCGGGCCCGTCGACGACGAGGGCGCCGGCGCGGCGGAAGTCGTCGTCCGACACGCGCGAGCCCAGGCCCGCGCCGGCCTCGACGAGGACCTCGTGGCCGCGGCGCACCAGCTCGTGGACGCCGGCCGGAGTGGCGGCGACCCGGTTCTCGTTGTTCTTGATCTCGGTGGGGATCCCGACGCGCACGGCGGCTCCTTCGCTGCGGCCCGCGGGGCGGGCGGTGGGCGCCGATCCTGCACCGGCTCTGCCCCCATCGTGCGAAGATCGTGCCCGGAGCGGAGGAACTCCGCAGGATCGGTCGGAAGTCACCGCACGGGCCGAAGGTTCGTCGGCGGAGTGAGGGAGCGGGCGCATGCCACCGAAGGATCTGCACGACCTCGACGACCTGGATCCGGTCGATCGGACCCTGGTGCGCCTCCTCCGCGCCGACGCGCGGACGCCCAACAGCCGGCTCGCCGAGCGCGCCGGCATCGCCCCGTCGACCTGCGTCGCACGCGTCCGGGGCCTCGTCGAGCGCGGCGTCATCACCGGCTTCACCGCCGAGCTCGACCCGGCGGCGCTCGGCCTGACCCTGCAGGCGCTGATCAGCGTCAGCATCCGCGTCGGCCAGCGCCAGGCGATCACGCGCTTCGCGGAGGAGATCCGCGCGCTGCCCGAGGTGGTGCAGGTGTTCTTCCTCGGCGGCTCGGAGGACTTCATCATCCACGTCGCGGTCCGCGACTCCAGCGACGTGCGGGACTTCGTGGTCTCGAACCTCTCGGCGAACCCGGCGGTGGCCTCGACGCGCACGAGCCTGGTGTTCGACCACCACCGCAAGGGCCCGGCGGTCCCCGAGTAGCGCGAGCCGGCGCGGCCCGAGCAGCCGCTCGGCCCGCGCCCGTCCCTCGGGGCTAGTGCGCCCCGGGGTTCACGTCGCCGCCCCCGCGCTGCATGAGTCCGGGGATGCGCTTGGCGAGCCCCGGGATCGCCTCGTCCGAGATCGAGATCCGCGTGTCGCGCAGGCGCTGGCGCAGCAGGGTCTCGACGTCCTCCTCCGGTCGCAGCTCGGCGTCGCCGGCGACCTGCAGCAGCACGCCGCGCAGCTTCTCGTCGAGCTGCGCGTCGTCGCTGCCGTGCTGGATCGGGTGGTCCTGGGATGCGTTCGTCATGCCTCCATGCTGGCACCGGCGACCCCGAGCCGAGAGGACTTGCGCCGCGGCAGGATGGTCGCATGCCGTTCACCCGCGCCGAGCTCGCAGCGTTCCAGGACCGCACCGTCGAGGACCTGCTGGGCGACGACGTCCGGCTCCTCTTCGTCGGCATCAACCCGGGACTGTGGACCGCCGCCACCGGCGCGCACTTCGCCCACCCCGGCAACCGCTTCTACCCGGCGCTCGTCGCGGCCGGGATCCTCGAGCGCGCGCCGCGCGTGTCCGAGGGGATGAGCGCCGCGGACCGCGCGGAGCTCGTCTCCCGCGGCGTCGGCATCACCAATCTCGCCTCCCGGGCGACCGCCCGTGCCGACGAGCTGACCGCGGAGGAGCTGCGCGAGGGCGCTCAGCGGCTGGTCGCCACCGTGGAGCGGGTGCGGCCCCGGGCCGTCGCGGTCGTCGGCATCACCGCCTACCGGATCGCGTTCGGACGCCGCAGGGCGGTGCAGGGCAGGCAGGAGGAGGACGTGGCGGGCGCGCCGCTCTGGGTGCTGCCGAACCCGAGCGGCCTGAACGCGCACGACACCGTCGCCTCGCTCGGGCGCGCCTACCGCGAGCCGGCGCTCGAGGCGGGGATCGTCTCTTCCGACGCGCTCCTGCCCGGGGACGTCGGACCCCGCCCGCAGGAATAGCCGTCGACCCCCGGAGGTTGCAGAAGTCCATGAGTATGCATGAAGTCAAGTTCGGCGTCGACACGTTCGGCGACGTCACCGCCGGCCCCGACGGCGCCCCGCTGCCGCACGGCCAGGTCCTCCGCGACGTGGTCGAGGAGGGAGTCCTGGCCGACCGGGTCGGCATCGACTTCTTCGGGATCGGCGAGCACCACCGCGCCGACTTCGCCGTGAGCGCACCGGACGTCGTGCTCGCCGCCATCGCGGCCCGCACCGAGCGCATCCACCTCGGCTCCGCCGTGACGGTCCTCTCCTCGGACGACCCGGTGCGCGTCTACCAGCGCTTCGCCACCCTCGACGGACTCTCCGGCGGCCGGGCCGAGGTCATCCTCGGCCGCGGCTCCTTCACCGAGTCCTTCCCGCTCTTCGGCTACGACCTCGCGCAGTACGAGGTCCTCTTCGAGGAGAAGCTCGACCTCTTCCACGCCCTGATCCAGGGCGGCCCGGTCACCTGGCAGGGCACGACCCGCCCCGCGCTCACCGAGCAGAGCGTCTACCCGACCCTCGACAACGGCACCCTCCGCACCTGGATCGGCGTCGGCGGCAGCCCCGAGTCGGTCGTCCGCGCCGCCCGGTACGGCTTCCCGCTCGTCCTGGCGATCATCGGCGGCTCGCCGGCCCGCTTCCGCCCCTACGTCGACCTCTTCGGCCGCGCGCTCGACCAGCTCGAGCAGCCCCGCCTCCCGGTCGCCGTGCACTCGCCCGGCTTCGTCGCCGACACCGACGAGGAGGCGCGCGAGCTGTACTTCCCGCACCACAAGGCGATGATGGACGCCATCGGCCGCGAGCGCGGCTGGTCCCCGATGACCCGCGAGCGCTTCGAGGAGGAGGCCGGCCCCGACGGCGCCATCCACCTCGGCTCGCCCGAGACGGTCGCCCGGAAGATCGCGCGAACGGTCGAGGCCCTGGGCATCGACCGCTTCGACCTCAAGTACAGCGCCGGGACGCTGCCGCACCCGGCGATCATGCGCAACATCGAGCTCTACGGCACGCAGGTCATCCCGCGGGTGCGCGAGCTGCTCGCGCACTGACCCCCGCCGGGCGCCCCTTCCCCCGCTGGGCGCTCGGCGCGTTCCGAGCCGACGCGGTGCGCGCTCCCACCGGGCGCCCGGCCCGCGTCGATACACTCGGAACCCCCCGCCCCGACCCTTCCGGAAGCACATGCCCGACAGCCACGCCGCCCGCACCCCCTACGAGGTGCTGGGCGTCGCCGCCACCGCGTCCGACGACGAGCTCCGCCGGGCGTACCGGCTCCGCCTCCGCGAGACCCATCCGGACACGGGAGGCGACGCCGCGTCGTTCCACGCGGTGCAGCTCGCCTGGGAGCGGATCGGCAGCGCCTCCGCCCGCGGCGACTACGACCGAGGCGCTCCCGCCCCCGGGAGGTCCTCCCCGCAGTCGCCGTACACCGGCTCACCGCGCCCGCAGACCGCCTCGGCCGTGCGCGCCCGCTCCTACGGTCACCCGGGAGGCGCGGCGCGCGAGTACTACCTGCGCCTGGTGCGCGAGTGGCTCGGCCGCGGCGTCGAGACCGAGGACCCCTTCGACCCGGCGATCGTCCGCTCCGCTCCTCGCGAGGTCCGCTCCTGGCTCGCGAAGGCTCAGGCCGAGGAGGCGACGGCCGCGCTCGTCGGCGCGCTCGGCATCGCCTACACGATCTGGAACGACGTCGCGGTCGGCGACGGCGGGCTCAAGATCGACCACCTCGTGCTCGGGCCGGCCGGCCTGCTCGCGCTGACCTCCGCCGACTGGGGCGACCCGGTCCGTCTGAGGAAGGGCGAGCTCGAGGGCCCCGGGATCGCCGAGGACGAGAAGCCGATCGCCTCGCTCGCGAAGGCCGCGCGCCGTCTCGGCCGCGAGCTGGGCGTCCGCTTCTCGACGAGCGTCGTGGTCGTGCCGGACGACGCGCTGGAGCAGCCGTTCGAGCAGGTCGAGCGCGGCAGGCACCAGGGCGCCGTCGTCATCCGCCGCTCGCTGCTGCCGCAGCTGCTGCGCTCCGGCACGGACGACCCGCGGCTCGGCGGGTACGGCGAGTCGTTCGAGGTCCGCACCCGCGTGCAGAACCGCATCCGCTTCGTCTGACGCCGCGCTAGCCGCCGCTCGCGACCGGGGCAAGGGGTTAGCGCGCATCCGGCGCCCCGCCCACCATGGGACGTGCCCCCGGGCATCCCACGACGAGCGGAACGAGGACGGACCATGGTGCGATTCGGATACACCCTGATGACCGAGCAGAGCGGACCCAAGCAGCTGGTGGGCTACGCGGTCGACGCCGAGAGGCTCGGCTTCGAGTTCGCGGTCTCGAGCGACCACTACTCGCCGTGGCTGACCGAGCAGGGGCACGCCTCCTACGCCTGGACGCTGCTCGGAGCGGTCGCGCAGGCCACGTCGACCATCGACCTCACGACCTACGTCACCGCGCCGACCATCCGCTACCACCCGGCCGTGGTGGCGCAGAAGGCCGCGACGCTCGCGATCCTCTCCGACGACCGCTTCACGCTCGGCCTAGGCTCGGGCGAGAACCTCAACGAGCACGTCGTCGGTGAGGGCTGGCCCTCGGTCGCCGTGCGCCAGGACATGCTCGAGGAGGCCGTCCACCTCATCCGCGAGCTGCACACCGGCGAGCTGGTGACCTGGGAGGGCGAGTACTTCCGCGTCGACTCCGCCCGCATCTGGGACCTGCCGGACACGCCGGTCGAGATCGGCCTGGCGGTCTCGGGGGAGAAGTCGATCGCCCGCTTCGCGCCGATCGGCGACCACCTCATCACGACCGAGCCCGACGCCGAGCTGATCTCGCAGTGGACCGCGGTCCGCGGTGCGGACGCCGCCCCCTCGCGCACGATCGGCCAGATCCCGATCTGCTGGGCGCCGGACAAGGAGCAGGGAGTGGCGCTGGCCCACGAGCAGTTCCGCTGGTTCGCCGGCGGCTGGGCGGTCAACTCCGATCTGCCGACCCCCGCCGGCTTCGCCGGAGCGAGCCAGTTCGTGCGCCCGGAGGACGTCGCCGAGCAGATCGCCTGCGGCCCCGACCTCGACGAGCTCGCCCAGAGCTTCGTGCCCTACATCGAGGCGGGCTTCACCGACATCGCCCTCGTCCAGGTCGGCGACGAGCTGCAGCAGCGGTTCCTCGACGAGGCGGCGGAGGGGCTCCTGGAGCGCCTGCGCGCACTCGCCCCCTGAGGCCGCTGCCGGGTCGCGCGGTCAGAATCCGCGGAGCCGCTCGATGTCGCGCCGGTCGCGCTTCGTCGGGCGGCCCGCTCCGCGGTCACGGACGATCACGCCCGGCGCGGACTCCCGGGGTGGCGGCGGGGGCGTCCGGTCCTCCATGCACTCGGCGGCCACCGGCGCACCGACCCGCTTGACCACGAGTCCGCGGACGATCAGCTCCCGGTCGAAGCCGCCGATCCGGGCGCGGACCTCGTCGCCGACCCGCACAGTCTGCGCCGCCTTGGCCCGCTCGCCGTTGACGCGGATGTGGCCGGCCCGGGCAGCGGTCGTCGCGGCGGAGCGCGTCTTGTAGATGCGCACCGCCCAGAGCCACGCGTCCACCCGCACGGCACCGGTCACCGGGATCTGCATCCCCCCAGTCTACGAACGGCGCCCGCTCGCCACCCACCCCGCGGTCCTACACTGGCCGCCGACAAGGAGGTTCCCATGAACCGAGACGACAGCATCTACACCGGAGCGGACGCCGCGCTGCGGAGCGGCGACGACCGCATGGTCGCGGCGAACGACAGCTCCGGAGCCGGCGGAACCCGTGGCGACGTCGGCATGAGCACGACGAGCGGCGAGGGCACCGGGGTCCCCACCCGCGGCGCGCCTCCGCAGAGCGGATCCCCGTCCGAGCTGCGCCCCACGGGCTTCCCGCACGCGGGCCTGGAGTTCTCGCTCGTGCCGTCCGGGCACGAGGAGTGGCGGATCGAGCACCCGGGGGGTCGCACCGTCGGCGTCCTCGCCGTCATCTCGCACGCGGGCGAGGAGTCGGAGGCCGTGTTCGTCACGCGCCGCGTCGGCTCCGAGGACGCCGTGGCCGAGGGCACCGACTGGCGCGGCATCGTCTCGGCCGTGATCAACGACGAGGCGGCGGACGAGCGCGATCCGGTCCAGCTCGACCCCACCGTCGAGCACGTCCGCGGCGGACTGATCAGCCGCGGCCCCGCGGACGTCGACGGCCTCTCCTGAGCCCTCTTCTCCTCCGGGACGCCGTCCGCGCTCGGCGCGGGGCGTCCCACGGAGGAGGGTCGGACGCTCAGCGGGCGAGCAGCGCGGCGTTGATCCGGGCCGAGAGGTCGGCGTCGACGCGGCGGTCGGTCCCGTCGACGGCGCGGACGGGAGCGGCGTTGCGTGCGCTCGAGACCAGCCACGCCGCGTCCGCCGCCTCCAGATCGCCCGAGCGCAGCGGACGCACCGCCGTCCCGAGGCCGAGGCCCGGCGCGAGCGCGAACAGGTCGGCCTGCGTGGTGCCGGGCAGCAGCCCGAGGCTCGGCGGAGGAGTCACGAGCTCCCCGCCCGTCAGCAGCACGAGGTTCGAGGTCGGCCCCTCGAGCAGGTAGCCGTCGCTCGACACGAACAGGGCGTCGTCGGCACCGCGCCGGGCGGCCTCCCGCGCGGCCGCACGGTTCACCGCGTACGAGAGCGTCTTGGCGCCGACGAGCAGCCAGGGGGACGTCGACTGCACGTCCGAGCGCAGCCCGCGGTCCAGGAGCACCACGCGCACGCCGTCGCGCCGGGCCGGGCCGAAGTCCGGGCTGGTCTGCACGAAGACGACGCCGGTGGGCCGCCCGCCGCCCTCGACGCCGCGGGTCAGGATCGTCTTCACCATCGCCTCGGCGACGGGCGGGTGCGCGGCCACCGCCGCTCCGATCGCCTCGAGCCAGGCGGCCCGGTCCGGCCGGGGCAGGTCGAGCATCCGGGCCGAGCGCTCGAAGCGGTCCAGGTGCGCGTCGAGCGCCTGCAGCCGTCCGTCGACCAGGTTGATCGTCTCGAACACGCCGTCGCCGCGGGTGAAGCCGAGGTCGGTGACGTCCAGATCGCCGCGCCCGCTCGGATCGATGCGGTGCGCGGGTCCTCCCGGCGAGTGCGCCTCGGCGTCGAGGGAGGGTCGGTCGAGGACGACGAGGGTCTCAGCGGGCATGGGCGGTGCGGTCCTTCCGGGAGCGGCGGCGGGGGGAGAAGCGGAGCAGCGCGATCGTCAGCAGGGCGCCGATCAGGGAGCCGCTGCCGTTCGAGACGAGGTCCTGCACGTCGGAGACGCGGGTCGGCAGCCACAGCAGCTGCGCTGTCTCGACGGCCGCCGACACGGCGAGCCCGATGACGGCGGCCCACAGGCGGCGACCCGCCGGCAACTGCGCGGCGATCAGCGCACCGAGCGGCACGAAGAGCAGCACGTTCGCGGTGAACTCCGCCACGTCGAAGTCGAACCAGCCGGTGAGCGGCGTGGAAGCGAGGAAGGCGATGATCCCGCGGATCAGCGCGTTGGGCTCCCCGGCCGGGTAGGGCGCGGGCGTCAGCGTGATCAGGGCGATCAGCGCGAGCCAGGCGAGCGTCGCGAGGCGGAGAGGTCTCGAGCGGCGCATCGTCCGATTCTGCCAGCCCGTCGGGGTCGGGCACGGCGGGCGCGGTGTGGGAGGCTGGAGGGCATGACCAGCGAGGACCCCGGCGCGGACGCCGTGCTCCCGCGCCACCCCTTCGACGCGTCGCTCGGCGACGGCTGGGTCGAGATCGGCGACGGACGCCGCTTCTGGGGACGCTTCGGCGCCGCCGGCCTCCTCCTGCGCGATCCGTCGGGACGCGTCCTGCTCCAGCACCGCGTCAGCTGGAGCCACTTCGGGGACACCTGGGGGCTGCCCGGCGGCGCCCGTCACCCCGAGGAGACGGCCTTCGAGGCGGCCCTCCGGGAGTCGGAGGAGGAGGCGGGCGTCCCCGCCGACCTGATCCGGCCCGTGCTCTCCAGCGTCGTCGTGATCGGACCGTGGAGCTACTCCACAGTCCTGGCCGAGTCCCGCGAGCACTTCACTCCCCGCATCAGCGACGCCGAGAGCACCGAGCTGCGCTGGGTCGCCCCCGACGAGGTCGACTCCCTGCCGCTGCACCCGGGCTTCGGAGCGGCCTGGCCGGGCCTGCGCGCGCTCGGCTCCTCGATCCCGGTGCTCGTCGTGGACGCCGCCAACGTAGTCGGCTCACGCCCCGACGGCTGGTGGCGCGACCGCGCCGGCGCCGCGGAGCGCCTCCTCGCCTCCCTGGCCCGCCTCGCGGAGGCCGGCGTCCCCGGCCGTCTCCTGGGGATCGACGCCGACACGGTCTGGCCGCGCATCGCCGTGGTGCTCGAGGGAGCGGCGCGCGCCGCCCGTCCTGAGCCGGGCGCTCTCACGGAGCGGCTCACGGTCCACTCGGCCGACGGCTCGGGCGACGACGCGATCGTCGAGCTGGTCGGCGCGCTCGAGACCGCGGTCGTCGTGACGGCCGACCGGGGACTGGCCGCCCGCGTCGAGGCGCTCGGGGCCGCCGTGGTCGGTCCGCGCTCGCTGCTCGACCTCCTCGATCCCGCCCGGGAATAGGCCGCGGGGGCACCCGGTTGCATCCCCCATGGCTACGACTGCGATGACCCTCGACTCCCACGACCAGACGATCGCCGACGGCATCGTCCTCATCGACTTCTGGGCCGACTGGTGCGGCCCGTGCAAGCAGTTCGCTCCGGTCTTCGAGGCCACGAGCGAGAAGAACGCCGACATCACGTTCGCGAAGGTCGACACGGAGGACCAGCAGCAGCTCGCCGCGAGCTACGGCATCTCCTCCATCCCCACCCTCGTGGTGTACCGCGACGGCATCCCGCTGATGGCTCAGCCCGGCGCCCTGCCCGCCCCCGCGCTCGACAACCTGATCGAGCAGGTCCGCGGCCTCGACATGGTCGAGGTGCGCCGCCAGTACGAGGAGGCGAAGGCCGCTCAGGAGGCCGGCGCCGCCCCGCAGGCCTGATCCACCCGGCGCCTCGACCCGCTCCTCAGGCGGGAGGCGCCCGCAGACGCACGAGAACCCCCGGCAGCCGTGAGGCCGCCGGGGGTTCCGTCGTTCCGAGCCGGGATCAGCCGGTGTTCTGCAGACCCGCCGCGACTCCGTTGACCGCGAGCAGGAGCAGCCGCTGGTTCTGCTCCGTCCCGGATCCGCCCGGGTCGGTGCGGAGCGCCTTCAGTGCGCGCAGCTGCAGGAGCGAGAGCGCGTTGACGTACGGGGTGCGCAGGCGCACGGCACGGCCGAGCACGCGGTGGCCCGTGAGCAGGCTCTCCTCGCCGGTGATCGAGAGCACCCACCGGCGGGTGAGCGCCATCTCGTCGAGCACGAGTCCGGCGAGGTCGTCGCGGGAGTCGAGGGCGAGGTAGCGGCGGGCGATGCCCTCGTCGGTCTTCGCAAGCGACATCTCGACGTTGTCGACCATCGTCGTGAACAGCGGCCAGGAGGCGTAGGCCTCGCGGAGCAGGTCGAGGTCGCCGACGGCCTCGAGCGCGCTGCCCAGCCCGAACCAGCCGGTCAGGTTGACGCGGGCCTGGGTCCAGGCGAAGACCCACGGGATCGCTCGCAGGTCCTCGAGCGACTCGACGGAGAGGCCGCGGCGGGCCGGACGCGAGCCGAGGGCGAGCAGGCCCACCTCCTCCTGCGGGGTGACCCGGGCGAACCACGGCGCGAAGCCGTCGGCCTTCACGAGCTCGAAGAAGCGGCGGCGCGACTCGCGGTCCATCGTCGCCGCCACCTCGGCGAAGCGCTCCGCGGCGCCCGCGTTGCGCTCGCCGACAGCGGGGGAGGAGGCGAGCAGCGTCGCTCCCGCCACCTGCTCGATGTGCCGGGTGGCGATGTCCGGGTTGCCGTAGCGGGCGAAGATGACCTCGCCCTGCTCCGTCAGCTTGAAGCGGCCGTCCACCGATCCGGGCGGCTGCGCGAGGACGGCCCGGTTGGCCGGCCCGCCGCCGCGGCCGAGCGCTCCGCCGCGACCGTGGAACAGCGTGAGCACGATGCCCTCGTCGGCCGCCCACTGCGCGATGCGCGCCTGCGCGTCGTAGAGCGCGAGCGTCGCCGAGACCGGTCCGACGTCCTTCGACGAGTCGGAGTAGCCGAGCATCACCTCGAGCCGGTTGCCGGTGGCCGCGAGGCGCGCCTGAACCTGGGGGAGGCGGATCATCTCGGCGAGGATGTCGGTCGAGGCGTCGAGGTCGGCGAAGGTCTCGAAGAGCGGGACCGCGTCGATGATCGGCGGCTTGCCGTCGGTCGCCGCCTCGGCCAGTTCGAAGACCGTCCGCAGGTCGTCGGCCGACTGCGTGAAGGAGACGATGTACCGCCTCGCCGCGTCGGTGCCGAAGCGCTCCTGGACCTTCGCGATCGCCCGGAACACCGACAGGACCTCGAGGCCGCGCTCGTCGAGCTCCTCGCCGGCGCGGATCGCGGCGATCGTCTCGCGGTGCACCTTCGAGTGCTGGCGCACCTCGATCTCGGCGAGGTGGAAGCCGAAGGTCTCGAGCTGCCAGACGAAGTCCTGGAGGTCGCCGTAGGCGGCGCGGACGTCCTCGGCCTCGACCAGGGACTCCTGGATGGTGCGCAGCTCGGCCAGCAGCTCGGCGGCGGCGGAGTAGGCCAGCGGCCCCTCGGACCGGGTCGCGGCCAGGCGCTCGGCCGCGAAGAGCAGGACGCGGCGGTGCGCCTCGTTGGGCGAGCGCTCGGCGATGTCGGCGGCGAGCTCGGGAGCCCGCTCGACGCAGGAGGCCCAGAGCGCCTCGACGGCGGCCGACGGGGGAGTGGTCGACGCGTCGAGGGTCAGCGCGCGGCCCACGCGGCGGGCGACCCGCTCGAGGCCCATGAGGACGTGCTCGGAGGCGATGTCCACCGCAGCGAGGGTCGTCTCGGCGGTGACGAAGGGATTGCCGTCGCGGTCGCCGCCGATCCAGGTGCCCAGGCGGACGAAGGCCGGTGCGACCGGAGCCCGGGTGCCCGAGCCCTCGCCGAGCAGAGCGTCGTCGAGGCGGCGGTAGACGCGGGGGAGCACCGAGAACAGCGACTCGTCGAAGACGCTCATCGCGGTGCGCACCTCGTCGAGGGGAGTGGGCTTGGACTCGCGCAGCGGAGCGGTGCGCCACAGCGTGTCGACCTCGGCCAGCAGCCTGCGGCGGATCTCCACCAGCACGACGCCGCCCATGCGCGGGTCGTCGCGCTGCTCGAGCAGGTCGCTGATGCGGCGGATGGTCGAGGCCACTGCGCGGCGGCGCGCCTCGGTCGGGTGCGCCGTGAGGACCGGGCGGAACTCCAGTCGGGACAGGCGCGCGAACGCCTCGTCCTCCCCGAGCTCCCCGGTCAGCCGGCGCATCGAGGCGAGGATCGAGTCCTCGGGCGACTGCGCGCCGGCGTCGGCCTCGCGCCGGCGCAGCACGCGGACGCGGTGGAACTCCTCCGCCACGTTGACGAGGTGGAAGTAGCAGGTGAACGCCCGGGCGACCTCCTCGGCGCGCTCGAGCGTGAGCGAGGCGACGAACTCCTCCGCCTCCGCGGTCCCGGCGGCGTCGCCGCTGTCGTAGGCGCTGATCGTGAGCGCGCGCAGGCGCTCCACGTCCTCGTAGAGGGAGGGCTCGCCCGACTCGCGGAGCACCTGGCCGAGCAGCTCGCCCAGCAGGTGGACGTCGGCGCGGATCCTCTCGTCGAGCGGAGGCGCGGTCGTCCCGTCGGCGGAGGAGGGGGCGGTGGCGGAGGCGGGTGCTGCGGTCGCGGCGGACGCGTCGGAGAACGGATGCACGGGAGAGACCTTAGCGGCGGTGCGTATCGAGCACATGACGCCTGCGTCACGATCCGAACTGGAATGATCGAGGGGTGACCGTGACAACCGCACCCCCCGCTCCAGCCGTCCAGACCGAGCAGGCGGCACCCCATGTCGTCGTGCTGTTCGGCGCCGTCGGCGACCTGGCCCGGCGCAAGCTCATCCCGGGGATGGCCCACCTCGCGCTCTCCTCCCTCGCACCGGACCTGCAGATCGTCGGCACCTCGCTCGAGGAGCACGACGACGCCTCGTTCCGTGCCTTCGCGAAGCTGGCCTACGACGAGTTCGGGAGCCGCTCCCTGACGCCGGCGCAGTGGGACGAGTTCGCGTCCAAGCTCCGCTACGTCCCGCAGTCCGCGGGCCCGGCCGCGCTGGCCGCCGCCGTGACCGACGCCGAGGCGGTCCTCGGCCCGGACGTGAGCCGGCTGCACTACCTCAGCGTCCCGCCCAGGGCCGCGCTCTCCGTCGTGCGGATGCTCGCCGAGGCCGGGCTGGTCGAGCGCTCGCGGATCATCATGGAGAAGCCGTTCGGCGTCGACCTCGAGAGCGCGGTCGTCCTCAACGCGGAGCTCCACGAGACCTTCAGCGAGGAGCAGATCTTCCGGATCGACCACTTCCTCGGCAAGGAGCCGGCGCAGAACATCCTGGCCTTCCGCTTCGCCAACGGCCTCTTCGAGCCGATCTGGAACCGCAACTTCATCGATCACGTCCAGATCGACATCCCCGAGCGCCTGACTCTCGACCGCCGCGCCGAGTTCTACGAGTCCACCGGCGCCTACAAGGACATGGTCGTCACCCACCTCTTCCAGGTGCTGGCGTTCATGGCGATGGAGCCGCCGACCGCGCTGGAGCCCCAGGCCATCAGCGAGGAGAAGAACAAGGTCTTCCGCTCGATGCGTCCGCTGAACCCCGAGAACGTGGTGCGCGGCCAGTACATCGGCTACCGCGACGAGCCGGGCGTCGCCGCCGACTCCGAGACCGACACCTTCGTCGCGCTGAAGTGCGAGATCGACAACTGGCGCTGGGCGGGAGTGCCGTTCTACCTCCGCACCGGCAAGCGGATGGCCGAGGGCCAGCGCATCATCTCGATCGCGTTCCGCGAGCCCCCGAAGAGCATGTTCCCGCAGGGCTCCGGAGTCGGTGCCCACGGCCCGGACCACCTCACCTTCGACCTGGCGGACGCCTCGAAGGTCTCGCTCTCGTTCTACGGGAAGCGCCCCGGTCCCGGCATGCGGCTCGACAAGCTGAGCATGCAGTTCGCGCTCCAGGAGACCGACCGCGCGGGCGACGCGCTCGAGGCCTACGAGCGCCTGATCCTCGACGCGATGCGCGGAGACCACACGCTGTTCACCACCGCGGAGGGCATCGAGCGGCTCTGGGAGGTCTCCGCGCCGCTCCTGCAGGATCCGCCGCCCGTCCGTCTCTACGCGCCCGGCTCCTGGGGGCCGAACGCCATCCACCAGCTGATCGCGCCGCACGCCTGGCGCCTGCCGTTCGAGCGGGTCTGGCGCGACAAGCGCTGACCACGCCGCCGTGCGCCCCGCCTAGGCTGGGCGCATGGCGCGCACCGGTGAGGACCGGATCTGGACGGTCCCGAACGTCCTCAGCTTGGTGCGCCTCGCCCTGGTGCCGGTGTTCCTCGTGCTCGTGGTCCTCGGCGAGGACGCGCTCGCGCTCCTGACCCTCGTGGTCTCGAGCCTCACCGACTACCTCGACGGCTGGATCGCGCGCCGCTTCGACCAGATGACGCGCCTCGGCCGCGTCCTCGATCCGGCCGCCGACCGCCTCTACATCTTCGCCACCGTCCTGGGCCTCGCGGCCCGCGGACTGGTGCCCTGGTGGCTGGTCGCCGTGCTGCTCGCCCGCGACCTGATGCTCGTGGTCCTGGCGGTCGTCCTGGCGAACAACGGCTACGGACCGCTTCCCGTGCACCACCTGGGGAAATTCGCGACCTTCTGCCTCTTCTACGCGCTCCCGCTGATCATGCTGGGGCAGGCGTTCCCGGCCCTCGCGCCCGCCTCGCTCCCCATCGCCTGGGCCTTCGCGCTGTGGGGCGCGTTCCTCTACTGGTGGGCCGGGATCGTCTACGCCGTCCAGACGCGGGACCTCGTCCTGGGGGTCCGCACAGGTGCTCAGGGGTCCGACGAGGGTCACGATTCGGATACGCTGACCTGATAGGAGGTACGTCTTGGTCGAGCCCGTCGGTGGAGCATCATCCGCCCAGCACAATTCCGTTCCCGGTGAGCCGTCGACGGAGACGACTCTGACGTTCACCGACGACATCGGTGCCCAGCTCGCCGCTCTCGACAACCGCGCGTCCCGCGAGGAGGCCGAGGCCGTCGGGGCTCTGCCCTCGGGATCCGCGCTGCTGGTCGTGCGCCGCGGACCGAACACCGGCGCCCGCTTCCTCCTCGACACCGACTCCACGACGGTCGGCCGTCACCCCGACGCGGGCATCTTCCTCGACGACGTCACGGTCTCGCGCCGGCACGCCGAGTTCGTCCGCCGCGGCACGGCGTTCGAGGTCCACGACCTCGGCTCCCTGAACGGCACCTACTTCGACGGGGTCCGGATCGAGTCCGCGATCCTCACCGACGGCTCCGAGGTGCAGGTCGGCAAGTTCCGACTCACCTTCTACGCGTCCCGCGCCGACCTCGTCGCCGCTCCGGACGCGTGAGCCGTGGGCCGCTCCTCCGCGCGCGCCCTCCCCACCGGCTCCGCCGCTCTGCTGAGCATCGGGCAGGTGCTGGCCAGGCTGACCAGTGAGTTCCCGGACGTCACCCCGTCCAAGCTGCGCTTCCTCGAGGAGCAGGGGCTCGTCTCGCCGGCCCGCACCGACTCCGGCTACCGCAAGTTCTCGGGCTCCGACGTCGAGCGGCTCCGGATGATCCTCGCTCTGCAGCGCGACCACTACCTCCCCCTCAAGGTCATCCGCGGATACCTCGACGACATCGACGCCGGACGCGAGCCCGCCCTGCCGGCCGGTGTCGGGGGTCCGAGCGCCTCGCTCCTCGGCCCCGCCACGCGGTTGACCCGCGAGGGCCTCGCGGCCGAGTCCGGTGCCACGCCCGCTCTCGTCCAGGAGGCCATCGCCGCCGGGCTCGTGCGGGGCGGGGACGTGTTCGGGGACGAGGCCGTGACGACGCTCAAGGCGCTCGTCGACCTCGGCCGATCCGGTATCGAGCCCCGCCATCTCCGACCGCTCCGCGTCGCCGTCGAGCGCGAGATGTCGCTCATCGAGAGCGTCGTCGCCTCCAGCGCCCGCCGCGGAGAGGCGTCCGGCTCCGCCGGCGCTGCCGAGAACGCGGTGGGGCTCGCGACCCAGCTGGGCACGATCCGCGGGGCGATGGTGCGCAGCGCCCTCTCGCGGATCGCCCGCTCGTGAGGGCCGCGCCGCCGGCCGTCGGGCGGCCCGTGCGACACGCCGCGGCGCCGAGGCCGATGTCGTTTACTCGGCCTGCGCCGGTCGGTACGGTAGGGAGCGCGTTCGGAGGATCCGGCGTCCGGATCCGAGAGGCACAGGGATGAGAGAAGTCAGCCGCGACGTCAGCGGCCAGCGCGACCTCGTCCTGTTCACCGACGGACTGCCCGAGCTCGACGCCGACGCGGGCTACCGCGGGGCCGTCGCGGCGCGCGCCGCGGGGATCACCTACCGGCAGCTCGACTACTGGGCGCGGACCGAGCTCGTCGAGCCCACCGTGCGCGGCGCGTCCGGCTCCGGAACGCAGCGCCTCTACGGCTTCCGCGACATCCTCGTGCTGAAGCTGGTCAAGCGCCTGCTCGACACCGGGATCTCGCTCCAGCAGATCCGCACGGCGGTCAACCAGCTCCGCGAGTCCGGGGTCGACGACCTCGCGCAGACGACCCTGATGAGCGACGGCGCGAGCGTCTACCTCTGCACCTCGAACGACGAGGTCATCGACCTGCTCAGCCGCGGCCAGGGCGTCTTCGGCATCGCCGTCGGCAAGGTCCTCCGCGAGGTCGAGTCGAGCCTCGTCGAGCTCGACCACCAGTCGGTCGACCCTGGCGACGAGCTCGCCCAGCGCCGCGCCTCCCGCCGCGTCGGCTGACCGCCCACCCCTCGCAGGTCGACCGCGGCCCCGGGGACTCCCGGGTCCCCTTCGCACGCTCAGCCGATCAGGAGCGGACCCGCCTGCAGCCGCGCTGTGCGAGCAACGGGCGCCATCCGAGTCTGACCGTGCTGATCGAGTGGCGGGCTCCTCCCACGCATCGAGAGTCCGCGCTGAACTCTGACGCCGAGCGTCCGCCGGCGCCGTCCCTGGCACTCATCGAGCATCGAGCATCGCCCGCGTCCCGAGAGCTCGAGCCGGAGAAGTCCGGCGGACCCGCCGGCCCTAGGTCGCGGCGGGGACCTGCTCGCCGATGCGTCCGGTGCGGATGACGCGGTCGAGCAGCAGGTCGAAGTTGTGCGCCATCTCCTGGGCGCTCTCCCCGGGCCAGACGTGGACGGGCTTCGCCGCGCCCTGCGCCTGCTGGAGGGAGGTGCGCTCCGGGAGCTGCGGGCTGAGGACGAGCGGCCCGAACATGTCGCGCAGCTCCTTGATCCGGAACTGGTGCTCCAGCGACTGGACGCGGGCGCGGTTGACGATGATGCCCAGCGGCTGGAGGCGCGGGCTGAGTCCGCGGCGGATCTCCTCGATCGCCCGGAGCGCCCGGTCGGCGGCGGCCACCGAGAACAGGCCCGGCTCCGTGACGACGGCGACGCGGTCGCTCGCGGCCCAGGCCGTGCGGGTCAGGGCGTTGAGCGACGGGGCGCAGTCGATCAACACGAGGTCGTAGTCGGCCTCGACGCTCGCGAGGGCCTCCTCGAGCTTCCAGATGTCGCGGATGCTGGGGTGCGGCCCGTCGAAGTTGATCGCGGAGGGGCTGCCGATCAGCACGTCGATCGTGCCGTGGTGCTCCTTGGTCCAGCCGGAGGGGGCTATCGCCGAGCGGACGATCTTCTCCTTCGGCGACGTCAGGACGTCGGCGATGTTGAGGTGGCCGGCGACGTTGATGTCCATTCCGGTCGACACGTCGGACTGGGGATCGAGGTCGACGACCAGCGTTCGCAGGCCCTTCGAGAACGCCGCGGATGCAAGGCCGAGCGTCACCGTGGTCTTGCCGACGCCGCCCTTGAGGGAGCTCACGCTGAGTACATGCATGGCTGACTACTTTACGTTCCTCCGGGCGGCAGAACCTAACCGTTCGCTGCACGCGCCGTCCGCGCCGCATCCGGAAGCGGGCCGCACTAGCAGTCGGAGCGCGCTCCGACCAAGCCGCCCGGCGCGATCCGGGCCCGCCGGTACACTCGTCCTGAGCGGAAGGAGGCTCGTTCGCATGGATGAGCGCAACGACGAACAGCCCGACACCGGCACCGGTCCCACGCCGCGGACCGCCATGGACGCGGCTCGGGAATCGGGTCAGTACTCCCCGCGAGCGAGCGACACCGCTCCGACCCTCCTGCCCGACGGCGTGCGGATCACCCCGCCCGGCCCGCGGCGCCGCTCCACCGCCCCTGCTCCGGTCGAGGACGAGGACGCGATCGACGTCGGCCGCCTCGGCCTGCCGCCCTCGCGCTCGCACGCTCTCGTGCCCCCGGAGCCGAGTCCTGCTCCGACCCCCTCACCGGCTCCCGCTCACCCGTCAGGCGCGAACGGACCGGTCTCGGCGGGGATCCCCGCCCGAGCGGAGTCCGCCGAGAAGCCCGCGGCGTCCGAGTCCGCGGGGGAGCCCGCCGCCGTCCCCACGCGCCGCGACCGCCTCCGCGCCGAGTCCTCGAGCGTCGCTCCCGCCCCGTCCGCGCCGAGCGCCGCCGTCCCCGAGTCGGCGTCGATGCTCACCCCGGACAGGCTGCTAGAGGTCAACCGCAAGACCCGTCCCGCTCCCACGGGCGGCTGGCACCGCTTCCTCTACGGCCTGACCTTCCACACGGTCAACCTCGGCGACTCCGCGAAGGTGAAGGCGTGGAAGGCGATGGACGAGCGGATCGGCCGGCAGTTCGAGGGCGGCACCCGCTTCGTCCCGGTCATGACCCGCAAGGGCGGCGTCGGCAAGACCACGGTCACGACGCTCCTGGGCATGGCCCTCGCCGACGCGCGCGAGGACCGCATCATCGCGGTCGACGCGAACCCCGACCGCGGCACCCTGGCCGAGCGCGTCCCCAAGCAGACGCGGGCGACCGTCCGCGACGTCGTGAACCGCGCGGCCGGCGTGACCGGGTTCACCGAGTTCTCGACGATGGTCTCCCGCGACGAGACCCGCCTCGACGTCCTCGCCTCCGACACCGACCCGCAGCTCTCCGAGGCCTTCGACGAGGACGACTACAACGTGGTCGCCGACCTGGTCGAGCGCTTCTACTCGATCATGCTCACCGACTGCGGCACGGGCATCGTGCACTCGGTGATGCGGCCCACGCTGCAGCGCGCCGACACGGTGGTGATCGTCTCGGGCGGCAGCGTCGACGAGGCCCGCCTGGCCTCCGAGACCCTCACCTGGCTGGACGCGAACGGCTACGGCGCCCTTGTGCGCAACGCTGTCGTCGCGCTCAACACGGCGACGCAGGGCACGAGCCTGGTGAAGCTGGAGGAGATCGAGTCGCACTTCCGCTCCCGCGTCCGCGACATCGTCCGGATCCCCTACGACCCGGTGCTCGCCGCCGGATCCGTGGTGAAGTGGGAGCAGCTGCGCGAGGGCACGAAGGACGCCGCACGCCTGCTCGCCGCGCTCGTGGTCGAGGGCATGCCGGTCCGACGTGTCTGAGCCCCGGGCTTCCGGGGCGGCGTCCGCCGCGCACCAGGACCGCACCGACGGACCCGACGCGTCCACCGACGCCTTCGACCTGATCGTCATCGGGGCCGGCTCCGGCAACTCGATCGTCGGTCCGGAGTTCGACGGCCTGCGGGTCGCGATCCTCGACGACGGGGAGTGGTTCGGCGGCACCTGCCTCAACGCCGGCTGCATCCCGACCAAGATGTTCGTCCATGTCGCCGACGTGGTCACCGACGTCGACCAGGGCGGCCCGATCGGCGTCCACTCCCGCCTGCGCCGCCCCGAGTGGGCCGAGGTGCGCGACCGGGTCTTCGGCCGGATCGACGCGATCAGCGAGGGCGGTTTCGAGTACCGCGATCAGCGCTCCCCGAACGTGACCGTCCTCCGCGAGAGCTTCGGCTTCGAGTCGCTCGGAGACGGCGACCGCCCGCACGTCCTCGTCAGCGCCAGCGGTGCCCGCATCAGTGCGCCGCAGGTGGTCGTGGCCGCCGGCTCGCGGCCCAGGCCGCTCCTCGCCGCGTACGAGCCGGACCCCCGCATCCAGGACTCCTCCTCCGTCATGCGGCTCGACGAGCTCCCCGAGCGGATGCTGATCCTCGGCGGCGGCGCGGTGGCCGTCGAGTTCGCCCACGTCTTCTCCTCCTTCGGCACGGCCGTGACCGTCGCCGTCCGCGGCGACCGCCTCCTCCGCGCCCTCGACGAGGACGTCTCGCGCCGGTTCACCGGGATCGCCGCCCAGCGGTACACGGTGCTCACCGGAGTGAGCGCCGAGAGCGTCGACGCCCGCCCTGACGGGCTCCGCGTCGCCCTCAGCGACGGCACGACAGTCGAGACCGACCTGCTGCTCGTCGCGCTCGGCCGCGACCCCAACAGCGACACGGTCGCCGCCGCCTCCGTCGGGATCGATCTGCACGAGGACGGCCGGATCAGCGTCGACACCGAGCAGCGCGTCCTCTCCGGCGGACACCCCGTGCCCGGCCTCTTCGCCCTCGGCGACGTGTCGTCCCGCTGGCAGCTCAAGCACGTCGCCAACCACGAGGCGCGCCTCGTGGCGCACAACCTCCTGCACCCGGGAGAGCTGCTCTCCGACACCCTCTCGCCGGTGCCCGGCGCGATCTTCGCCCACCCGCAGATCGCCCACTTCGGGCTCACCGCGGCCGAAGCGCGGGACCAGGGCCTGGACGTCGTCACCGTCACCCAGGAGTACGGCTCCACCGCCTTCGGCTGGGCGCTCGAGGACGACTCCAGCGCCTGCCTCCTGGTCGTCGGACTCGACGGCACCCTCCTCGGCGCGCACATCATCGGGCCGCAGGCCAGTATCCTCATTCAGCCGCTCGTCCAGGCCGCCAGCGCCGGCACCGGCATCCGCGGACTCGCCCGCAGCCAGTACTGGCCGCACCCCGCAGCGAGCGAAGTCGTCGAGAACGCCCTCCTGAGCGCGGAGGAGGCCCTGAGGGAGCGCACCACATGACCGAACGCCAGATCCGCATCTTCGGGGACCCGGTGCTGAAGACCCCGTCCACGACCATCGCGACGGTCGACGCCGGCGTCCGCGGCCTCGTCGAGGACCTCGTCGACAGCGTCCGCCCGCCCGGACGCGCCGGCGTCGCAGCCCCCCAGATCGGCGTCAACCTCCGCGCCTTCAGCTACAACGTCGACGGCGTCATCGGCTACATCCTCAACCCCGAGATCATCGAGCTCAGCGGAGACCCGCAACCGGTCGACGAGGGCTGCCTCTCCGTCCCGAACCTCTGGTACCCCGCGATCCGCTACCCGCACGCGAAGGTCCGCGGTACCGACCTCGACGGCAACGAGATCGTCCTCGAAGGCGACGGCCTCATGGCCCAGGCCCTCCAGCACGAATGCGACCACCTCGACGGACGCCTGTACCTCGACCGCCTCTCCAAGGACGACCGCCGCGCCGCCATGAAGGCCGTCCGGGAATCCGACTGGTTCTGAGTTCGATTCCGGGCCGGTCCCTGCCCGGCCCGGCGCGGTCGGCTTGTCGAGGTGGGCGCGTTCTGTGGAGCGTCGTGCGTTCCGCCGACGGGAAAGCGCTGGGACGCGCTTTCCCGGATACGGCTGTGTTGGTGGGGAGCCGGTCCTTGCCCGGCTCCACGCAGTCGGCCGCTCGAGGTGGGCGCGTTCCGTGGAGCGTCGTGCGTTCCGCCGACGGTGAAGCGCTGGCACGCGCTTCACCGGATACGGCTGTGTTTTGGGGAGCCGGTCCTTGCCCGGCTCCGCGCGGTCGGCCTTTCGAGGTGGGGAGTTTCGTGGAGCGTCGGGCGTTCCGCCGACGGGAAAGCGCTGGGACGCGCTTTCCCGGATACGGCTGTGTGAGGGGGAGCCGGTCCTTTCCCGGCTCGGCGCGGTCTGCATCGCGACGTGGGCGCGACGAGGAGAGCGTCGGGCGTTCCGCCGACGGGATAGAGCTGGGCGCGCTGTCCCGGAGGCGGCTGCGATCGGGACGGCCTGCTGGTAACGGCAGGAGAGCGCGGGGTCAGCGGAGGGAGATGCCCTCGGTGGCGGGGGCGGCGGAGTAGACGGCGGCGATGGTGTCGGCGAAGTCGGCGAGGATGACGTTGCGCTTGATGCTCATCTTCGGAGTCAGGTGACCGCTCGCCTCCGTGAACTCGGTCGGGAGGATCACGAACTTCCGGATCGACTCGGCGCGGGACACGCGCTCGTTCGCCGCATCGACGGCCCGCTGCACCTCGGCCAGAACGACCGGGTTCACGGCCGCGTCCTCGAGTGAGAGGCCCTTGTCCTGCCCGTTGTTCGCGAGCCACGTCGGCAGCATCTCGGAGTCGAGCGTGACAAGAGCGGCGATGAACGGGCGCTGATCGCCGACGACGACGACCTGGCCGACCAGCGGGTTCGCGCGGATCGGATCCTCCAGCGCCGCCGGAGCGACGTTCTTGCCGCCGGCGGTGACGATGATCTCCTTCTTCCGCCCGGTGACGCGCAGGTACCCGTCCTCGTCCAGGGTTCCGAGGTCGCCCGTGCGGAACCACTCGCCGTCGAAAGACTCGGCCGTCGCCGCCTCGTTGTTCCAGTAGCCGCCGAAGACGTCGATGCCGCGCACCTGGATCTCGCCGTCGCCCGCGATCCGGATCGAGACCCCGGGCATCGCCGGGCCCACCGAGCCGATCTTGAACCGCTCGGTGCGGTTGACGGTGGCGGGCGCCGTCGTCTCCGTGAGGCCGTAACCCTCGAGGATCTTGATGCCGAGGCTGTGGAAGAAGTGCCCGAGCCGGTCTCCCAGCGGCGCCGAGCCGGACACGGCGAAGCGGACGTTCCCGCCCATGGCGGTGCGCAGCTTCGAGTAGACGAGCCGGTCGAAGAGGAGGAACTGCAGCTTCAGCGCGAGCGGCACCGAGCCCGCCTCGAGCGCCATCGAGTGGGCGACGGCGACGTCGGCCGCGCGGCGGAAGATCTTCCCCTTCCCCCCGGCCTCGGCCTTCTGCTCGGCGGAGTTGTAGACCTTCTCGAACACGCGCGGCACGGCCAGGAGGAACGTCGGCTTGAAGGACGCGAGTGAGGGGAGCAGCTGCCTGGTGTCGGCCTGGTGCCCCACCTTCACCCCGCCGTGCACGCAGAGGATCGCGATGAAGCGGGCGAACACGTGCGCCGTGGTGATGAACAGCAGCGTCGACGCGCCGGGCTGGTGGATCAGCTCCGTCAGGGCGACCGCCGAGTTGCGGCTGAGCTCGACGAAGTTCGAGTGCCGGATGATGCAGCCCTTGGGGCGGCCGGTGGAGCCGGAGGTGTAGATGATCGTCGCGATGTCGGTGCCGGTCGCCAGCGAGCGGCGGCGCTCGATCTCGGCGTCCGGCACGTCGACGCCGCGCGCGACGAGCTTGTCCAGATCGCCCAGCCCGATCTGCCAGGCGAGTCGGACCTCGGGAAGGTCGGCGCGGATCTCGTCGAAGCGGGCGAAGTGCTCGGGGGTCTCGACGATCACGGCGTGCGCGCCGGAGTCGGCGAGGTTCCACTGCACCTGCGCGGGGGAGGAGGTCTCGTACACCGGGACGAGGATCCCGCCGGCGAACCAGACGGCGAAGTCGATCAGCGTCCACTCGTAGCGCGTCTTGCAGATCAGCCCGACCTTCTCGCCCGGCTCGAGGCCGGCGGCGACGAAGCCCTTCGCGAGGGCCGTGACCTGGTCGAGGAACTCCTGCGCCGTCACATCGCGCCATCCGTCGCCGTCGGGCAGCGCGAAGAGCGGGCGATCGGGCGTCTCGCGGACGCGGTCCAGCAGGAGGGCGGTCGTGTTGGCCTGGGGATCGGCCGGAACCACCAGGGGGGAATCGAACTGGTCCACGGCAACTCCTTCGGTACCTGAATGAACGTCGTCTCCACCCTACCGGCGCGGCGCAAGCTGTGGATCCGTTCAGGGTAACGATCCAGGGGTGGCTCCGCGAGGAGGGCCGACACGCGTCGCCGGGTCTCGCCGCTGAGCCGCATCGGAGCGCTCGCGGTCACTACACTCGTCCTGGCCGCCGCTCAGGGCGGCCCGCCGACGCTGCCGCGCCGGTGGCGACGGGAAGGCGGTTCGCGTGCACGCGATCGGGATCGACATCGGCGGCACGAAGATCGCCGGAGCCCTGGTCGACGAGTTCGGGGGGATCCTCCGCGAGGACCGTCGGCCCACGCCCGCCGGGCACCCCGAGCTGATCGTCGACGTCGTGGTCGAGATGGTCGAGCATCTGCGCTCCGGCCTGCTCCCGGGAGACGTCTCCGCGGTCGGAGTCGCGGCCGCCGGCTTCATCGACGCCTCGCAGTCGATCGTCTACTACGCCCCGAACATCAACTGGCGCAACGAGCCCTTCCGCGAGAAGCTCTCGGCCCGCATCGACCTGCCGATCATCATCGAGAACGATGCGAACGCCGCCGGCTGGGCCGAGTTCCGCTACGGCTCGGGCCGCCTCGTCAGCGACATGCTGATGCTCACCATCGGCACCGGAGTGGGTGGCGCGATCGTCATCAACGACCGGCTCCTGCGCGGCGGCTTCGGCGCCGCGGCCGAGATCGGGCACATGCGCGTCGTCCCCGGAGGCCTGCCCTGCGGCTGCGGCGCCCGCGGCTGCATCGAGCAGTACGGCTCGGGCCGCGCGCTCCAGCGCTTCGCCGGCGAGCTGGCCGACGCGGGCGGGATCGGCCAGGGCATCGCCGACGCCCGCGCCCGCAACGGCGGCGAGCTGAACGGCCACCTCATCTCCGAGCTGATCACCGCCGGAGACCTCGGCGCCCTCGCGGCGCTGCGCCAGCTCGGCCACTGGCTGGGCGAGGCGGCGGCCAGCCTGAGCGCCGTCCTCGACCCGCAGATATTCGTCATCGGCGGCGGAGTGGCGCAGGCGGGCGACCTCCTGCTGGACCCCATCCGCCAGGCCTACCTCGACAACCTCCCCGCCCGGGGCTACCACCCCGAGCCCGAGTTCCGCATCGCGGAGCTCGTCAACGACGCCGGAGTCGTGGGGGCCGCCGACCTGGCGCGCCTGCACGCGAGCTCCCTCTAGCGGCACCCGCCGCACCCGATCCGCCGCACCGCCGAGGAGCCCGATGTTCTACTGGTTCATGAAGCACATCGTCGCGGGCCCGCTCCTGAAGACGATCTTCCGGCCGTGGGTGGTCGGCGCCGACAAGGTGCCGCAGAACGGCGGCGTGATCCTCGCGAGCAACCACCTCTCCTTCATCGACTCCGTGATCCTCCCGCTGGTGATCGAGCGGAACATGGTCTTCCTCGCCAAGAGCGACTACTTCACCGGCAAGGGCCTCAAGGGCTGGGCGACGCGGACGTTCTTCACCGCCACGGGGATGCTGCCCATCGACCGCTCCGGTGGCAAGGCGTCGGAGGCCTCGCTCAACACGGGCCTTCGCGTCCTCGCGGGCGGCCACGCCCTGGGCATCTATCCCGAGGGCACGCGCAGCCCCGACGGCCGCATGTACCGCGGCCGCACCGGTGTCGCGCGCATGGTCCTCGAGGCCCGCGTGCCCGTCATCCCGGTCGCCATGATCGACACCGCGCGCATCATGCCCATCGGGAAGCGCCTGCCGAAGCTGGGCCGCATCGGCATCGTCTTCGGGGAGCCGCTCGACTTCAGCCGCTTCGAGGGCATGGAGGGCGACCGGTTCATCCTCCGCTCGATCACCGACGAGATCATGTACGAGCTCCTCGCCCTGAGCGGCCAGGAGTACCTCGACGTCTACGCGACCTCGGTCAAGGAGAAGCGCGCGGCCCTCACCCGCTGAGCGCGCGCTCGACGCCGGGGCCCCCTCCCGGCCGAGCGCTCTGCCAGGCGATAAGCTCGTCAACCGCTGCCGTCCGTCCGGACGGCGGCCCTCCGCGCGCCGCTGGCGCCCGTCAGAACCGGGAACACCCTCGTGGTCATCGATCCGAACGAACCGTACGTCCTCGCCGCCCCCTCCGTGGTCGCCGGCCTGGACTATTGGCGCGAGCTCGAGATCAAGCAGCAGCCGCAGTGGCCCGATGCGGAGGCCGTGCGAGCGGCGTCCGCCGAGGTGGCCGCGCTCCCTCCGCTGGTGTTCGCCGGCGAGGTGGACCAGCTGCGCGAGCGTCTCGGAGCCGCGGCCCGCGGCGAGGCGTTCCTCCTGCAGGGCGGCGACTGCGCCGAGACCTTCGCCGGAGCGACCGCCGAGCAGATCCGGAACCGCGTCAAGACCGTGCTGCAGATGGCCGTCGTCCTGACCTACGGCGCGAGCATGCCCGTCATCAAGATGGGCCGGATGGCCGGCCAGTTCGCGAAGCCGCGCTCGAGCGACCTCGAGACCCGCGGCGACGTGACCCTGCCCGCCTACCGCGGCGACATCGTCAACGGCTACGACTTCACCCCGGAGTCGCGCGCCGCGGACCCGCGCCGCATCGTGCAGGGTTACCACACCGCCGCCTCGACGCTGAACCTCATCCGCGCCTTCACGCAGGGCGGATTCGCCGACCTGCGCCTCGTCCACTACTGGAACAAGGGCTTCACCGAGAACCCGCAGAACCAGCGCTACGAGCAGCTGGCCCGCGAGATCGACCGCGCGGTCAAGTTCATGGTGGCGTGCGGGGCCGACTTCGAGGGCATGAAGCGCACCGAGTTCTACACCGGCCACGAGGGCCTGCTGATGGACTACGAGCGCCCCATGACGCGCATCGACTCGCGGACCGGCACGCCGTACAACACCTCCAGCCACTTCATCTGGATCGGCGAGCGCACCCGCGAGCTCGACGGCGCTCACGTCGACTTCCTGTCGCGGGTGCGCAACCCGATCGGCGTGAAGCTCGGCCCGTCGACCACGCCCGAGACGATGCTCGAGCTGATCGACAAGCTCGACCCCGAGCGGGAGCCCGGTCGCCTCACCTTCATCACCCGCATGGGTGCCGGGAGGATCCGCGACGCCCTCCCGCCGCTGCTCGAGGCCGTCAAGCGGAGCGACGCCCTGCCGCTGTGGGTGACCGATCCGATGCACGGCAACGGGCTGACGACGCCGACCGGCTACAAGACCCGTCGCTTCGACGACGTGGTCGACGAGGTCAAGGGCTTCTTCGAGGCGCACCGCGCCGCGGGGACGCACCCGGGCGGCATCCACGTCGAGCTCACAGGCGACGACGTCACCGAGTGCCTCGGCGGCTCGGAGCACATCGACGAGGCGACGCTCGCCACCCGGTACGAGTCGGTCTGCGACCCGCGCCTCAACCACATGCAATCGCTCGAGCTCGCGTTCCTCGTGGCGGAGGAGCTCCGGGGCCGCGCGATCTGATCCGACCCCGACCGCCGGTCGAGTCCTCGTTGAGGGCTCGACCGGCGGCGTCAGGTCGTGATGGTGATCGACAGCTGGATCGTCGTGCCGCGCTGCACGAGATCGCCGGCCTTGTTGGACTGGTTCGTGACCTTGGTCAGCTCGTTCGGCGCCGCGTCGATCAGCGGGCCGAGCGTCGTCAGGGAGTAGCTCCACGACAGGTCCGCCGCCTCGAGGGCCGCCTTCGCCTCGTCGCGGTTCATCCCCACGACGTTCGGCACGGCGACGGGCTCGGGCCCCTTCGACACGACGACCGAGACGGTGTCGCCGGTCACGGCGGGCGCCTCCGGGTTCGCCTGCGTGAGGACGACGCCCGCGGCCACGGTGTCGCTCCAGTCCTCGCCGCTGCGGTCGAGGGCGAGACCGGCCGCCTCCGCCTTCGCCGTCGCGTCGTCGATCGAGAGGCCGACGACGTTCGGGATCGGTCCGAGACTCACCACCATCGCGATGGTGCTGGTCTCGGACATCGTCTCGGGCAGCGCCGATCCGTCAGGCAGCGAGGCGGAGACGACCACACCCGCGTCGACGTCGGCGTCGAAGATCTTCGAGACGTCGCCGACGGTGAAGGAGCCGCCCGTCACCGCGGCGGCAGCGTCGGCCTCCGAGAGGCCGGCGAGCGACGGGACCGGCAGCTGGCGCGGCCCGCTCGAGACGGTCAGCGTGATGACGGAGCCCTTGTGCACCCCCTGCCCGCCGGGCGGATCGGAGCTCACCACCGTCCCTGCGGGCACGGTGAGGTCGGGCGTCTCCTGCGGCTGCACCTCGAAGCCCTGCGCCTGCAGCTGGGCCGTCGCGTCCTGCTGCGACTGGCTGACGACGTCCGGGATCGACACGATCGCGCCGGGTCCCTCGCCGAACCACCAGGCCGCCCCGCCGCCGATGAGCGCCAGGAGGAGGACGACCACCGTGAGCAGGACGCCGCGGCGCCGTCGGACGCGGCGCCTGCTCGCGAGCCGGGCGACGGTGTCGTCGTCCTCGTCGACCACGAGCACCGCTCCGGGGGCCGGCGCCGGGTCGAAGACCGAGGTCTGCCCGGGCTCCGCCGTATCGAAGACGGCCGTCGCGGGCGCCGGATCGGCGACGGGCGCCGGGAGCGGGGTGACCGCCTGCGTGTCGCCGCGGCGGTCGCTCGGTGTGATGCCCATGAGCCGCTCGGCCTCGAGCAGCTGCGCGAGCATGACACCGGCGTCGCGGGGCCGCATGTCCGGGTCGCGCTCGGTCGCCCAGAGGACGAGCTCGTCGAGCGAGGTGGGGACGGAGGCGACCGTCGCGCTGGGGTACGGGACGGAGTCGTTCGCGTGCTGGTACGCGATCTGCATCGGCTGCTCGCCCGTGAAGGGCTGCTCTCCGGTGAGCATCTCGTAGATCATGATCCCGATGGCGTAGATGTCGCTGCGGGTGTCGGCGGTGCCCCGCGTGACCAGCTCGGGGGAGAGGTAGGCGATCGTGCCGAGGAGGGCCTGACCGGAGGCGGTGTTGGCGGAGGCGGCGCGCGCGAGGCCGAAGTCGCCGATCTTGATCCGGCCGTCGTCGGCGAGGAGCACGTTCTCGGGCTTGAGGTCGCGGTGGAGGATCCCGGCGCGGTGCGCGGCGGCGAGACCCGAGAGCACGGAGTGCATGATGTCGACGACCTGCTGGGCGGTCAGCCGGCCGCGCTCCTTGAGCAGGTCGCGCAGGGTGATCCCGGGGAGGTACTCCATCACCAGGTAGGCCATGTCCGAGTCCTGGCCCTGGTCGAAGACGCTGACCACGTTCGGGTGGGCGAGACGGGCGGCGGAGCGCGCCTCCTGGACGAAGCGGTTCTTGAACGTCGCGTCGTCGGAGAGGTGGCCGTGCATGACCTTCATCGCCACGCGGCGCTCGAGGCGCTGATCGTGCGCGAGGTAGACCGTCGCCATGCCGCCGCGGGCGATCCTCGAGCGCACCTCGTACCGGCCGTCGACGAGACGGCCGAGGAGGGGGTCGAGCTGGCTGGTGGTCACGCGACGAGTCTAGGCAAGACCCCCGGGGGAACCGGTGAGCGACGCCCGGGCGGAGCAGGACGGGCCCGACTCCTTCTCCGGGGCGCCCGCAGTTGGCGGCCCTCCGGGCTCGTGGCAGTCTTGACGCGTGACCGACTCGTCCGCTTCCCCCGCCACCTCGACCGATTCCGAGCTCGAGTGGCTGACCGTCCCCGACCTCGTGGAGCTGACCGGGCTCGGCGCCGGCCGGGTCCGCCGCCTCCTCGAGGAGCGCCACCTGCTCGGCACCCGCCGCGACGGCGTGCTGAAGGTCCCCGCCCTCTTCGTCCGCGACGGGGAGCCGATGAGCGAGATCCGCGGCACCGCGATCCTGCTCGCCGACTCCGGCTTCACCGACGACGAGGCGGTCGACTGGATGCTGACGGTCGAGGAGAGCCTGGGCACGAGCCCGATCGTCGCCCTCCGCGCCGGGCGCAAGGCCGAGGTCCGGCGGGTCGCCCAGGCCCTGGCCTGATCCCGCCGGTCCGCTCCTAGGAGGTGCGGACCGTGACCTGGGCGGCCAGCTCGCGCAGCTCCCTCACGCCCTCCGTGCGGAGCGGCGCGTCGGGGAGGACCGCGATCGCCGCGGCCACCTCCTGGTCGATGCGCTCCTCGAGCCGCTCGAGGGCGCCGCTGCCCGCGATGATCTCCTGCGCCCGCGCGATGGACGCCGCGTCGGCGTCGCTCCGGCCCACGACCGCGTCGAGCTCGGCCCGCTCGCCCGGCGAGCACGCGCTTCGGGCGAGGCCGAGCAGCACGGTGCGCTTGCCCTCCCGCAGATCGTCGCCGGCCGGCTTGCCCGTCACCGCCGGGTCGCCGAAGACCCCGAGGACGTCGTCGCGCAGCTGGAAGGCGATCCCGACCGGGAGCCCGAAGCGGCGCAGGGCGTCCAGCTGCGCGTCGTCGCCGCCGGCGAGGGAGCCGCCGATCACCAGCGGCGCCTCGATGCTGTACTTCGCGCTCTTGTAGACCACCACCCGCTCCGCCCGCTGCAGGTGCTCGTGCTCGGGGTGCTGCACCCATGCGCTCTCCTCGAGGATGTCGAGGTACTGGCCCAGCGTGACCTCGGTGCGCATCAGGTTGAACTCCGCGCGCGCGCGCTCGGCTGCGACTCGATCCCCGAGCGACCACTCCGCCGCGGCGAAGATCTCGTCCGACCAGACCAGGAGGAGGTCGCCGAGGAGGATCGCGGAGGAGCGGCCGAACTCGTCGCGGTCGCCGGTCCAACCGCCGTCGGCGTGGAAGGAGGAGAAGCGCCGGTGGGCCGCGGGAGCGCCGCGGCGGGTGTCGGAGTTGTCGATCACGTCGTCGTGGACGAGGGCGGCGGCGTGGAACAGCTCCAGCCCGGCGCCCACCCTCGCGATCGGATCGGAGCCGCTCGGATGGGCCTCGCTCGAGGTGCTCGACACCGCGTTCCAGCCCGCCTCGCAGAAGCGCGCGCGGAACCGCTTGCCCCCGCTGAGAAAGTCCCGCGAAAGGTCGCCGAGGGCGGAGACGTCCTCTCCTATGGAGCGCAGAATTGGCGTGCGCCCGGTGAGGAATTCATCGATTCGGAGCTGGACGCGATCGACCAGTCGAGAGCTGTGGTTCACCCGACCAGCCTATGCACCGAAGGTGCCTGGTGCCTGCGTCGGGCTCGGTCTACACTGAAGCGCCGCCCGACCGGTCGAGCCCAGACGCCGCCTATTCCGGTGCCGATCCCCGAAAGGGTCGACGCCACACCCTGAAGGGGTCACGATGCCGCTTTCGGAACACGAGCAACGGCTCCTCGATGAGATGGAGCGGAACCTCTACCAGAACGACGCCGATTTCGTGGCGGCGGTCGGCAAGGGGCGCGGCGGCACCAACTACCGGGCCCTCGTGCTCGGCATCCTGCTCGGCATCCTCGGTCTCGCCGTGCTCGTCGCGGGCGTGGTCGTGCGCCAGCCCCTCGTCGGCATCCTCGGGTTCGCCTTCATGCTCGGCGGCGTGATCGTGGCCATGCGCCCGGCCGCCGGCGGCGCCGCCGAGCCCGGCCTGCCCGACGTCGGCCGTCCGTCGAAGCCCCGCTCGGGCAACCGCCAGGGGTCCGGCTTCATGGACCGACTGAACGACAGATGGGACAACCGCGGAGACGGGCGCGGCTAGCCCCCCTCCGCTCCACCATAGGGTCGATCCTCACGGATCGGCCCTTTTTTCGTGCCCGCGGCCTCCCTCCAGCGACCTTCCCCCTCCACTTCGCCCCACTGTCGCGATTCCGCGGAAACACGCGGATGACCGGGGCCTCTCCGGCGCGCCCCGCGCCGCGCCGGGGTTGTGAGTGGGGGGAAGTGGAGTACTGTGGAGGACACACCATCCTTGGCCGGAAGAAGTGGGGGGCAGTCCGTGTTCCTCGGCACCTATTCCCCCAAGCTCGACGAGAAGGGCCGCGTGATCCTCCCCGCCAAGTTCCGCGACGAGCTCTCCTCCGGAGTCGTCGTCACGCGCGGCCAGGAGCGGTGCCTGTACGTGTTCAGCCAGGCCGAGTTCGAGGTGATGCACGAGAAGATCCGGCAGGCGCCGGTGACCAGCAAGCAGGCGCGGGACTTCCTCCGGGTGTTCCTCTCGGGCGCGAGCGCCGAGACGCCGGACAAGCAGAACCGCGTGACTCTCCCGGCTCCGCTGCGTGCGTACGCGGGCCTCGTCCGCGACCTCACCGTCATCGGAGCGGGCAACCGCGCCGAGATCTGGGCGCAGGGCGCCTGGGAGACCTACCTGCAGGAGCAGGAGTCCGTGTTCTCCGACACCCAGGAGGAGGTGATCCCCGGCCTGTTCTAGGTCCTGTCGCGCGACTCCCAGCCACTCGGCGCCCGGACGCACCTTCCCCGGTGTCCGGACGCGAGGTGGATGGGGATCGGACGACAGGAACGGGAACGGCGGGACCGCCATGGCAGAGAACACTCCGAAGGGCGCTCCGCGCCCGACCGAGGAGCGGCACCTCCCGGTGCTGCTCGAGCGCTGCGTCGAGCTCCTGGCTCCGGCGCTGGAGCGCGACGGGGCGGTCGTCGTCGACGCGACGCTCGGCATGGGCGGGCACTCGCTCGCGCTGCTCGAGCGCTTCCCCGGCCTGCACCTCGTGGGCCTGGACCGCGACCCCGAGGCGCTGCAGCTCGCGGGGGAGCGGCTCTCCGCCCACGCCTCCAGGATCGACCTCGTGCACGCCGTCTACGACGAGTTGCCCGACGTGCTCGACGAGCTGGGCATCGACACGATCGACGGTGCGCTCTTCGACCTCGGCGTCTCCTCGCTCCAGCTCGACGAGACCGAGCGCGGCTTCTCCTACTCCAAGGACGCGCCGCTGGACATGCGGATGGACTCGACCGCCCCGCTCACGGCGGCGAGCATCCTCGCCGAGTACGACGAGACCGCCCTGCGCCGCATCTTCCACGAGTACGGCGAGGAGCGCCTCGCCGCGCGCTACGCCAAGAAGATCGTGGAGGCCCGCCGCGACGCTCCGCTGGAGCGCTCCGGCCGTCTCGTCGAGATCATCCAGGCGGCGACCCCGGTCGCGATCCAGCGGAACGGCCACCCCGCCAAGCGCGTCTTCCAGGCGCTGCGGATCGAGGTCAACCAGGAGCTGTCCGTCCTCGAGCGGGCGATCCCCGCCGCCCTGGGCCGGATCAACGAGGGCGGGCGGATCGTCGTCGAGGCGTACCAGTCGCTCGAGGACCGGATCGTCAAGCGCGCGCTCCAGGCCGCGTCCTCCTCCACCGCCCCGGCCGGCCTCCCGATGGAGCTGCCGGAGCACCGACCCGAGTTCCGACTCGTCATCCGCGGAGCCGAGCTCGCCTCCGACGACGAGAAGGCCCGCAACCCCCGAGCGACACCCGTGCGTCTGCGCGCGGCCGAGAGGATCAGGAGCACCGCATGAGCGCCACCGCCGTCATCGACCCCGCCGTCATCGACCCCGCCGTCATCGACCCCGCCGTCATCGACCCCGCCGTCATCGACCCCGCCGTCATCGACACCGCCCGCCGAGCACGCCCCGAGGAGGAGGCGCCCCGCCCCCGCATCGAGGCCGTCCCGGCCGGTCAGGCGCAGTCGCGCCCGAAGCTCGTCTACGGGATCGTCGCCGTCGCCGGCCTCTTCGCGATCATCGTCGTCCAGCTCCTGGTGAGCGTCGGCCTCTCGCAGGGGGCCTACCAGATCTCGGCGCTGCAGACCGAGCAGAAGTCGCTCACCCGCAGCAACGCGGAGAAGCAGGACGCCGTCGACACGCTGAGCTCGCCGCAGAACCTCGCCACCGCCGCTCAGGGCCTGGGCATGGTCGCCAACACCGCGCCGGTCTACCTCCGCCTCTCGGACGGCGCCGTGCTGGGCGACCCCTCCTCCGCCGCGTCGAGCGAAGTCGCGGGCACCGCCTCCGCGCCGCTCGTGCCAAACGCCCTCGTCCCGGCTCTCCAGCCCGGCGCGAGCGCGTCCTCCCCGGCTGTCGACGGTGCGGCCGTACCGTTGCAGGGCGAGCTGCCCGCGCCCATCACGCACTGACGCACGGCGTCGCGGTCCGCCTCCGCGCGGGCACCCGCCCCGCGGGGCGCACGACGACCATCCGGACCCGACGAACGGCGGCCCGCCCGCCCGGAGCAAGAAGGACACCGCCGCAGTGAGACACCACCGCTCGAGCAGACGCCGCACGGCCGTCACGTTCGTCATCATCGTCGCCGTCGTCGGACTCTTCATCGGCAAGCTGGTGGACATCCAGATCGTGCGGGCGAACGAGCTCACCGATGCGGCCGCCCAGAACCAGTCGAACAGCGTCGTCACCTACGGTCAGCGCGGCCCCATCGTGGACCGCTCCGGGACGGTGCTCGCGGACACCACCACGCGCTACCGGCTGACGACCTCGCCGAAGAACGTGGCCGAGTTCCCGCGCGAGCTGGGCGAGGACCAGAAGGTCATGGTCAGCGTGCAGCAGGCCGCCTCCGAGATCGGCGCGATCACCGGGCAGTCGGTCGAGCAGATCACCGGAGCGGTGGACGCCGCGCTCGCGAAGGACGCGAAGGCCAACTACCTGATCCTCTCGGAGGGGCTCGACCTCGAGGCCTACCAGAAGCTCGTCGCGCTCGACATCCCGTGGACCTACTTCGAGACCCAGCAGGGACGCAGCTACCCCAACGGCGCGGTGGCCGGCAACCTCGTCGGCTACGTCGGGGCGGACGGAGCGGCCCAGGAGGGCATGGAGTACGCGGAGAACACCTGCCTCGCGGGGCAGAACGGGTCCGAGAGCTACGAGCGCAGCGCCGACTACGTCCG
Organism: Rathayibacter sp. AY1B8; assembly: GCF_002932775.1. Taxonomy (NCBI): domain Bacteria; kingdom Bacillati; phylum Actinomycetota; class Actinomycetes; order Micrococcales; family Microbacteriaceae; genus Rathayibacter; species Rathayibacter sp. AY1B8. The sequence continues at coordinate 259,760 of NZ_PSWJ01000002.1, read as the reverse complement.
GATCCCGGGCAGCACCGTCTCGGAGACCCCGGCCGTCGACGGCGGGACGCTGAAGCTCACCATCGACTCCGACCTCCAGTACTACTCCCAGCAGGTCCTCTCGCAGCGCGTCGCCGAGGTCGGCGGCAGCTACGGGATCGTCGTCGTGCAGGAGGTCAAGACCGGCAAGCTGCTCGCCGTGGCCGAGACGCCGACCGTCGACCCCAACAACGTCGAGGCGAGCGCCTCCGCAGACCGCAGCTCGCGCGCCTTCCGCGCGCCGTTCGAGCCGGGCTCGACCTTCAAGCCGATGACGGCCGCGATGCTGATCGACCAGGGCCAGGCGGGCCCGACGACCCAGGTCGTCGTCCCGGACTCCTTCGAGAAGGACGGCGCCTCGTTCAGCGACGACTTCGCGCACACCCCGACGAACTACACGCTGACCGGCATCCTCAAGGACTCGTCGAACGTCGGCATCTCGATGCTCGGCTCCCGCCTGTCGGCCCAGACCCGCTACGACTACCTGCAGAAGTTCGGTCTCGGCACGCCCACCACGAGCGGCTTCCCCGGCGAGGAGGGCGGCCTGCTCGCCGACTACCAGGACTGGGACAACCAGACGAACTACACGACGATGTTCGGCCAGGGCGTCTCGGCGACCGCGGTGCAGGTCGCGAGCATCTACCAGACGCTCGGCAACGGCGGAGTGCGGCTCCCGTCGCAGCTGATCGACGGCTGCACCACGGCCGACGGCTCCGTCGTGGACGTCCCCGATGCGACGGGCACCCAGGTGGTGTCGAGCTCGGCCGCGAAGCAGGTCGTCGACATGCTTCAGACGCACTACAACGAGGGCTGGCTGGCGAACGACATCCACGTCGACGGCTACAACATCGCCACCAAGACCGGTACCGCGCAGCAGCCCGACGGGAAGGGCGGTTACTCGAAGAGCTACACCGTCTCACTCGCCGGGCTCGCGCCTGCGGAGGACCCGGAGTACGTCGTGACGGTCACCATCGCCGATCCGGTTAAGATGAACACGTCCCAGGCGACGGCTCCCGTCTTCCAGCAGGTCATGACGCAGGTGCTCAAGACCAACCGGGTGGAGCCGTCCACGGTGCCGCCCGTCGAGTACCCCACGACGTGGTGAGCCCCGCCGGGACCACGATCCACGCACCAGAACGAGAGAAAGAGCGGGCAGTGCACGACCCTCGCCCGCAGTCCTCCCTCCGCCCCGAGCACCCCGTGCCGCGGAGCCTCTCGCAGCTCGTGGCCGAGTTCTCCCTCGGCCCGGTCCGCGGCCTCGAGGGCGTCGAGGTGAGCGGAGTCACGCTGGACTCGAACCAGGTCGAGTCCGGAGACCTCTACGTCGGTGTCGCAGGACGCCGTGCCCATGGCGCGGCCTTCGCGTCCGCTGCCGCGGCGTCCGGAGCCGTCGCCGTGCTGACCGACCCCGCCGGAGCGGAGCTCGCCGCCGACAGCGGCCTGCCCGTGCTGGTGACTCCCGACCCGCGGGCCGCCCTCGGCGACGTCGCCGCGTGGATCCACCGGACCCGCGAGGACGTCCCGACGCTCTTCGGCGTGACGGGTACCAACGGCAAGACGAGCGTCGTCTACATCCTCGACGCGCTGCTGCGCCGGCTCGGAGTCGTCTCCGGCCTCAGCTCCACCGCCGAGCGCCGGATCGGCGACGTCGCCGTGGTCAGCTCGCTGACCACTCCCGAGGCGAGTGAGCTGCACGGCCTGCTCGCTCGGATGCGCGAGTCCGCCGTCCGCGCGGTCTCCATCGAGGTGTCGGCGCAGGCGCTCACGCGGCACCGGATCGACGGCCTCGTCTTCGACGTCGTCGGCTTCACGAACCTCAGCCACGACCACCTCGACGACTACTCCGATCTGCGCGAGTACTTCGAGGCCAAGGCCGACCTCTTCGAGCCGGAGCGCGCACGCCGCGGCGTCGTCACGGTCGACAGCGCCTGGGGGCGCGAGCTCGCCGAGCGCAGCCGCATCCCCGTCGCGACGCTCGCCGGCTCTCCGGTCGTCGGAGTCGCCCCGACGACGCCTGCCGACTGGTCGATGACGGTGCTGGACGCGACGCCCGACAGCACCACCTTCCGCCTGGAGGGGCCCGAGAACCGCTCCGTCGTCGTCACCGTCTCGCTGATCGGCTGGTACATGGCGTCCAACGCGGCGCTGGCGATCGTGATGCTGGTGGAGTCGGGCTTCGACCTGGACGCCGTCGCGCACGCGCTCGAGGACAGCCGTCTCGACGTCTACATCCCGGGCCGCGCCGAGCTCGTCTCGGGGGAGCGCGGACCGCGCGTCTACGTCGACTACGGCCACACCCCCGACGCGTTCCAGAACGCGCTCGAGGCGCTGCGGACCATCACGCCCGGCCGCCTGTTCATGGTGTTCGGGGCGGACGGGGACCGCGACACGACCAAGCGGAGCGACATGGGCGGCATCGCCGCCCGCCTCGCCGACGTCGTGGTCGTCACCGACTTCCACCCGCGCTGGGAGGATCCGGCCGCCATCCGCGCCGCTCTCCTCCAGGGCGCCCGGGCCGCCGTGCCCGACCGGGAGATCCACGAGATCGCCGACCCGCGCGCCGCCGTGCGCGCCGCCGTCGCCCTCGCGCGCGAAGGGGACTCGATCCTCTACGCCGGGCCCGGCCACGAAGACCACCAGGAGATCGCAGGAGTGCACATGCCGTATTCGGCCAGAGACGACGTCCGTCACGCGCTGCGCGAGGCGGGCTGGCTGTAGATGATCGCCCTCACCCTCACCGAGATCGCCGAGGCCGTCTCCGGACGCCTCCACCTGGCCGGCTCGTCCGCAACGGCCGCCACCGTGATCGATGGAGCGACCGAGACCGACTCCCGCGAGATCGCGCCCGGCGGCATCTTCGTCGCCAAGCGCGGCGAGCACACCGACGGCCACCTCTTCGCTCCCGCCGCTCTCGAGCGCGGTGCCGCGCTCCTCATCGTGGAGCGCCCCCTCGACCTCGACGTGCCGCAGGTCCTCGTCGACGACTCCGTCGAGGCGCTCGGCGCGCTGGCGACCGAGGTCGTCCGGCGCGTCCGCGCGAAGGGCGGGCTCACCGTCATCGGCGTCACCGGCTCGAACGGCAAGACGACGACCAAGAACCTCCTCCGCACCGTCCTCGAGCGGGTCGGCGAGACGGTCGCTCCGCGCGGATCCTTCAACAACGAGGTCGGCGCGCCGATCACGATGCTCCAGGTGTCCGAGTCGACGCGCTTCCTCGTCGCCGAGATGGGCGCGAGCGCGGTCGGCGAGATCCGCCGCCTCGTCCGGATGGCCAGGCCCGACGTCGGCGTCGTCCTCGCCGTGGGCCTCGCGCACGCCGGCGAGTTCGGCGGAATCGAGCGCACGCTCGAGGCCAAGACAGAGATGGTCGCCGACCTCACCGCCGACGACGTCGCCGTGCTGAACGCCGACGACGGCCGGGTCGCCTCGATGGCGGGCCGCACCGCCGCCCGGGTCCTCTGGTTCGGCCGCGGCGAGAGCGCGGACGTGCGCGCCGTCGACATCGACGCGACCGCCGACGGCACCCGCTTCGCCATCGAGGTCTCGGCCGGGGAGGGCCGCGAGGCCGCCCGCGCCGAGCTCCTGCTGCGCGTCCTCGGCGAGCACCACGTGATGAACGCCCTCGCGGCGACCGCCGCCGCGCTCTCGGTCGGAGTGGCGCTGCCCGCGATCGTCGAGGCGCTCGCGACCGTCACCCTCGCCGAGCGCGGCCGCATGGAGGTCCTGGGCGGCGAGGACGTCCGCGTCATCAACGACGCGTACAACGCGAGTCCCGACTCCACCGCGGCCGCCCTGCGCACCCTCGCCCAGATCGCGAAGCCCGGGGGGCGCACCGTCGCCGTCCTGGGAGAGATGAGCGAGCTCGGCGAGTGGGCCGACGAGGAGCACGAGCGCGTGGGCCTGCTGGCCGTCCGCCTCAACATCTCCCAGATCGTGGTGGTGGGCCGAGGCGCCCGCCGGATCCACGTCGCGGCCGAGCGCGAGGGGTCGTGGAGCGGCGAGTCCGTCTTCGCGGAGACCTCCGACGAGGCGTTCGACCTCCTCGAGGACTACCTGCGACCCGGCGACACCGTGCTGGTCAAGTCGTCCAACTCCGCGGGGCTGCGCTTCCTCGCCGACCGTCTCGGGGAGCGTCACCGATGAGGGCACTCCTCCTGTCCGGCGCGTTCTCGGGAGCCTTCACGCTCCTGATGACGCCCCTGTTCATCCGCCTCTTCCACCGCCTGCAGTGGGGCCAGTTCATCCGCGAGGACGGACCGAAGTCGCACCACGTCAAGCACGGCACGGCGACGATGGGCGGCATCGTCATCATCATCGGCACCGTGGTCGGCTACTTCCTCGGGATGCTGTTCGGCAACCGGGCGATCGCGCCGTCGGCCCTGCTGGTGCTCTTCATGATGGTCGGGCTCGGACTCGTCGGCTTCGTCGACGACTTCCTGAAGACCCGCAACCAGCGCAGCCTCGGCCTCGGCGGCTGGGCGAAGATCGCCGGCCAGGTCATCGTCGCCGCGGCCTTCGCGGTGATCGCGATCATGGTCCGCGACTCCAACGGGCTCACCCCCGCGTCCACCTCGATCTCGTTCATCCGCGACCTGCCGTTCGACTTCGCCTCCCTCGGCTGGATCGGCATCGGCCTGTTCGTGCTGTGGATCTGCATCATCGTCACCAGCACGTCGAACGGCGTGAACGTCGCCGACGGGCTCGACGGACTCGCCACCGGGTCCTCGATCCTCGCGATCGGCTCCTACGTCATCATCGGGTTCTGGCAGTCGAACCAGTGGTGCTTCGACCAGCACCTCAACCCCGAGGTCGTCGACAAGTGCTACCAGGTGAGCGACCCGTTCGACCTGGCCATCATCGCGGCGGCCGTCTCCGGTGCCCTGGTGGGCTTCCTCTGGTGGAACACCTCGCCGGCGCAGATCTTCATGGGCGACACCGGCTCGCTCGGCCTCGGCGGCGCGCTCGCGGCCCTGGCGATCCTCACTCGCACCGAGCTGCTGGTCATCCTCATCGGCGGCCTGTTCGTCATCGTGACCGGCTCGGTCATCCTCCAGCGGATCTACTTCAAGCTGACCCGGGGCAAGCGCATCTTCCTGATGAGCCCGCTCCACCACCACTTCGAGCTCAAGGGCTGGGCCGAGATCACGGTCGTGGTCCGGTTCTGGATCATCGCCGGCATCTTCGTCGCCGCCGGAGTCGGGCTCTTCTACCTGGAATGGCTGTCGCTGGCATGACCGATCCCGCCCGTCCCGACTCCCTCCGCAGCTGGCACTCGGACTGGCGCGGCCTGCGCGTCGCCGTGCTGGGCCTGGGCGTCACCGGGTTCTCGGTGGCCGACACCCTGACCGAGCTCGGCTCCGAGGTGCTGGTCCTCGCCGACCGCGCCGATGAGGAGCGCGAGCGCCTGCTCGAGGTGATCGGCGCCCGCCTGCACCGGGCCGACCGCCTCGACTCCGCTCCGGAGGAGCTGCACGCGTTCTCACCGGAGCTGATCGTGGTGTCGCCCGGCTTCCGGCCGACGCACCCGATCCTCGTGTGGGCGGCGGAGTCCGGGATCCCCGTGTGGGGCGACGTCGAGCTCGCCTGGCGTGTCCGCGACAAGGTCGTGCGCGCCGACGGCACTCCGGCCGACTGGGTGGCCGTCACCGGCACCAACGGGAAGACCACGACCGTCCAGCTCACGGCGACGATGCTCGTGGCCGGCGGCCTCCGCGCCGCCCCCTGCGGCAACATCGGCGTGCCCGTGCTCGACGCGGTCCGCGACCCGCAGGGCTTCGACGTCCTCGTCGTGGAGCTCTCGAGCTACCAGCTGCACTACCTGGGCGCGATCGAGCCGATCGCGAGCGCGTGCCTCAACATCGCCGACGACCACCTCGACTGGCACGGCTCGTTCGACGCCTACCGCGCGGCCAAGGGCAAGGTCTACGCCGGCACCCGCGTCGCCTGCGTGTACAACCGCGCCGACGCGGCGACCGAGCAGATGGTCCTCGACGCCGAGGTGGTGGAGGGCGCCCGGGCGATCGGATTCGGCCTCGGCGTGCCCGGCCCGAGCGACTTCGGGATCGTCGACGGCATCCTCTGCGACCGCGCCTTCCTCGAGGACCGCCGCACCAGTGCCCTCGAGATCACCACCGTGGACGAGCTCGCCGCACGGAACCTCGCCGCTCCGCACATCGTCCAGAACGTGCTCGCCGCGGCAGCGCTCTCCCGAGCGTGCGGGATCGAGGTCGCGGCCGTCCGCACCGCGCTGGCGTCCTTCGAGCTCGACGCCCACCGCATCCAGGTCGTCGCCGAGCGCGACGGGGTGACCTGGGTGAACGACTCCAAGGCCACGAACCCGCACGCCGCCGACGCCTCGCTGCGGGCGTACCCGTCGGTCGTCTGGGTCGTCGGCGGGCTGCTCAAGGGCGTCGACGTGGACGCCCTCGTGGCCGCGCACGTCGGCCGCCTGCGGGGCGCCGTGGTGATCGGCGTCGACCGCTCGGCGCTGCTCGCGGCATTCCGGCGACACGCGCCCGCCCTCCCCGTGAGCGAGGCGGTGCCGGACGACACTGGTGCGGTGATGCAGGCGGCCGTCGAGGCCGCCGCGACGCTCGCCCGCTCGGGGGACGTCGTCCTGCTCGCACCCGCCGCGGCCTCGATGGACCAGTTCCTCGACTACGCGGCTCGGGGCCGCTCCTTCGCGGCCGCCGTGGCGACACACCTGGGAGGGGGAGCCGATGACCGCTCCGACGACGAGCCGCCCCGCGGGCCGCTCGCGCACTGAGCCGCGCGGGAAGGACCGGAGCGGGGCCCGCTCCGCGCGGATCGTCCTGTCGAAAGTCTTCGCCTCCCACTCGCCGAACTTCTACCTCCTCTTCGGCACCACGCTCTTCCTTGTGCTGTTCGGACTGACGATGGTGCTCTCCTCCTCGTCGGTCACCTCCTACGTGTCGAGCGACGACTCCTTCGGCGGCTTCCTGCGCCAGGGCGGATTCGCCCTCCTCGGGATCCCGATGATGCTGGTGGTCTCGCGGCTGCCCCTCGGCGTGTGGAAGCGCGTGACGCCGATCCTGCTCATCGCCGGCTGCGTCCTCCAGTGCCTCGTGCTCTTCACGCCGCTCGGCGACTCCGTCGGCGGGAACCGCAACTGGATCCGACTCGGCGCCTTCAGCATGCAGCCCTCCGAGATCATCAAGCTCGCGCTCGCCCTCTGGCTGGGGCTCCTGCTCGCCCGCCGCTACCGGTCGCCGAAGGACTGGAAGGACGCGCTCATCCCCGTCCTGATCGTCGGCGGCGCAGCGATCGGACTGGTCCTCATCGGAGGCGACCTGGGCACGGTCGTGATCATGGCGGGCATCGTCCTCGCCGCGCTCTTCTACGCGAACGTCCAGATGAAGGTCCTCGTGCCGATCGTGGTGGTCGGTGCGATCGGAGCGGTGCTGTTCGCCGTCTCCAGCGACAACCGCCTCACCCGGATCATGTCCTTCCTCGGCGACTGCTCCAACGTCGAGGAGTACCAGAACTCGTGCTGGCAGCCGGTGCACGGCACCTGGGCGATGGCCTCCGGCGGGATCTTCGGCGTGGGCCTCGGCAACTCGAAGGCCAAGTGGTCCTGGCTGCCCGCCGCGGACAACGACTACATCTTCGCCATCATCGGCGAGGAGCTCGGGCTGATCGGAGCGATCGTCGTCCTGGCGCTGTTCGTGGTCCTCGCGGTCGCCTTCTTCCGCGTCATCCACGCGTCCTCCGATCCGTTCGTGCGGATCAGCACCGGCGCGATCATGGTCTGGCTGATCGGCCAGGCGTTCGTCAACATCGGCGTCGTCCTGGGGGTGCTCCCGGTGCTGGGGGTCCCGCTGCCGCTGATCTCCTCCGGAGGCACCGCCCTGCTCAGCTCGCTCCTCGCCATCGGCGTCGTCCTCTCCTTCGCCCGCACTCAGACCGCGCCCCTGCCCGGCGCGGGCGTGCTGCGCCGCAGGAAGGCGGCGGCGGAGTGACCCGCTACCTCCTCGCCGGCGGCGGCACCGCCGGCCACGTCAATCCGCTGCTCGCGACGGCCGACGAGATCCGCAGGCGGAACCCGGACGACGAGGTGCTCGTGCTCGGCACCGCCGAGGGGCTCGAGGCCCGCCTCGTCCCCCTCCGCGGCTACGAGCTCTCGGTGATCCCGCGGCTGCCGTTCCCGCGCCGCCCGAACGCGGCGGCGCTGCGGTTCCCCGGAGCCTTCCGTGCGACCATCGCCGGCATCGTCCGGACGATCCGCGACCGGCGGATCGACGCGGTGGTCGGCTTCGGCGGGTACGCGGCAGCACCCGCCTACCTGGCGGCGCGCCGCGCCGGCGTCCCCTTCACCGTCCACGAGGCCAACGCGCGCCCCGGGCTCGCCAACCGTCTCGGCGCGCGCGCGACCCGCTCGGTCGGCGTGGCCTTCGAGGGCACGCCCCTGCCGCACGCGCGGGTGGTCGGCATGCCGCTGCGCCGCGAGATCGCCGAGCTCGACCGGGCCGCGCGCCGCGACGAGGCGATGGCGGCGCTGGGCCTCGACCCGTCCCGGCAGACCCTCCTGGTGACCGGCGGCTCCCTCGGCGCTCGACGGATCAACGCGACGGTGCACGCCGCCGCCCGGGATCTCGTCGCCACCGGCTTCCAGGTCCTCCACATCACGGGCGACCGCGCCGAGATCACGGACCCGGGGGTGGCCGGCTACCACCTCCTCGCCTACTGCGACCGGATGGACCTCGCGCTGTCCGCCGCGGACGTGGCCGTCTCCCGCGCGGGGGCAGCGACGGTCAGCGAGCTGACAGCCCTCGGCCTGCCCGCGGTCTACGTCCCGTACCCGGTCGGCAACGGCGAGCAGCGCTACAACGCGCGCGGCGTCGTCGACGCCGGGGGAGCGGTCCTCGTCGAGGACGCCGCCTTCCTCCCCGGCTGGGTCCAGCGGGAGCTCGTACCGCTACTGGGCGACACCGCCCGTCGCGACGAGATGGCGCGCCGGGCCGCCCGCGTGGGAGTCCGCGACGGCTCCGGGCGGCTCGTCGACCTGATCGAGTCGACCCTCTCCGAGCCGCGCTGAGCCCGCTCCGCGCGGCTCGGGAGAGCACTCCCGCCCACCGTCTACACTGATCCGGCGCACCGCGGGAGGCCCCTCCCGCCCGCCGCGACCCACCCGAAAGCGAGAGCCCCGTGATCAAGCCCGACCTCGGCATCACCGTCCCCGACGAGCTCGGCTCGGTCCACTTCATCGGCATCGGCGGCTCCGGGATGAGCGGGATCGCCCGGCTGTTCCACCACGCCGGGCACCGGGTCACCGGTTCCGACGTCCGCGAGTCCCACCCCATCGAGCAGCTGCGGGAGCTCGGCGTCCCGGTCGCCATCGGCCACGACGCGGCGAACCTCGGGGACGCCGAGGCGGTCGTCGTCACCTCCGCCCTGTGGCCCGACAATCCGGAGTACCTGCTCGCGAAGGAGCGCGGCCTGCCCGTGCTGCACCGCTCGCAGGCCCTCGCCTGGCTGGTGCGCGGCAAGCGCCTGGTCGCGGTCGCCGGAGCGCACGGCAAGACCACGTCGACCGGGATGATCGTCACCGGCCTCCTCGGCGTCGACGCCGACCCCAGCTTCGTCAACGGCGGCATCATCGAGAGCCTCGGCACCTCCTCCGCCGCCGGCTCCGGCGAGGTCTTCGTCGTCGAGGCCGACGAGTCGGACGGCAGCTTCCTCCTGTACGACACCGCGGTCGCCCTCATCACGAACGTCGACCCGGACCACCTCGACCACTACGGATCGCTGGAGGCGTTCGAGGAGGCCTTCGTCACCTTCGCCTCCTCCGCGAGCGAGCTCGTCGTCATCTCCTCCGACGACCCCGGCGCCGTCCGCGTCACCGAGCGGCTGGACGGCGGACGGGTGCTGACCTTCGGCGAGGCCGAGGGGGCGGACGTCCGCGTCGTCGACCTCGACCTCGTCGGCCCCGTCGGCTTCTCGGTCGAGTACGAGGGCAGGCGCTACCCGGCCCGCCTCCGCATCCCCGGCCGGCACAACGCGATCAACGCGGCCGGCGCGTTCGCAGTGCTGGTGGGCCTGGGCTTCGATCCGGCCGCCTCGCTCGAGGCCGTGTCGGCGTTCGGAGGCACGGAGCGCCGCTTCGAGCTGCACGGAGCGGTCCGCGGAGTCAGCGTCTACGACGACTACGCCCACCACCCCACCGAGGTGGCCGCCGCCCTCTCCGCCGCGCGCACCGTGGTCGGCGAGGGCCGCATCATCGCCGTGCACCAGCCGCACCTCTACAGCCGCACCCGCCTCTTCGCCCGCGAGTTCGCCGAGACGCTCGAGCGCTACGCCGACGAGACGATCGTCCTCGACGTCTACGGGGCGCGCGAGGATCCGGAGCCCGGAGTGACCGGAGCGCTGGTCAGCGAGAAGTTCGCCGACCCGTCGCACGTCTCGTTCGTCCCGGACTGGGCGGAGGCGGCCCGCCTCACGGCCGGCATCGCGCGCGAGGGCGACTTCGTCATCACCCTCGGCTGCGGCGACGTCTACCGGATCATCCCGCAGGTGCTCGAGTCGCTCGGCGCGAGCGAGGCCGCGCCGGTCGCACGATGACCGCGGTCCTCGCGCCCGAAGCGGGGGAGCGGCCGTGAAGCGGCCCGATGGCGGACGCCCTCCGGCGCCCGGTCGGAGCGTCCCCGCGCGCGGCGGCGAGCCGGAGCCGGACACCGAGCCGATCCGGATCGTCACCGCGATCCGCGTGGACCCGGAGCCGGCCGAGCGCACTCCGTCGCGCGCGGGCGCGGTCCGCCGCACCCTCTCGGGCCTGCGCCTGCCCGGAGCCGAGAACCGGGCCGTCTCCCGGGCCGCTAGCGAGCGGAGGCGCTACGAGCGGGTGGAGGTCCGCCGCTTCACGAAGCGCGCGCGTCGGCGCCGCCTGATCGCCCTGGTCGTGGCCGGGTCGCTCGTCGCCCTCGCCCTGATCGTCGGGGTCGCGGCCTACTCGCCGCTCATGGCCGTGCGCACGATCGAGATCTCGGGCACCCAGCGCGTCGACGCCGCCGCCCTGCAGAGCGAGCTCGACGACCAGCTCGGCGTCCCGCTCACCCTGGTGGACCGGGACGAAGTCGGCCGCGTGCTGGGCGCGTCCCCGCTCATCCAGAGCTACTCGGTGCAGACCCGTCCGCCGAGCACCCTCGTGGTGTCGATCGTCGAGCGCACGCCCCTCGGCGTGATCGCGGCGGGGGGCCGCTTCGAGCTCGTGGACGCGGCCGGAGTCGTCATCGAGACGGCGGACTCGGCGCAGCCCGGCTACCCGGTCCTCACCACCGCGTCCGGCGACGCCTCGGGAGCCGGCTTCCGCGCGACCGCGCGGGTGCTGCGCTCCCTGCCCGCGTCGCTCGCTCCGCAGGTGACGGCCGCCACGGCCACGACCGGCGACGACGTCTCGCTCACCCTGCAGAACGGCACGGAAGTCGTCTGGGGCGGGTCGGACGAGTCGGCGCTCAAGGCCGTCGTGCTCGAGAAGCTGATGGCCGCGACCGACCCCGCCGTCGTCGGCACTTACGACGTGTCCTCGCCCCAGGCCGCCGTCGTGGCGCCCCGGCCCTGACCGGCGACGGATCCGCGCGTTCTTTCGAGCGTTGCGGGCGTGTCTGCTGGGAGCGCGACCGGACTCCGCCTACCGTCGGAGCCGAACCCCAAATGCATACTCAGCATAACTTTAAGCCTCAACTACAGGTTTAAGGTTCAGCCCGGAGGCCGGAGACGTGACTTCAAACCAGAACTACCTCGCCGTGATCAAGGTCGTCGGCATCGGCGGTGGCGGCGTCAACGCCGTCAACCGCATGATCGAGCTCGGCCTGCGCGGTGTCGAATTCATCGCGATCAACACGGACGCCCAGGCGCTCCTGCTCAGCGACGCCGACGTCAAGCTCGACGTGGGCCGCGAGCTGACCCGCGGACTCGGCGCCGGCGCCGACCCCGAGGTCGGCCGCCGCGCCGCCGAGGACCACGCCGAGGAGATCGAGGAGGTCCTCGCGGGGGCCGACATGGTCTTCGTCACCGCGGGCGAGGGCGGCGGTACCGGCACCGGCGGCGCGCCCGTCGTCGCGCGGATCGCCAAGTCGATCGGCGCCCTCACCATCGGCGTCGTGACCAAGCCCTTCGGGTTCGAGGGACGCCGTCGGCAGACGCAGGCCGAGGCCGGCGTCGCGACGCTGAAGAACGAGGTCGACACGCTCATCGTCGTTCCGAACGACCGCCTGCTCGAGATCAGCGACCGCGGCATCTCGATGCTCGAGGCCTTCGCGACCGCCGACCAGGTGCTCCTCGCCGGCGTCCAGGGCATCACCGACCTGATCACCACGCCCGGCCTGATCAACCTCGACTTCGCCGACGTGAAGTCGGTCATGCAGGGCGCGGGCTCGGCGCTGATGGGCATCGGCTCGTCGCGCGGCGCCGATCGCGCGATCAAGGCGGCCGAGCTGGCCGTCGCCTCACCGCTGCTCGAGGCCAGCATCGACGGCGCGCACGGCGTGCTCCTCTCGATCCAGGGCGGCTCGAACCTCGGCATCTTCGAGATCAACGACGCGGCGCGCCTCGTCCAGGAGGCGGTGCACGCCGAGGCGAACATCATCTTCGGTGCCGTGATCGACGACACGCTCGGCGACGAGGTGCGCGTCACCGTCATCGCCGCGGGCTTCGACGGCGGAGAGCCGGGCGGGACCGCTCAGGCCGCGATCGCCCAGCCGCGCCAGCAGCAGAGCTCGGCGAGCGAGTCGGCCGCCGAGCCCGTCCCGGCTCCCGCAGCCGCCCCTGCGGCCGGCTCGATCTGGTCGAGCACCCCCGTCGCCGCCCCGGCCCCTGTCGCCGACCCGTCCTTCGATGACGACGACAGCGACCTGGACATCCCCGACTTCCTCAAGTAGTCGTGCCGGATCCGGAGCTGGCCGCGCGCTGGGCCGAGGTCTTCGAGCGGGTCGCCGACGCGACCCGCTCGGCCGGTCGCGAGGCGTCCTCGGTCACGACCATCGTGGTGACCAAGTTCCACCCCGTGTCGCTGCTCCGCGACCTCCTCGAGCTGGGCGTCGTCGACTTCGGCGAGAACCGGCACCAGGAGGCGCAGGAGAAGTCGGCCGAGCTGGCGGGGACCGCTGCGCGCTGGCACTTCATCGGGCAGCTCCAGAGCAAGAAGGCGCGCCAGGTGCGCCGCTACGCCGACGCGGTCCACTCCGTCGACCGGCTCGCGCTCGTCCCGCTGCTGGAGGCGGGGGAGGAGCCGCTCGACGTGTTCCTGCAGGTCAACCTCACCGAGGATCCCGACCGCGGGGGAGCGTCGCCTGCCGACGTCGAGCCCCTCGCCGAGGCTCTCGCCGGGGCGCCCGGCCTCACGCTGCGCGGCGTGATGGCGGTCGCCCCGCTGGACGAGGAGCCCCGTCCGGCTTTCGCCCGGCTCCGGTCGATCTCCGACCGCGTGCGCGCCGTCGAGCCCTCCGCCACGGCGATCTCGGCGGGCATGTCGAACGACTTCGCCGAGGCGATCGCGGAGGGTGCGACACACCTGCGAATCGGATCGGCAATCACCGGAGAACGCCCCGCCCGCACCTAACCTCGTGGTGACCCACCTGTGGGAGCACACACGACACGGAGGACACCCCATGGCCAACCCGCTGAAGAAGACGATGGTCTACCTCGGACTCGCCGACGAAGAGGTCGAGTACGAGCGCGCAGAACCCGTCGAGGCGGCCCCGGCGACGGCCCACCGCGCACCGGTCTCCCCGGTGCAGCCCGTCCCTCCCGTCGAGCCGGTGCAGCAGCCCCGCGCGACGGTCACCCCGCTCCGCAAGCCCACCCCCCAGACCCCGAAGGCGACGGCACCCGCCGAGATGAACGAGATCCTCACCGTCCACCCGAAGCAGTACCGCGACGCGCAGGTCATCGCGGAGAACTTCCGCGACGGCATCCCCGTGATCATCAACCTCTCGCAGATGAGCGATGCGGACGCCCGCCGCCTCATCGACTTCGCGAGCGGACTCTCGCAGGGCCTCTACGGCCGCATCGAGCGCGTGACGAGCAAGGTCTTCCTGCTCTCGCCGTCGCACATCACCGTCGCCGGCGACTCCGCCTCCGCCGAGAGCGACGCCGACGCGTCGTTCTTCGCGAAGTCCTGATCCCGGGGAGCCCTGGCCCCCGGTGACCTCCGTCGTCTCGCTCCTCGGGAGCGTCCTGTACTTCGTGCTGCTGCTCTACTTCTTCGCGATGTGGGCGCGGTTCGTGCTCGACCTCGTCCGCGTGATCCGACGCGACTGGCGCCCCCGCGGTGCCGGCCTCGTCGCCGCGGAGGGCGTCTACACCGTCACGGACCCGCCGATCGGCTTCTTCCGACGCCTGATCAAGCCGGTCTCGATCGGTCCGATCGCGCTCGATTTCGGCTGGAGCCTCACCATGCTCTGCGTCATCGTGGGCATGTACATCGCCACGTGGCTCCAGCGCGCCTGACCGTCCCTGTATCGTTGGCACGTCCGGACGTTCCCCGCGGTGTCAGCACTGCGCCGTGCGCCTGAAGTTGCTAGCTTTAGTCGCGCGTTGTTAAACGTGTACCTACTTGAAATCGAAGGTGGAAAGCCATGGCGCTCACTCCCGAAGACGTTGTCAACAAGCGGTTCCAGCCGACCAAGTTCCGTGAGGGATACGACCAGGACGAGGTCGACGACTTCCTCGACGAGGTCGTCGTGGAGCTCCGCCGCCTGAACCAGGAGAACGAGGAGCTTCGTCAGCGCCTCTCCTCCGGCGACAGCCGCCCCTCGGACGCCCGAGTCCCCGACGCCCCGCGCGAGAGCACTCCTGCTCCCGCCCCGGTGGTCGACGAGGCACCGGAGCCGGAGCCGCAGCCCGAGCCCGAGCCCGAGCCCACCCCGGCTCCCGCACCGGTCGTCGCTCCCGTCAGCTCCTCGCAGTCGGCTCCGGTCGACGAGGCCGAGAGCTCCAGCGGACTCCTGCAGCTCGCCCGCCGCCTCCACGAGGAGCACGTGCGCGAGGGTGCCGAGAAGCGCGACGCTCTCGTCGCCGAGGGCCGTGCCACGGCCGCCCGCATCGTCGCCGAGGCCGAGGCCAAGCAGCGCCAGCAGGTCGCGAAGCTCGAGGAGGAGCGCGCGACGGTCGAGCACCGCATCGACGAGCTGCGCACCTTCGAGCGCGAGTACCGCCAGAAGCTGAAGAGCTACATCGAGGGCCAGCTCCGCGACCTCGACACCCAGCCGGCGTCGACGGAGTCCTCGCTGTCGGGCTTTGGGGCGTAGTCCCGCCGCAGCGGACGTCAGGCCGAGGGTGCTCGTCACCCTCGGCCTCGTCGCGCTCGCGGTCTTCGCGATCGATCAGACCGCGAAGTTCCTGGTCACGACGAACCTGACCCTGGGCGAGGACGTCCATGTCCTCGGCGACGTCCTGATCCTGCACTACGTGAAGAACCCGGGTGCTGCCTTCTCCCTCGCGAGCGGGTCGACCTGGATCTTCTCGATCATCGCGGCGTGCGTCGTCGTCGCCGTGATCTGGTTCTCGCGCCGGATCCGCTCCACCGCGTGGGGCGTCTTCTTCGGCCTGCTGCTCGGCGGCACCCTCGGCAACCTCTTCGACCGGCTGTTCCGAGAGCCCTCCTTCGGGCTCGGACACGTCGTCGACTTCCTCTTCACGCCGTGGCTGCTCCCGGCGATCTACAACGTCGCCGACATCGCGATCTGCACGGCGATGGCGCTGTTCGTCCTCCTGAGCGTGCGGGGCGTCGGCCTCGACGGCACCCGTGAGCGCGCGGGCCGCGACGAGCAGGACCAGGTCGTGTCCGAGAACGGCGCTCCCGCCGCCCCCGGAGCGGGCGCCCCCGCAGCGGCCTCCTCCGTCGAGGAGGCGGCCCGCGACGCCGACCGCCCCGGCGGACGCTGATGGCGCAGTCCCGAGAGCTGCCGGTCCCGGACGGGCTCGACGGCCTCCGCGTGGACGCGGCCGTCGCGAAGCTGCTCGGCTTCTCGCGCACCTTCGCGGCCGAGGTCGCCGAGGCGGGCGGAGTGAGCGCCGACGGACGGGTCCTCGACAAGAGCGACCGCGTGCACGCAGGCACCTGGCTGAGCGTCGAGTGGAGTCCGCGCGAGGAGCCGCGGATCGTGGCGATGGCGGTCCCCGGCCTCGGCATCGTGCACGACGACGACGACATCGTGGTGATCGACAAGCCCGTCGGAGTGGCCGCGCACCCCGCCGTGGGCTGGGAGGGACCGACGGTGCTCGGCGCCCTCGCCGCCGCGGGCTTCACCGTGTCGACCTCCGGTGCGGCCGAGCGCGCGGGCATCGTGCACCGGCTCGACGCCGGCACGAGCGGCCTCATGGTCGTCGCGAAGTCCGAGCGCGCCTACACGCACCTCAAGCGCGCGTTCCACGACCGCATGGTCGAGAAGGTCTATCACGCGGTCGTGCAGGGCCACCCCGACCCGCTCGCCGGGACGATCGACGCCCCGCTCGGCCGCCACCCGTCCTCGGACTGGAAGTTCGCGGTCCGCGCCGACGGCAAGCCCTCGGTGACCCACTACGAGACGATCGAGGCCTTCCCGTTCGCCTCCCTCCTCGAGATCCACCTCGAGACCGGCCGCACCCACCAGATCCGCGTGCACATGGCCGCCCAGCGCCACCCGTGCGTCGGCGACGCGATGTACGGCGCCGATCCGACCCTCTCGAAGCGGCTCGGCCTCACCCGCCAGTGGCTCGACGCAGTCCGGCTCGGCTTCACCCACCCGGGCTCGGGGGAGTGGGTGCAGTTCGAGGCGTCGTACCCCGACGACCTGGTGCACGCCCTCGAGGTGCTGCGCGGGGAGTGATCCGCGCTCTCCCGGCCGGACCCGCGTCCGGCGCGGTTAGACTTCTTCCCGCCGTGTCCACGGGCCCTCCCGGGTCGCCGGCCATCCCTCCCCTGCCCGCAGTCCGCCGGAGGCGCATCCTTGCCGAGTAACGATTCCTTCGTCCACCTCCACGTGCACAGCGAGTACTCGATGCTCGACGGTGCAGCGCGGGTGAAGCCGCTGATCGACGCGGCGGTCGAGGAGGGCATGCCGGCCATCGCCGTGACCGACCACGGGAACGTGTTCGGCGCCTTCGACTTCTGGCGCACCGCGACGGCGGCGGGGATCAAGCCGATCATCGGCACCGAGGCCTACCTCACCCCGGGGACGCACCGCTCCGACAAGACCCGCATCCGCTGGGGCGACGGCGGAGGGGACGACGTGTCCGGCTCCGGCGCGTACACCCACATGACGCTGCTCAGCTCGACCACGACGGGCATGCACAACCTCTTCCGCCTCTCCTCGCGCGCGTCGATCGAGGGCTACTACTTCAAGCCGCGCATGGACCGCGAGATCCTCTCGCAGTACTCCGAGGGCCTGATCGGCACCACGGGCTGCCCGAGCGGCGAGGTCCAGACGCGCCTGCGCCTCGGCCAATACAAGGAGGCCCGCCAGGCGGCCGCCGACTACCGCGACATCTTCGGCAAGGAGAACTTCTTCGCCGAGATCATGGATCACGGCCTCGACATCGAGCGGCGGGTGATCGGCGACGTCATCCGGCTCGCGAAGGACCTCGACCTCCCGTTGGTCGCCACCAACGACCTGCACTACACGCACGCGCACGACGCGACCTCGCACGCGGCGCTGCTCTGCGTGCAGTCCGGAACCACCCTCGACGACCCCAAGCGCTTCAAGTTCGACGCGGACGAGTTCTACCTCAAGTCGCCGCGCGAGATGCGCCAGGTCTTCCGCGACCACCCCGAGGCCTGCGACAACACGCTCCTCATCGCGGAGCGCTGCGACGTCCAGTTCGACACCTCGGCGAACTACATGCCCCGCTTCCCGGTGCCGGAGGGCGAGACGGAGGACACCTGGTTCGTGAAGGAGGTCGAGGCCGGACTGCGCGAGCGCTACCCGGACGGCATCTCCCAGGAGGTGCGCGACCGGGCGGACTACGAGACCCGCGTCATCCTGCAGATGGGCTTCCCCGGCTACTTCCTCGTCGTCGCCGACTTCATCAACTGGTCCAAGCGCAACGGGATCCGCGTCGGTCCCGGCCGCGGCTCCGGTGCCGGCTCGATGGCGGCCTACGCGATGAAGATCACCGACCTCGATCCGCTGCGCCACGGCCTGATCTTCGAGCGCTTCCTCAACCCCGACCGCGTCTCCATGCCCGACTTCGACGTCGACTTCGACGACCGTCGCCGCGGCGAGGTCATCCGCTACGTCACCGAGAAGTACGGCGACGAGCGCGTCGCGCAGATCGTCACCTACGGCACCATCAAGGCGAAGCAGGCTCTCAAGGACGCCTCGCGCGTCCTCGGCTTCCCGTTCGGGATGGGCGAGAAGCTGACGAAGGCCATGCCGCCCGCGATCATGGGCAAGGACATCCCGCTCAGCGGCATCAACGACCCCGCCCACGCGCGCTACAAGGAAGCGCTCGACGTGCGCAACGTCATCGCCGAGGACCCGCAGGCCAAGCTGGTCTTCGACACCGCGCTCGGACTCGAGAACCTCAAGCGCCAGTGGGGCGTGCACGCGGCCGGCGTCATCATGTCCAGCGATCCGCTGCTGGACATCATCCCGATCATGAAGCGGGAGCAGGACGGCCAGATCGTCACGCAGTTCGACTACCCCGCGTGCGAGTCGCTCGGGCTGATCAAGATGGACTTCCTGGGGCTGCGGAACCTCACGATCATCGACGACGCCCTCGACAACATCCGCGCCAACCGCGGACAGGACCTCGTGCTCGAGGACCTCGAGCTCGACGACCAGGCCGCCTACGACCTCCTCGCCCGCGGCGACACGCTCGGCGTGTTCCAGCTCGACGGCGGCCCGATGCGCGGCCTTCTCCGACTGATGAAGCCCGACAACTTCGAGGACATCTCCGCGGTCCTCGCGCTCTACCGGCCGGGCCCGATGGGCGCCGACTCCCACACCAACTACGCGCTGCGGAAGAACGGCGTGCAGGAGATCACCCCTATCCATCCGGAGCTCGAGGAGCCGCTCTCGGAGGTGCTCGGAGGGACCTACGGCCTGATCGTGTACCAGGAGCAGGTCATGTCGATCGCGCAGAAGCTCGCGGGCTTCACGCTCGCACAGGCCGACCTGCTGCGGCGCGCGATGGGCAAGAAGAAGAAGTCCGAGCTGGACAAGCAGTTCGAGGGCTTCTCGGGCGGCATGATCGCCAACGGCTACTCGATGGAGGCCGTCAAGACCCTCTGGGACATCCTGCTGCCCTTCTCCGACTACGCCTTCAACAAGGCGCACTCGGCGGCGTACGGCGTCGTCTCCTACTGGACGGCGTACCTCAAGGCGCACTACCCCGCGGAGTACATGGCCGCGCTGCTCACCAGCGTCGGCGACTCCAAGGACAAGATGGCCGCCTACCTCAACGAGTGCCGGCGGATGGGGATCAAGGTGCTCCCGCCGGACGTCAACGAGTCGATCGGCTTCTTCACCGCAGTCGGCACCGACATCCGCTTCGGCCTCGGCGCCGTCCGCAACGTCGGCATGAACGTCGTCGAGGGCATCCGGGCCGCCCGCGAGGAGAAGGGCCGCTTCGAGACGTTCCACGACTTCCTCCGCAAGGTGCCGCTGCAGGTGACCAACAAGCGCACCATCGAGTCGCTGATCAAGGCCGGCGCCTTCGACTCGCTCGGCTCGACGCGCCGCGCCCTGGTCGAGGTGCACGAGGACGCCGTCGAGGCGGCGGTGGGGGAGAAGCGCAACGAGGCGAACGGCCAGGTCGGCTTCGACTTCGACAGCCTCTGGGACGAGCCGCAGGCCGCGATCCAGGTGCCCGAGCGGCCCGAATGGGCCAAGCGCGACAAGCTCGCCTTCGAGCGCGACATGCTCGGGCTCTACGTGTCCGACCATCCGCTCGCCGGACTCGAGACCGAGCTCGCCAAGCACTACAGCACCACGATCGCCGACCTGCTGATCTCGGAGACGATCGCCGACGGCGAGACCGTGGTCGTCGCGGGCCTCGTCACGAGCGTCCAGCACCGCATGGCCAAGGCCTCCGGCAACCAGTACGGGATGATCCAGGTCGAGGACTTCGGCGGCGAGATCACCTGCATGTTCATGGGGAAGGCGTACCAGGAGTTCGCCCCGGCGCTCACGAACGACTCCATCGTCGTCGTCAGAGGCCGCGTCAGCATGCGCGACGACGGGATGAACCTGCACGCGTTCAGCCTGTTCGCCCCCGAGATGAGCCAGGACGGCGACTCGGGACCGCTCACCGTCTCGATGCCCGAATCGCGCGCGACCACCGACACGGTCTCGCAGCTCAGCGACGTGCTCATCCGCCACTCCGGCCAGACCGAGGTGCGGCTGAAGCTCATCAAGGGCGACACGGCCCGCGTGTTCGAGGTCCCGTTCCCCGTGCGCATCACCCCGGACCTCTTCGGCGAGCTGAAGAGCCTGCTGGGGCCGAACTGTCTGTATTGAATTCCGAGCCGGTCCCCGACCGGCTCGGCGCGGTCGGCTGGGGAGGGTGGCCGGGTTCGTGAGAGCGTCGTGCGTCCGGCTACGACGATCCGCTGGCACGCGGATCGCCGGTTCGCCTCGGAGGGTGCGGCGAGAGGGTGGCGGATCGGAGTGCGAGCCTGCGGCCGCCGGTATCCTTCTGGTGATCGAGTAATGGCGGCGCGGGTATAGGGACCGGGCAGGCCCGTAGATGGTGGTCGAGTAGCCGCGGAGCAGCGTGTTCAGACCGGGCGGGACGGGGTCCGGGCGGGGGAGCGCGCGGCGAGGGAGCGGGGAGGGCGGCGCGTAGACTGGGGCGGCCATGATCCAGACTCTCGACCTCCGCGGCCGTCGTCCCTCCTCCGCCGAGCTCCTCGCCCTCGTGCCCCGCAATCCGGGCACGTCCGCCTCCGTCGGGCCCGTCGTCGCCGAGCTGATCGCCGACGTCCGAGAACGCGGCGCGGAGGCGCTCCTCGACCAGGCGGAGCGGCTGGACGGCGTGCGCCCCCCGCACCTCCGCGTGCCCGCCGAGCAGATCGCCGAGGCGCTCGACCGCCTCGACCCGGCCATCCGCAGCGCACTCGAGGAGGCGATCGCGCGCGTCCGCCGCGCCAGCGCCGCGCAGATCCCCCCGCCCCGCACCACCGAGCTCGACGACGGCGCCACGGTCACCCAGCGCTGGCAGCCCGTCGCCCGCGCCGGGCTGTACGTCCCCGGCGGCAAGGCGGTCTACCCGTCGAGCGTCGTCATGAACGCCGTGCCCGCGCAGGCCGCCGGAGTCGCCTCCATCGCCCTGGTCTCGCCGCCGCAGAAGGCGTTCGGCGGCTCCGTCCACCCCACGATCCTCGCGGCGGCCGCTCTGCTCGGCATCGACGAGGTCTACGCGGTCGGAGGCGCCGGAGCCGTCGCCGCACTGGCCTACGGCGTCGACTCGATCGGGCTGGATCCCGTCAGCATCATCACCGGGCCGGGCAACGTCTGGGTCACCACCGCGAAGCGCCAGGTGCTCGGGCAGGTCGGCATCGACTCCGAGGCGGGCCCGACCGAGATCCTCGTGATCGCCGACGACTCCGCCGACCCGCGCCTTGTCGCCGCCGACCTGGTCAGCCAGGCCGAGCACGACGAGGCCGCCTCCGCGGTCCTGGTCACCGACAGCGCCGAGCTCGCCGCCGCCGTCGAGCGCGAGGTCACCGCCCAGGCCGCTGCCACCCACCACGCGGAGCGCGTGGCCATCGCGCTCGACGGCCCGCAGTCCGCGCTCGTGATCGTCGACGACCTCGAGCTCGCCTGCGCGTTCAGCGACGCCTACGGCCCCGAGCACCTCGAGCTGCACACGGCCGACCCCGTCGCGACGGCCGAGCGGATCCACGACGCCGGCGCGATCTTCCTCGGTCCGACCACCCCGGTGAGCCTGGGCGACTACCTCGCCGGCTCCAACCACGTGCTCCCGACGCTGGGGCAGGCGCGCTTCTCCTCCGGGCTCGGCGCCTACACCTTCCTCCGGCCGCAGCAGCTGATCTCGTACGACCGCGGTGCGCTCGAGCGCGTCGCCCCGCACATCCGCGCTCTCAGCGACGCCGAGGCGCTGCCCGCCCACGGCGACGCCGTCGACGCCCGCTTCGCCTGAGACCGAGAGGCCCTCGATGTTCTGCCCCTTCTGCCGGCACCCCGACTCCCGAGTGATCGACTCGCGCACGAGCGACGACGGCCTCTCGATCCGCCGCCGCCGGCAGTGCCCGTCGTGCGGCCGGCGCTTCTCGACGACCGAGACCGCGAGCCTCGTCGTGATCAAGCGCAGCGGAGTCGTGGAGCCGTTCAGCCGCGAGAAGATCGTCAGCGGCGTCCGGAAGGCCTGCCAGGGCCGGCCCGTCACCGACACCGATCTCGCCGTCCTCGCGCAGCGGGTGGAGGAGAGCATCCGCTCCACGGGCGCGTCGCAGATCGACGCGAACGACATCGGCCTCGCCATCCTGCCGCCGCTGCGCGAGCTCGACGAGGTCGCCTACCTCCGCTTCGCGAGCGTCTACCAGGCGTTCGACTCGCTGGACGACTTCGAGTCTGCGATCACCCTGCTCCGCGCCGAGCGCACCTCCGTGCCCCACAGCGCCGACGAGATCTGAGGCCCGGGTGTACCCGCTCCTGTTCCGCACCGTCCTGCGCCGCCTCGACCCGGAGCGGGCGCACCACCTGAGCTTCCCGGTGATCCGGGCCCTCGGAGCCCTCGCTCCGGTCCTGCGCCGGACCACCGTCCCGCGCGGAACGCCCGCGGTCGAGACGCTCGGCCTCCGCTTCGAGACCCCGTTCGGCGTCGCGGCCGGCTTCGACAAGGACGCCACCGCGGTCCTGGGCTTCGGCGCGCTCGGCTTCGGACACGTCGAGGTCGGGACCCTGACCGCTCGGGCGCAGCCGGGCAACGACCGGCCGCGCCTCTTCCGGCTGATCGCGGACCGCGCCGTCGTCAACAGGATGGGCTTCAACAATCACGGCGCCGAGGCCGCGGCGCAACGGCTGATCCGGCTGCGCAGCGCGCGCCGCCGCCCCGTGATCGGCGTGAACATCGGCAAGAGCCGGGTGGTCGAGGTGGACGACGCGATCGAGGACTACCTGATCAGCACGCGCCTGCTCGCGCCGCTCGCCGACTACCTCGTCGTGAACGTCAGCTCGCCGAACACCCCCGGGCTCCGCGGCCTGCAGGAGATCGACCGCCTCGAGCCGCTCCTCGCGGCCGTCAAGGACGCCGCCGACACGACGCCCCTGCTGGTCAAGATCGCCCCGGACCTCTCCGACGACGAGGTCGGCCGGGTCGCCGAGCTCGCCGTCCGCCTGGGTCTGGACGGGATCATCGCGACCAATACCACACTCTCCCGGGAGGGCCTCTCGACCGACCGCGCCGTGGTCGAGGCGGCCGGCGCCGGCGGCCTCTCCGGTGCCCCGCTGGCCGCGCGCTCGCTCGAGGTGCTCCGTGTGATCCGCGGCGTCGTCCCCGCGGCCTTCTGCGTGATCTCCGTCGGAGGAGTCGAGACGGCCGAGGACGTGCGCGAGCGCCTCGACGCGGGCGCCACCCTCGTCCAGGGCTACACCGCCTTCATCTACCGCGGGCCCCTGTGGGCTCGGGACATCAACCGGGGACTGGCCCGCGCCTCCTGACCCGCCGTGCACCACGAAGGGCCCCCGGAGCCGCGCGAGGCGCGACCGCAGGGGCCCTTCGTGGTCCGCCGTCCGACTACTCGGGGAAGGCGCGGCGCTTGACCTGGGGCTTCGGCAGTCGCATGACGCGCAGCTGGAGGGCGCGCATCGCGGCGTACCAGCGGATGCCCTTCTCGACCTTGTCGGCGCCGTAGCGCTCGGCGAGCTTCCGGCGCATCCGCATGCCGAGGAGGATGCAGTCGATCACCGCGAGGAGGAAGAACACCCAGAGGATGACGAGCGTCGCGTACTGCAGCTCCGGCTGCGGGAAGAAGCTCAGCAGCAGGACGACGACCATCACCGGGATGAGGAACTCGCCGAGGCTGAAGCGTGCGTCGACCCAGTCGCGCACGAACTTGCGCTGAGGACCCTTGTCGCGCAGCGGCAGGTAGCGCTGGTCACCGGCGGCCAGGCCGATGCGGGCCTGCTCGCGTGACACCGCGGCCTTCTCGCGGGCGTCGCGGGCGGCCTGCTTGCGGTCGGTGACGACCAGCGGACGCTTGCGGGCCAGCTCCTGCTCGCGCCGGGTCGGCGTCGGCCGGCCCTTCCCGGAGCCGGGCGAGCCGGCGTCGTCGGGCGTGTCGGTTGCGATCGGGTGCTTGGCCACGGGGAACGTCCTTGGAATCGGGGGTCTCTTAAGATTACCTCCATGGCTCACGACGCTCCGACTCCGCCCGCACTCTCCTCCGACGAGGAGGCCGTCCTCGCCGCCGTCCGCGACGATCTGCCGCGCTCGCTCGCCCAGCTCGGGCAGCTCGTGCGGATCCCGTCCGTCTCGTGGGACGGCTTCGACGCCACCCGCGTGGCCGCCAGCGCCGAGGCCATCGCCGAGCTCGCGCGCGAGACGGGCGTCTTCGACGACGTCGCGATCCACAGCGCCACGATCGACGGCACCGACGTGCTCGGCCAGCCTGCCGTCCTGGCCACCCGCGCCGCCCGCAACGGAGCGCCGACCGTCCTCCTCTACGCCCACCACGACGTTCAGCCGCAGGGCGCCGAGTCGGCGTGGGAGACGCCTCCGTTCGAGCCGACCGTGCGCGGCGACCGCCTGTACGGGCGCGGTGCCGCCGACGACAAGGCGGGAGTCGTGTCCCACCTCGCCGCGGTGCGCGCACTCCGCGAGGTCGCGGGCGAGGACCACGACCTCGGGCTCGTCCTCTTCATCGAGGGGGAGGAGGAGTTCGGGTCGCGTTCGTTCCCCACCTTCCTCCGCGAGCACCACGACGCCCTCCGCGCGGATGCGATCATCGTCGCCGACAGCGACAACTGGGACGTCGACACCCCCGCGCTGACGGTGGGCCTGCGCGGCAACGTCACCTTCACCCTCACCGTCAGCACTCTCGCGCACGCCTCGCACTCGGGCATGCTCGGCGGAGCGGTCCCGGACGCGATGCACGCGGCGGTCCGCCTGCTCGCGACGCTCTGGAACGAGGACGGCTCGGTCGCCGTCGCCGGCCTCACCGAGCACGACGGAGCGGTGCCCGAGACGACCGAGGAGGACCTCCGCCGCGACTCCGGGCTGCTCGACGGGGTCTCGCCGATCGGCACCGGCGCGATCCTCTCGCGCCTGTGGTCGAAGCCGGCCGTCACGGTCACCGGGATCGACGCGCCCAGCGTCGTCGACGCCTCCAACACCCTCGTCCCGTCCGTGCGCGTGAAGATCAGCGCCCGCATCGCCCCCGGCCAGGACGCGGAGGAGGCGTTCGCCGCCATCGAGAGCCACCTCCGGGCGAACTCCCCGTTCGGCGCCCACCTCGCGATCGAGGACGTCGACACCGGCAGTCCGTTCCTGGTCGACGCGACCGGCTGGGCCGTGGACCTGGTGAAGGGCGCGATGGCGGACGCCTGGGGACGCGAGCCTCTCGAGACCGGGATCGGCGGGAGCATCCCGTTCATCGCCGACCTCGTGCGCGAGTTCCCCGAGGCGCAGATCCTCGTCACCGGTGTCGAGGACCCCGACTCGCGCGCGCACAGCCCCAACGAGTCGCTGCACCTGGGCGTCTTCAAGCGCGCCGCGCAGACCGAGGCGCTGTTCCTGCTCCGCGCCGCCGCTCACCGCGACTGACCACCGGTCGTGGAATACCCGGGTGACCACCCGGGTTGCAGCCGTAGAATCCCGGAAGGCACGACGACCGTTCCGCCCGTCCCCTGAGGAGTGACATGTCAGACACACTGACCGACCAGACGGCGACCCCCCTCGCCACCCCGCCCAGCGCGGCCCACGGCGTCTCGATGACCCCGACCGCCGCCGCCAAGGTCAAGAGCCTGCTCGAGCAGGAGGGCCGCGACGACCTGCGCCTGCGCGTCGCGGTGCAGCCCGGCGGCTGCTCCGGCCTCATCTACCAGCTCTACTTCGACGAGCGCACCCTCGACGGCGACGCCGCGGTGGAGTTCGAGGGCGTCGGCCTCGTCGTCGACAAGATGAGCGTCCCCTACCTCGACGGCGCCTCGATCGACTTCGAGGACACCATCCAGAAGCAGGGCTTCACCATCGACAACCCCAACGCGGGCGGCAGCTGCGCCTGCGGCGACAGCTTCCACTGACGCCGCGCGGCCCCGGGCCGCAGCGCCTCCGAACGGCGTCCGACAGTCCACCCCGTGGCCCGTCGGGCGCCGTTCGTCATGACTGCACCACTCGGCCGGGACGTCAAGAGCGGGTCGTCGTGCACCGGGCCGCCGGAGCGGAAGGGTAGGCTGGAGCCGGTCTAATACAGTTTCGTGTGAACTGGTCCCCAGTCTTCCGAAAGGTCACCGGTGCGCTTCAATCGCCGAATCCGCAGATGGGTCGCTGCCCCCGTCGCAGGAGCCCTCGCCCTCGTCCTCGCGGGCTGCACGCAAGAGCAGCTCCAGGGCTGGCTCCCCACCGAACCCGGCACGACGAACCACGTCGACCGCGTCATCGGACTCTGGGTCACCTCCTGGATCGTCCTGCTCGCCGTCGGCGTCGTCACGTGGGGTCTCACCATCTGGGCGGTGGTCGTCTACCGCCGTCGCAAGGGGCAGACCGGCCTGCCGGTCCAGCTGCGCTACAACATGCCGATCGAGATCTTCTACACGATCGTGCCGCTGATCCTCGTGATCGGCTTCTTCGCCTTCACCGCGCGCGACCAGGCCGCCATCGAGCAGCCCTACGACGACCCGGACGAGACCATCCAGGTGTACGGCAAGCAGTGGGCGTGGGACTTCAACTACGTCGACGAGGACGTCTACTCCGCCGGTATCCAGGGCCAGTACCAGGAGGGCGGAGACGCCGCCGGCTCGCTCGTCGAGTCCGAGATCCCCACGCTCTACCTGCCCGTCGGACAGAAGATCAAGATCCAGCTCGACGCGCGCGACGTGATCCACTCCTTCTGGGTCGTCGACTTCCTCTACAAGAAGGACATGATCCCCGGCAAGACGAACTACATGTACGTCACGCCTCTCAAGGAGGGGACTTACGCGGGCAAGTGCGCCGAGCTCTGCGGCGAGTACCACTCCGCGATGCTCTTCAACGTCAAGGTCGTCTCGCAGGGCGAGTACGACGACTACATCCAGTCGCTGCGCGACGCGGGCCAGACCGGTCAGCTCGGCGCCGAGTACAACCGTAATTCGAACCTTCCCGGAACCGGCGCGCCGGCCCGCGAGAACGAGGAGTAAGGGAGCATGAGCACCGCTACGGCACCCCGCCCGACGCGCACCGCCGGCACTCCGCCGGTCCAGCGCAAGGCGAACGTCCTCGTCCGCTGGATGACGTCGACCGACCACAAGGTCATCGGGTACATGTACCTGATCACGTCGTTCATCTACTTCTGCATCGCCGGCGTGATGGCACTCGTCATCCGCGCACAGCTGTTCGAGCCCGGCCTGAACGTGGTCGAGACGCGCGAGCAGTACAACCAGCTGTTCACGATGCACGGCACGATCATGCTGCTGATGTTCGCGACGCCGCTCTTCGCCGGCTTCGCCAACGTCCTGATGCCGCTGCAGATCGGCGCCCCCGACGTCGCGTTCCCCCGCCTCAACGCCTTCGCGTACTGGCTCTACAGCTTCGGCTCGCTCATCGCGGTCGCCGGATTCGTCACCCCGCAGGGTGCGGCGTCCTTCGGCTGGTTCGCGTACGCGCCACTGTCGAGCACGACGTTCTCACCAGGGCTCGGCGGCAATCTCTGGGTCTTCGGCCTCGCGCTCTCGGGCTTCGGCACGATCCTCGGCGCGGTGAACTTCATCACGACGATCATCACGATGCGCGCCCCCGGCATGACGATGTTCCGCATGCCGATCTTCACCTGGAACATCCTGGTGACGTCGATCCTCGTGCTGCTCGCGTTCCCGGTGCTCGCCGCCGCGATGTTCGCCCTCGGCGCCGACCGCGTGTTCGACGCCCACATCTACGACGCGGCCAACGGCGGCGTCCTGCTCTGGCAGCACCTGTTCTGGTTCTTCGGCCACCCCGAGGTGTACATCATCGCGCTGCCGTTCTTCGGCATCGTGTCCGAGGTCTTCCCGGTCTTCAGCCGCAAGCCGATCTTCGGCTACAAGACGCTGATCTACGCGACCATCGCGATCGCCGCCCTCTCCGTGACGGTGTGGGCGCACCACATGTACGTCACCGGATCGGTCCTGCTGCCGTTCTTCTCGCTGATGACGATGCTCATCGCGGTTCCGACCGGCGTGAAGATCTTCAACTGGGTCGGCACCATGTGGCGCGGATCGGTGACCTTCGAGACTCCGATGATCTGGGCGATCGGCTTCCTGATCACCTTCACCTTCGGTGGACTCACCGGCGTCATCCTCGCGTCCCCCCCGCTCGACTTCCACGTCTCGGACTCGTACTTCGTGGTGGCGCACTTCCACTACGTCGTGTTCGGAACCGTCGTCTTCGCGATGTTCTCGGGCTTCTACTTCTGGTGGCCGAAGTGGACCGGCAAGATGCTGAACGAGACGCTGGGCAAGTGGCACTTCTGGCTGCTGTTCATCGGCTTCCACACCACCTTCCTCATCCAGCACTGGCTGGGCGTCGTCGGCATGCCGCGCCGCTACGCCAGCTACCTGCCCGAGGACGGCTTCACCTGGATGAACCAGGTGTCGACGGTCGGAGCGATGATCCTCGCGGTGTCGCTGATCCCGTTCTTCCTGAACGTGTACATCACGGCCCGCAAGGCGCCCAAGGTGACGGTGAACGACCCGTGGGGCTTCTCCCGGTCGCTCGAGTGGGCCACCTCGTGCCCGCCGCCCCGCCACAACTTCACCTCGATCCCGCGTATCCGAAGCGAGGCCCCGGCATTCGACCTCAATCACCCCGAGGCCGGCATCCCCGTCGGAATCGGTCCGGCGAAGGACGCTCCGGACGCCCCCACGTACGACAAGTCCGAAGGCACGGTGAAGTAGGGCCATGCGCGCCAACGTCAATCTCTTCTGGCTCCTCGCGGGCTTCTTCCTCCTCGCCGACATCACGTACATCGTGTGGTCGCTGCTCGACACGGGCCAGGTGGAGTGGGTCGGCACCGTCGGCATCGGCCTCTCGGCCGTGCTGGGCGCGTTCATCGCGTTCTACGTCGGCCGCGTCCACAAGGCTCAGGGTGCCGAGCTCCCCGAGGATCGCCTCGATGCGGACATCGATGACGGAGACCCCGAGCTGGGCTTCTTCAGCCCGTGGAGCTGGTGGCCGCTGATCCTGGGCGGTTCCGCGGCCCTCGGATTCCTCGGCCTGGCCGTGGGGTTCTGGATCACCTACATCGCCGTCGGACTCTTCCTGGTCGCCATCGCCGGCTGGGTGTACGAGTACTACCGCGGGTACTTCGCCCGCTAGGGCGCATCGCACGGCCGAGGGCCGGGTGCACGGGGGCTTCGGCTCCGTGCACTCGGCCCTTTCGTGTATCCAGGAGGAAGCGCGCGTGGTTGGGACCCGGTCGGCTCGGCCGTTCGGCTTCGTGCAGGGGCGTCATTCGCCGATCGGTGGCGGATCAAGCCTCCCGGTGAGAGCCGGGACCTCCCGGTGAGGGCCGGGACCGCTCAGTGAGGGATGACGAGGTGAGCTGGATCTCTCGCGGTGTCCTGCTGGCGGGACACCGAGGCGTCCTGCGCGGAAGAACTCGTCGGTGCACATCCCGACGGCCCGCGACGTGGAAGCTCGCAGGGGAGTGCAGCGGGCGGCGCCGGGCAGGAGCGTCGGCCCGCGTCATCACCCCTACGGGTCTGCGCTGCGACGGCTCCTGCTCCGGTCACGGCTGAGCGGGCTACGCCTGTGGCGGCTCTCCTGTGCGCGTGTGGGTGTGCCGACGGTGGTGGCCGCTACGGTCGGGGATACTGCTGCGCCTGCGGCCGTACTGGGCCTGCCGCGCCTGTTCTGGCGCCTGCGCCGCCCTACGGACTCCTGCACACCGTTCCGACCCCAGCGGAGCCCGCACCCCGGCGGAACCGCGGGCGCCCCTGCGGCTCTTGGAGTTCCTCGGTACGTCTAGCGGGTCGTGCCGGTCGGTGCGAGGACAAGGAGCCTGAGATGCCGCTGCAGCGACGGTCGTCGAGGCCCGGAGGTCGCCTCCTCTGTCTCACCGGCGAGCGTCGCCGTCGCCGATCACAGAGGGTTCGGCCGTGAGCGGGGGAGGGCAGTCCTGACGGGCCTGCTGAGGATGGGTGCCCTGGAACCGATGCCGAGCGTCTCGACGTGAACGGGAACCGGGAGACCTCACCGGACGACGACGCTGCGAGCACGCAGAGGGGCTGGATCACTCCATGATCGGACGGGGGCGGACGTCTCCAGCTCGGCGGTCAGATGGCATCTCGTGATCCGAGGAGCGGAGGCCTCGAGGTCCGGTGGATCGCCCCACGTCCCTGCTGGCTTGTCGCCGTCGAGGCGCTGTGATCCGGTCTCACCGGCTCTCGGTCCACCGCCGACCTCTGCCGCGCCGGAGGACAGGCCCCGCCCCGCTGCAGGAACGACGAAGGGCCCGGACGAATGAAACGTCCGGGCCCTTCGGGGGAGGATCAGTGCTCGCTGTGCGAGCTCTCGAGCTCCTTCTGGGTGACGGGGGTGATCCGGTCCTCGAAGAACCAGCGGGAGAGGCCGGCGCGGACGCGCTGCGGGGCGGTGATGCGGCCACGCGAGTCCGGACGGATCATCAGGGGCTCGTACTCGTCCTGACCGACGAGCTTCCAGCGCTCGTACTCGTCGAGCTGCTGGTGCACCTCGATGAACTCGCCGCCGGGGAGGCGGACGATGCGGCCGGACTCGAAGCCGTGCAGCGCGATCTCGCGGTCCTTCTTCTGCAACGCCAGGCAGATGCGCTTGGTGATGAAGTACGCGATGAACGGACCCGCAATGAGCAGGAACTGCAGGCTGTGGATCACGCCCTCCATCGTGAGGTGGAAGTGCGTCGCGATGAGGTCGGACGACGCGGCGGCCCAGAGGACGGCGTAGAAGCTGACTCCGGCGGCGCCGATCGCGGTGCGGGTCGCGGCGTTGCGCGGGCGGTCGAGCAGGTGGTGCTCGCGCTTGTCACCGGTGATCCACGCCTCGAGGAACGGGTAGAGCATGACCACGGCGATGAACAGTCCGAGACCGACGAGCGGGATCAGGATGTTGAATGACAGGGTTCCGATGCCCGGGATGGCCCACTCGAGTCCCGGCGGGACGAGGCGCAGGGCGCCGTCGGCGAACCCGATGTACCAGTCGGGCTGGGTTCCCGCGGAGACGGGCGAGGGGTCGTACGGGCCGTAGTTCCAGATCGGGTTGATCGTGAACAGCGAGGCGATGAGGACGACGACGCCGAAGACGATGAAGAAGAATCCACCGGCCTTCGCGGCGTAGACCGGCAGCACCGGGTAGCCGACGACGTTCTGCTCGGTCTTGCCCGCACCGGGGAACTGGGTGTGCTTGTGGACGACCACGAACACGAGGTGGAGGGCGATGAACGCGAGCACCAGCGCCGGCAGCAGCAGGATGTGCAGCGTGTAGAGGCGGCCGACGATGTCGGTGCCCGGGAACTCGCCGCCGAAGAGCAGGAACGAGATCCAGGTGCCGACGATCGGGATGCCCTTGACCATGCCGTCGATGATGCGGAGGCCGTTGCCCGAGAGCAGGTCGTCGGGGAGCGAGTAGCCGGTGAAGCCCTCGGCCATCGCGAGGATGAAGAGGACGAAGCCGATGACCCAGTTGAGCTCGCGGGGCTTGCGGAACGCACCGGTGAAGAAGATGCGCAGCATGTGCAGGCCGATCGAGGCCACGAACAGCAGTGCCGCCCAGTGGTGGATCTGCCGCATCAGCAGGCCGCCGCGGATGTCGAAGGAGATGTCGAGCGAGGACGACATCGCCGCCGACATCTCGATGCCCTTGAGGGGCAGATAGCTGCCCTCGTAGTGCGTCTCGACCATCGAGGCCTGGAAGAAGAAGGTGAGGAACGTGCCCGACAGCAGGATGATGACGAAGCTGTAGAGCGCGACCTCGCCGAGGAGGAAGGACCAGTGGTCGGGGAAGATCTTGCGACCGAACTCCTTGACGACCGCGGAGATGCTCGTGCGCTCGTCGATGTAGTTCGACGCCGCTCCGACGTACCCCTTCTGGAACTTGCCGGATCCGAGGATGACGCCGTCCTCGGGCTCCGCGGGGGAGCTGGAGGGGCGTGAGGGGGTGGTGGTGGACATGTGAGTCATCGCTCCCAGAAGGACGGTCCGACGGGCTCCGTGAAGTCGCTTCTGGCGACCAGGTAACCCTCGGCGTCGACGGTGATGGGGAGCTGCGGAAGCGGACGCTTCGCCGGGCCGAAGATGACGGCGGCCTCGCGCGTGATGTCGAATTGCGACTGGTGGCACGGGCACAGCAGGTGGTGGGTCTGCTGCTCGTACAGCGCCACGGGGCAGCCGACGTGCGTGCAGATCTTGGAGTAGGCGACGATTCCGTCGTAGTTCCAGGTCTCGCGACCCTCACTGACGATGAGGTCCTCCGGCTTCAGGCGCATCAGGAGGACGGCGGCCTTGGCCTTCTCCTCCAGCTTGCCCTCGGCGTCGTTGAGGCCCTCGGGGATGACGTGGAAGGCGGATCCGAGTGTGACGTCCGATGCGAGGATCGGCGCTCCCGACGGGTCCAGGGTGAGCCTCGTGCCCTCTTCCCACAGGGTGGTCTTGAGGAGGGTGACGGGGTTCTGGTCCTGCGGGCCGAGGCCCCGGAACAGGATCACGGCGGGCAGGGGGAACACGACGAGGGAGGCGATCAGGCTGTTCCGGACGAGGGAGCGGCGGCCGAAGCCGGACTCCTTGTCGGACTGGTCGAAGATCTCGAGCGCACGGGCGCGGGTGGGCTCCGCGCTGCGGACGGGGTGGCGGATGTCGATGCCCTCGTGGTCCGACATCAGCTGCTTGCCCCAGTGGACGGCGGCGATGCCGATGCCCAGGAGCGCGAGGGACATGCCCAGGCCGATGAACAGCGTGTTCAGCCGGACCGACGCGACGTCCTCGGTGATCGGGAATGCCATGTAGGCGGCTACCGCAAAGATCGAGCCCGCGAAGGAGAGGTAGAAGAGCGTGTACACCGTGCGCTCGGCACGCTTCTCGACCTTGGGGTCGAGGTCGGTCATCCGGGGGCGGTGCGGCGGGAGGCCCGGGTCCTGGACGCGGTCCCGCGTCACGACCGCGGTGCCGGCCGGAGCCGTTCCGTGCCCGGTGGCCGACGAGGTGGCGAGGTCCGTGCCACCCTCATCGTGCTCTGCCATGGTTCTCCTTTTCACGCCGTGTCGGCACCAGTCGGTGCCGTGGGTCAGTCGCGCCCGTCAGGGCGCTGCAGTCGTCTAGTTGGATCGGGCGGTGATCCACACCGTCAGGGCCACGATCGCGCCGAGGCCGAAGATCCAGAGGAACAGGCCCTCCGCGACCGGCCCGAGGGAGCCGAGCGCGAATCCGCCCGGGGACGGGTTGGCCTCGATGTACTTGAGGTACGAGATGATGTCGCGCTTGTCCTCGGGCGAGATGTTCAGGTCGTTGAAGACCGGCATGTTCTGCGGGCCGGTGACCATCGCCTCGTAGATGTGCGCCTCGGTCACGCCGCCCAGCGGGGGAGCGAACTTGCCCTCGGTGAGCGCGCCGCCGGCTCCGGCGACGTTGTGGCACATGGCGCAGTTGATGCGGAACAGCTCGGCGCCGTTCGCCGCGTCGCCCTGTCCGTCGAGGACCTCGCCCTCGGGGATCGCGGGGCCGGGGGCCAGCGACGCGACGTAGGCGGCGAGCTCGCCGACCTGCTCGTCGGTGAACTGCACCGGCTTCTCGAGCGCCTGGGGGCCGTGCATCTGCATCGGCATGCGGCCGGTGCCGACCTGGAAGTCGACCGACGCCGCGCCCACTCCGATGAGGGAGGGAGCGTTGTCGGTGCCCGCGGCGTCGAGGCCGTGGCAGGTGGCGCAGTTCGCGGCGAAGAGCTTCGAGCCCTCGTCGATCGTCTGCTGGCTGGTGGACGACGTCTCCGCCGAGGCGGACGTCGCGACGCCAACCGCGGCGTAGGTCCCGCCGGTGAGCCCGAGGCCGATGGCGATCAGGGCCAGGGTGGCGAGCGGGTGGCGGCGACCCTTCTTGGCTCGGCTCTTCGTCTTCGGGGAGGCCATCGAGGCGTCCTTCCTGCGGGGGTCGGGAGTGGAGTGGGGCATCGGCGGGCGCGTCACTTGAGGAAGTAGATGACGGCGAACAGGCCGACCCAGACGACGTCGACGAAGTGCCAGTAGTACGAGACGACGATGGCGCTCGTCGCCTCCTTGTGGCCGAAGTTCTTGACCGCGAAGCCGCGGCCGATGACGAGGAGGAACGCGATGAGGCCGCCGGTGACGTGCAGGGCGTGGAAGCCGGTCGTCAGGTAGAAGGCGGAGCCGTAGGCGTTGCTGGAGAGCGTGACGCCCTCGGAGACGAGGGTCGCGTACTCGAGCACCTGGCCGGAGACGAAGACCGCGCCCAGGGCGTAGGTGAGGAAGAACCACTCGACCATGCCCCACTTGAACGGGCTGAGGCCCGTCGCACGCGGCTGCAGCCGCTCGGCGGCGAACACGCCGAACTGGCAGCTGAACGACGAGGCCACGAGGATCACCGTGTTCACGCCCGCGTAGGGGACGTTGAGGATCTGGGTCTCGGCGCCCCAGAGCTCGGGAGAGGTGCTGCGCAGGGTGAAGTAGATCGCGAAGAGGCCCGCGAAGAACATGACCTCGCTGCCCAGCCAGACGATCGTTCCGACCGCGACCGGGTTGGGTCGGTTCACTACGGGCGCGGTGGCCGTGGGGGAGAGAGAGGTGCTCGTCACACAGACCATTATGGCCGATGGCAGGGGAGGGAAGTCGCACTAGCCGGGAGGCGATCCTCGTCGCATAATCTGGGAGCCATGTCGGAAACCCTGTCCTGGCCGCACGTTCTCAGCGCACTCCTCGAGTCCTCCGATCTGAGCGTCTCCGAGGCGACGTGGGCCATGGAGCAGGTGATGGAGGGCGCGGCGACTCCGGCGCAGCTCGCCGGACTGCTGGTGGCCCTCCGGGCGAAGGGCGAGACCGTCGACGAGATCGTCGGCTTCCGCGACGCGATCCTCGACCACGCGGTGCCGCTGGACGTGGACCCGATGGCCCTGGACATCGTCGGGACGGGCGGGGACCGCTTCGGGACCGTCAACATCTCCTCCACCGCGTCGATCATCGCGGCCGCCGCCGGCACGCCCGTCGTGAAGCACGGGAACAAGGCCGCGTCCTCCTCCTCCGGCTCCTCCGACGTGCTCGCGGCACTCGGGGTCGACCTCTCCCTCTCCCCCGAGCGGGTGGCCGAGGTGTTCCGGCGGACGGGGATCGCCTTCGTCTTCGCGTCCCTCTTCCACCCCGGCTTCCGGCACGCCGGTCCGGTGCGCGCCGAGCTGGGCGTGCCGACGGTCTTCAACTTCCTCGGCCCGCTCTGCAATCCGGCGCGTCCCGAGGCCTCTGCGGTCGGGGTGGCGCACCTCGACCGGGTGCCGCTGGTCGTCGGCGTGTTCCGGACGCGCGGGGCGACGGCTCTGGTGTTCCGCGGGGACGACGGCCTCGACGAGCTCACGACCACGGGTCACAGCCACATCTGGGAGGTGTCGCGCGGCTCCGTGGTCGAGCACGACCTCGACCCGCGCGACCTGGGCCTGCCCCGCGCGCGGATCGACGAGCTGCGCGGCCGCGACGCCGCCTACAACGCGAGCGTGGTGCGCTCGGTGCTCGCGGGAGACGGCGGCCCCGTCCGCGACATCGTCCTTCTGAACGCGGCCGCGGGCCTCGCGGCGTTCGACCTGGCGCGCGACCCGGACCTGGTGCGCACGCCCGTCCTGGAGCGCCTGCGGACGTCGATGGACCGCGCGGCGGAGGCCGTCGACTCCGGGGCCGCCACGGCCAAGCTCGAGGAGTGGGTCCGCGAGACGCAGCGCGCCGTCGTCCCGCTGCCGTAGGCGCGAGCGCAGGGCGTAACGTGGGGCTGCTGTCCGCGACGGTGCGGGCGGCGATCCACCACGCGCCGGATCGCCCGCAGGTCACGGGACGCCCGAGTGGTGGCCCGATCCTGGAGGAGACCTCGATGAAGAAGCTCATCAACGACCCGAAGAACGTCGTCACGGAGTCGGTGGCCGGCTTCGGCCTGGCGCACGCCGACCTGGTCCGGGTGGTGTCGGATCCCCTGTTCGTGGTGCGGGCCGACGCGCCCCGCTCGGGCAAGGTGGGCATCGTCAGCGGTGGCGGCAGCGGGCACGAGCCGCTGCACGCGGGCTTCGTCGGATTCGGGATGCTGGACGCCGCCGTCCCCGGTCCCGTCTTCACCTCGCCCACGCCCGATCCGATCGTCGCGGCCACGCAGGCCGTCGACGGCGGCGCGGGTGTGCTGCACATCGTGAAGAACTACACGGGCGACGTCCTGAACTTCGAGACCGCGGCCGACCTCGCCGGCGCCGAGGGGATCGAGGTGCGCAGCGTGATCGTCGACGACGACGTCGCGGTGAAGGACTCGCTCTACACCGCGGGCCGCCGCGGCGTGGCCGGCACCGTGCTGGTCGAGCGGATCGCGGGCGCCGCGGCCGAGCGGGGCGACTCCCTCGACGAGGTCGCGACGATCGCCGAGACGGTGATCGCGAACGTGCGCTCGATGGGCGTCGCCCTCACGCCGTGCATCGTCCCGCACGCGGGCGAGCCGAGCTTCGAGCTGGGCGAGGACGAGATCGAGATCGGCATCGGCATCCACGGCGAGCCCGGCCGGGAGAAGATCGCGCTGGAGCCGGCCGACCGCATCGTCGACCGGATCCTCGGCCCGATCCTGGAGGACCTGCCGTTCTCCTCCGGGGACGAGGTGCTGCTCCTGGTGAACGGCATGGGCGGCACGCCGCAGATCGAGCTGTACCTCGCCTACCGCCGCGCAGCCGAGGCGCTGGCCGAGAAGGGGATCACCGTCGCACGCAGCCTCGTCGGCAACTACACGACGTCGCTCGAGATGCAGGGCTTCTCGCTCACCGTCCTCAAGCTCGACGACGCCCTGACCGAGCTGTGGGACTCCCCGGTGCAGACCGCGGCGCTGCGGTGGGGACGCTGAGCGCCCGCGCGCACACCATGACCGGAACGACAGCCGCAGGAGCGGCCCACGAGGAGGAGACGACCATGCAGGACGCACAGGGAGCCGGGCTCGACGCGGCGTGGGCGACGGCGTGGATCCGCCGCGCCGCCGAGTCGATCGCGGAGCACCGGGTCGAGCTGATCACGCTCGACCGGGCGATCGGCGACGGGGACCACGGCGAGAACATGGACCGCGGCTTCCAGGCCGTGGTCTCGAAGCTGGACGCGGCGCCGGAGCAGGGGCTCCCGGCGGACGTGCTCAAGCTGGTCGCGACGACGCTCATCTCCACCGTCGGCGGCGCCTCGGGCCCGCTGTTCGGCACGGCGTTCCTGAAGGCCTCCGCCGCGGTCGCGGGCGAGGACGCGCTCGAGGGCGCTGACGTCGCAGCTCTCCTGGCCGCGGCGAGGGACGGCATCGTGCTCCGCGGCAAGGCCGAGGTGGGCGACAAGACGATGGTGGACGCATGGACGCCGGCGGTCGACGCGGCCGCGGCCGCCGCCGAGGAGGGAGCGGCTCCGGCCGACGTCCTCGCCGCGGCGGCGGAGGCGGCGCAGAGGGGAGCGGAGTCGACGGACCCGCTGGTCGCCCGCAAGGGACGCGCCAGCTACCTCGGCGAGCGCGCCATCGGGCACCGTGATCCCGGCAGCGTGTCGACCGTTCTCCTGCTCCGCGCAGCAGCCGAGGCGGCGGCGTGAGCGTCGGGCTGGTCCTGGTCTCGCACAGCGCGCAGCTGGCGGAGGGGCTGGTCGAGCTCGCGGAGCAGATGGCGGCCTCGGTCGCGCTGGTCGCAGCGGGCGGGACGGACGACGGCGGCATCGGCACCAGCTTCGACCGCATCACGGCGGCCCTGGCGGAAGCGGACTCCGGCGAGGGGGTCGTCGTCCTCTGCGACCTCGGCTCGGCGATCATGACGGCGGAGACCGCGGTCGAGTTCCTCGACGACGACGCGCGCGCCCGGGTCCGGATCGCCGACGCCCCGCTGGTGGAGGGCGCGGTCGCGGCCGCCGTCGCCGCGGGCACGGGGGCGTCGCTGGACGAGGTGCTCGCCGCCGCGGAGTCGGCCCGGGGCGAGGCGCTCGCGGCTCCCGCCGAGGAGGCTCCGCCCGGTGACGAGCGCGTGCAGCGCCGCGTCCGCCTCATCAACCCGAACGGCCTGCACGCCCGTCCCGCGGCCGACTTCGTCACGCTCGCCGCCACCTTCGACGCCCGGATCGACGCGAACGGCAAGGACGCCACGAGCCTGCTCGGCGTGATGTCGCTGGGGCTCGACCGCGGGGACGAGGTCGTCCTCTCGGCGTCGGGGCCGCAGGCCCAGGAGGCGGTCGGCCGACTCGGCGATCTGGTCGAGTCGGGCTTCGGCGAGGTGTAGCGCGCCGTCGACCGGTCCAGGGACCGCGGAGGCGCCTCCTCCTACGCTGAGCGCATGGCCCTCCGCGGAACCCGACCCCCGTCCGTCCTGCTCCGCCGACTCGTCACCGTCCCGCGCGTCGTGCGCCGGGCGGACGCTCGTGCGGCCCGGCGGCTGAACGCCCGTCGCCCGTCGACCGTCGTCGACGGGGCGCTCGTGGGGCTCTCCCGGGCCGCGGACCACGGAGTCCTCTGGGCCGGCGTCGGCGTCCTGCTGCTCCTGGCGGGCCGTCCCCGCGAGGCTCTGCGGGGGACCGCCTCGCTCGCCGCGGCCAGCGCGCTCGCGAACCTGGTCGGCAAGCGCGTGTTCGGCGGCGACCGGCCGCTCCTCGTCGACGTCCCGGTCGGCCGGCGCCTGGCGACGGTGCCGACGTCGGCGTCCTTCCCCTCGGGGCACGCGGCGAGCGCCGCCGCCTTCGCCGCCGGGGTCGCGCTCGAGTCGCCCCGAGTGGGGGCGGCGGTCGCCCCGCTCGCCGCCGCCGTGGTCTTCTCCCGCCTGCACGTCGGCGTCCACTGGCTCTCGGACGTCCTCGGCGGCGCGGCGCTCGGCGCGGCGGTCGCGGTCGTCGGCCGAGCCGTCCTGCCGGCCGAGCCGCGCCACGTGCCCGTCTCGGAGCGCGCGACCCGGCCCCCCGTCGACCGCAGCCCGCTGGGGGACGGCGCCGCCCTCCTCGTGGTCCTCAACCCCGGCGCGGGCCGGGACTCGCACCGCCCCGATCCCGAGCCGCTGGTCCGAGCCCGGTTCCCGAAGGCGCGCGTGCACCGGCTGACCGAGGGGGAGGACCTCGCCGACGTGGTGCGCGAGGCGCGCTCGGGGGACTCTCCGCCCCGGGTGCTCGGGATCTACGGCGGGGACGGGACCATGTCGGTCGGTGCCGCTCTCGCCCGCGCCGAGGGGATGACGCTGCTCGTGCTGCCGGGCGGGACCATGAACCACTTCGCGAAGGCGCTGGGGCTGCTCACCGTCCAGGACGCGCTCGACGCGGCGACGATCGGCGAGCGCCGCGACGTCGACGTGGCCGAGGTCGTCGCGGACGGGGGAGACCCGGTCACGGTGCTCAACACGGTCTCGATCGGCGTCTACCCGGAGTTCGTCGCGGCCCGCGAGAAGCGCGAGAAGCGGATCGGGAAGCCGCTCGCCGCCGTGATCGCGGCCCTCTCGGTCGTGCGGCGCACCGATCCGTTCGAGCTCCGGCGCGACGGGCGCACGCAGCTCGTCTGGTCGTACTTCGTCGGGGTGAACCAGGAGCACCCGCGCACGGCCGCCCCGCTCGCCCGGCGTCGGCTCGACGACGGCCACCTCGACGTGCGCATCCTGCACTCAGGACGGACTCCGCGCACTCGGGGAGCGTTCTCGCTCCTGCTCGGCCGTACGGCGACCCCGGTGGTCGGCCGTGTGCCCGGCTGGCGGGCACCGGTGGTGGAGTCGTTCTCGACACCGGAGATCACCGTCGGCGCGCGCCGGCCCGCGGGGGACGACCCCGAGTGGGCGCACGACGGCGAGACCGAGCGCTTCGACGGCTCCCGCGACGGATTCGACGAGGCCGTGGTGCGGATCGTGCCGCTGGGCCTGCGGGTCTACGCGACCGCCGACTAGGGAGCGGTGCCGGCCCGGTCCCCGCCGTCCGGATCCGCCAGCAGCTCGGCCAGCGCGTCGAGGGCGGCGACCTGCCCGGCCACCACCAGCGAGCGGGCCTCGTCGAGCGGGTGCCACCGGGCGTCCTCCAGCTCGGGGAAGCTGCGCAGCACGCCGGAGCCCCGCGGCCACTCCAGCTCGAAGGTGTTGCTCGCGACGAAGGCGGTGTCCGCGAGTCCGCGCCCGGCGAAGACGGTGACGGTCTTGGCCGCGCTCTGCCGGAACGCACCGAGGAGGGTCAGCTCCCCGTCGGGCGGAGGAGCGCCGGTCTCCTCCTCGAATTCTCGGCGCGCGGCGTCCAGCGGCGTCTCGTCGCCCGTGTGCACGCCCTTCGGGATCGTCCACGCGCGGGGGCGCCGGGTCCAGAAGGGGCCGCCCATCCGCCCGAGGAACACCTCGGTGCCGGAGGGGCCCTCGCGGTGCAGCAGGATCCCCGCGCTCGTCACCGCGGCCATCGCGTCTCTCCGGTCATCCCGCCATCCTGCCCCGCGCCCGTGGAAGGATCGGCAGGACCCGCCCGCGACCGCACGGAGTGAACATGCACGACCACGAGATCCTCCGACAGCTGCGCGACGCGCTCGGCGACGCGGTCCTGACCGAGGGCCCCCGGTTCGAGGCCGTGCACACCGACAAGTCGGGCTTCTCCGCACCGGGTCGTGCGCTCGCGCTCGTCGCTGCCCGCTCGGTCGAGGACGTGCAGGCGGCGCTGCGCATAGCGACGGAGCACCGGCTCCCGGTCGTGCCGCGCGGAGCGGGAACGGGCCTCGCTGCCGGGGGAGTGGCGAGCGAGGGAGCGCTCGTCCTCTCGACCGCCGCCATGGACCGCATCCTCGAGGTGTCGCTCGAGGACGAGCTGGCGGTGGTCGAGCCCGGGGTCATCAATCAGGCGCTGTCGGACGCCGTCGCTCCGCACGGCCTCGTCTTCTCGCCCGACCCCGCGAGCCGCGCGATCTCGAGCATCGGCGGCAACATCGCGACGAACGCCGGGGGGCTGCTGTGCGCCAAGTACGGCGTGACCCGGGAGGCGGTGCTCGGGTTGACGGTCGTCCTCCCCGACGGGCGACTGCTCCCCACCGGCCGCCGCAGCGTGAAGGGAGTCACCGGGTACGACCTCACCGCGCTCCTGACCGGCTCCGAGGGGACGCTGGGCGTCATCGTGGAGGCCACCGTGAAGCTCCGCCCGATCCCGACCGGGCGCGTGGTCACGGTCGGCGCGTACTTCCCGAGCGTCGTCGCCGCGGCCGCCGCCTCCGCCGCGATCACCGCCGCGCGGCTCCGTCCCGCGGTGATGGAGCTGATGGACGAGGCGGCGCTCGCCGCGATCTCGCGCTACACCGGAGCGATGCTGGACCGCGGTGCCGCCTACCTCCTCGTCCAGACGGACGGCGGAGGAGCGGCGGAGGAGTCGCAGCGCGTCCTCGAGATCGTGACCGCCTCCGGGGGCGCCGCCGAGGCGACCGAGGACCCGGCCGAGGGCGAGGCTCTGCTGGCCGTCCGCCGGGCCTTCCACCCGGCGCTCGAGGCGGAGGGCCGGGTGCTGATCGAGGACGTCTGCGTGCCCCGCTCGGCGCTGCCGGCGATGTTCGCGGCGATCCGCGGCATCGAGGAGCGGACGGGGCTCAGCATCCCCACCGTCGCCCACGCGGGGGACGGGAACCTCCATCCGAACTTCGTGCTGCCCGCGGGGGACGGACCCGTGGGGGAGGACGTCTGGGGCGCCGCGGCGGAGCTCTTCCGCACGGCCCTGGCCCTCGGCGGCACGCTCACGGGCGAGCACGGCGTGGGACTGCTCAAGCGGCGCTGGCTGGCGGAGGAGCTGGGCGAGGACTCGCTGGCGCTCCAGCGCGGGATCAAGGCCGTGTTCGACCCGCTGGGGATCATGAACCCGGGGAAGGTCTTCTGAGGAGGGCGCCCCGGGCTACAGCAGCTCTGCCGTGATCATCGAGGCGGTGAGCACGATCGTCGCCGCGGACATGAGCCAGTAGAGGACCGTCTCGCGCCAGGACCCGGCGGAGCCCAGCACGGGCAGCGCGGCGTAGCCGCCGGTGGTCCAGACGTGGCGCAGCGGTGTCCGGCGCAGGCGCCGCGGCAGGCGCACGCGCAGCGGCCACAGCCAGTTGATCCCGCCGGTCGTGAGGGCGTCGCCGGCCACGTGCACGAGGTAGCCCAGCGTCGCGGAGACCCGGAGCCACGCCCAGGTGCCGTCGGCGAGCGCGACGAGCAGGACCGTGACGACCGTCGCCCCGGCCCAGGCGATGCGCCAGGAGGGGGCGGCCCGGACGGCCTTCGCGGCGAACGCGAGGGCGGGCAGCGTGAGCACGGCGGCCACGGCGACGGGGCCGACGACCGGCACCGGGAAGCGCAGCGCCGTGAGCACCGGCACCAGGTACCAGACGACGGCGACCGCGAGCAGCGAGTGCATCCCGTGCCGGTGCCCTCCGCTGATCCGGCCCGCGGTCGCCGTGAGCAGGGAGGCGCCCGGCGCCGAGCGGGAGACGGTCGCGCTCGCGTGGTCCGCGTCGGGCACCAGGGCCCAGCCGGCGGCGACTCCGAGGCCGACCAGTCGGAGGTCGAGCGGGAGACCCGCGAGGCCGAGGGGCCCGGCGACGGCGGGCACGGAGGCGGCGACGGCCCAGGCGAGCGCACCGGAGACGGCGTGCGAGCGGCCCATCATCGCGGGTCGGCTCCTTCGACTGGGCGCTGCGAGGCCGAGGACGACCGCGGCGGCACGAGAGAACCCCCGGCCGAGTGCGTGAGCACGGACCGGGGGTGAGGGTGGGCGATACCGGACTCGAACCGATGACCTCTTCCGTGTGAAGGAAGCGCGCTACCAACTGCGCCAATCGCCCAGGGGGACGTGCTGGACGACCCGAGAGACGATCGTAGCGGATCCGCGGGGCCCGGATGCACCGCCGACGCCCGCCACGCCCGGGTGAACGGACGGTGACGAGCCGGTTTCGCGCGGAAAGACGCGGATCGGACTCCGAGCGGCGGGATCGGCGTCCGCTCGATTTGGATTCCGGCGCCGCTGTCGTATACATTCTTCTAGGTCGAGCCGGGCAGCGAAAGCGCCGGACAGACAGCAAGACAGCACGACACGCAAAACGGCAACACCAGTACGACCTACATGCGGATGTGGCGCAGCGGTAGCGCATCACCTTGCCAAGGTGAGGGTCGCGAGTTCGAATCTCGTCATCCGCTCGAACACCGGTCCTCGGACCGGCGTCATCGGGACGGCACCCTCGGGTGCCTCCCACCTGGTCGGCCCTCGGGCCGCCGACACCGAATCCCGTACACGGTGGATTGGCCGAGAGGCGAGGCAGCGGCCTGCAAAGCCGTATACACGGGTTCGAATCCC
This sequence comes from Rathayibacter sp. AY1B8, assembly GCF_002932775.1. NCBI lineage: Bacteria > Bacillati > Actinomycetota > Actinomycetes > Micrococcales > Microbacteriaceae > Rathayibacter > Rathayibacter sp. AY1B8. The sequence continues at coordinate 216,136 of NZ_PSWJ01000002.1, read as the reverse complement.
GTATCCACCTCGATCGTTCACCGAACGAGGTGCTCCGCACGGAGCAACGGGCGATTGGCGCAGCGGTAGCGCGCTTCCCTGACACGGAAGAGGTCACTGGTTCGATCCCAGTATCGCCCACCACGAGAACCCCCGGCCCCTGGCCGGGGGTTCTGTCGTTCCCGGCTCCGGCGCTACCCTCGCAGGATGCCCGCCCCGATCCCCGTCGACGACCAGGGCACCCTCCTGCGGCTCGTCTCGCGGGACGACGGACCGGCCCTCGCCGCCGCGTACCGGCGCAACCGCCGGCACCTCGCGCCCTGGGAGCCGACGCGCTCGACCCGCTTCTTCGAGGCGGGGGGCCAGACCGACGCCGTCGCTGACGCACTCGCCGCGCACCGTGCCGGCAGCGTCCTCCCGCTCGTCCTCGACGCGGGCGGCGTGATCGTCGGTCGGCTGACTCTCGCGAACATCGTCCGCGGCGCCTTCGACAGCGGCGATCTCGGCTACTGGCTCGACAGCGGTCTGCAGGGCCGCGGCGTGATGACCCGCGCGGTCGGAGCCGTCCTGCGCACCGCGCGTGAGGATCTGGGGCTGCACCGCGTGCAGGCCGGGACGCTCCTCCACAACGTCGGATCGCAGACCGTGCTGCAGCGCAACGGCTTCGAGCGGATCGGCGTCGCGCGGCGCTACCTGCGGATCGCCGGGGAGTGGCAGGACCACGTCCTCTTCCAGGCGCTGCTCGAGGGCGGCCCGCTCCAGCCTCCGCCGACTCCGCTCGTCTAGGGTGAGCGGCGCCGGCCTTCTCCCGGCGCTCCGAGCGGGAGGGACGCGCCCATGACCACGCGGCACATCGGCGGACGAGAGTTCGACTTCGAGCGGCAGGTGGCCGTGATGGCGGTCGTGAACCGCACACCCGACTCCTTCTACGACAAGGGCTCCACCTTCGCCCTGGACAGCGCCATCGCGGCCGCCGTGCGCGCCGCGGAGCTCGGCGCCGACTGGGTCGACATCGGCGGAGTGCCGTTCGGCCGCGGCCCCGCTGTCACGCTCCAGGAGGAGCTCGACCGGGTCGTCCCCGTCGTGGCGGGCATCGCGGAGCGGAGCGACGTGGTCGTCTCGGTGGACACGACGAGCGCCGAGGTCGCGCGCGCGAGCATCGCCGCGGGCGCCTCCGTCATCAACGACACGAGCGGGCTGCACGACCCCCGGATGCTCGAGGTCGTCGCCTCCTCCTCCGCCCAGCTCGTCATCACCCACAGCGTGGGCGCCCCCCGCAGCGAGCCGGAGAGACCCGAGTACGACGACGTCGTGGCGACCGTGGTCGACCATCTGCGGAGCCGCGTCGATCGCGCGCTCTCGGGTGGAGTGCCTGCCGGGAGGATCATCGTCGATCCGGGTCACGACCTGAACAAGAACACCCTGCACACGCTCGAGCTCACCCGCCGGCTGGGCGAGGTGGCAGCGCTCGGCTTCCCGGTGCTCGCCGCGGTCTCCAACAAGGACTTCATCGGCGAGGCGCTGGACCGGCCGCAGGGGGAGCGCCTCGAGGGCTCCCTCGCCGCCGCGGTGATCTGCATCCTGAACGGTGCGCGGATCGTGCGCATGCACGACGTGCGCCAGGCGGTGGACGCCGTGCGGATGACGGAGGCGGTGCTGGGCTGGCGGGCGCCCGCCTTCCTCCGCCACAACGTGGAGCCGGCGGCGTGAGCGCCCGCATCGACGGCCTGTCGCCGGCCGGGCAGGACCTGTCCGACGAGGCTCTGCTGGCCCTCTACGCGGACGGGGCGGGCGAGGAGTGGCTCCGGGTCAACTTCGTCGCGAGCGTCGACGGAGCGGTCACCCGTGACGGCGTCTCGGGCGATCTCGGGGGCGCGGCGGACCTGCGCGTGTTCGACCTGCTCCGCCGGCTCGCCGACGTCGTGCTCGTCGCGGCCGGCACGGTGCGGACCGAGGGCTACGGCCCGATGGTGCTGAGCGACGAGTCCGTGCGGGCCCGGCTCGGCACCGGGCTCGCCCCGCAGCCCGTCTTCGCGATCGTCTCGGGGTCGCTCGACCTCGATCCCGCTTCGCGGATCTTCACCGAGGCGCCGGTGCGTCCGATCGTCGTGACCACCGGCTCCTCGTCGGCCCGCCGCCGCGCGGAGCTCGCCGAGGTCGCCGACGTGCTCGTCTGCGGCGACGCACGGCTCGACGCGACGCGGATGCGGGCGCAGCTCGCAGAGCGGGGGCTCGGCAGGATCCACTGCGAGGGTGGTCCGTCGCTGCTCGGGACCCTCCTCGCCGCGGACGCCGTCGACGAGCTCTGCCTGACCGTCGCTCCGACGCTCGAGGCGGGGGACTCCGGGAGGCTCGCCCGCGGCGACGTCCCCGGACCTCGCCCGCAGCACCTGGCGCACGTGCTCAGCGCCGGCGACACGCTGCTCCTGCGCTACCTCCGCCGGCGCTGACCCGCCCTACTCGCGGCGCCGCTCGTTCTCGTCGCGCTTGGCCTCGGAGGCCGGACGGGCGGCGATCACGGGGTGGGCGCCGGTGAAGCCGTCCCGGGCGGACGCGATCGCCAGGATGCGCGGCTTCGCGACGTGCCAGCCCACGATCAGGGCGGGCACGCCGACCACCGCGACGATCCCCACGGTCCAGGTGCCGGTCGGGAAGTCGACGGCGATGAGGACCACCACGATCACCAGGAACGCCAGGGTGAGCCACGAGGTCACCGGGGCGCCGGGCATCCGGAAGGACGGGCGCTCCAGGCGCCCGTGGGCCGCCCAGCGCTGCAGCTGCATCTGGCAGAGGACGATCATGCCCCAGCCCGTGACGATGCCCAGCGCCGAGACGTTGAGGACGATCTCGAAGGCCTCGGACGGCACGAAGAGGTTCAGCACGATACCGATCAGGGTGATGCTCGCCGTGAGCAGGATGCCTCCGTAGGGGACGCCCTGCTTGTTCATCCGGCCGGTGAAGGCGGGGGCGGAGCCGTTGAGCGCCATGGAGCGGAGGATGCGGCCGGTCGAGTAGAGCCCGGCGTTGATGCTGGAGAGCGCGGCCGTCAGCACGACGAAGTTCATGATCGATCCGGCGATCTCGCCCGAGGAGCCGTCGCCCAGTGAGCTGAAGAACGTGACGAACGGGCTCTCGCCCTTCGAGTAGGCCGTGTAGGGCAGCAGCAGCGTCAGCAGCAGCACGGAGCCGACGTAGAAGACGGCGATGCGCAGGATGACCGAGTTGATCGCGCGCGGGATGACCTTCGCCGGCTCCGCGGTCTCGCCCGCCGCCGTGCCGACCAGCTCGACTCCGGAGTAGGCGAACACCACGCCCTGGACGACCAGGACGCTGGCGATCAGGCCGCCGGGCAGGATGCCGCCGTTGTCGTTCCAGAGGCTGACCCCGGGGTCCACGGCGACGCCGCCGGACTGCAGCGGCCAGCCCGCGGCGAGCACGACGACGCCGATCACCAGGAAGACCACCAGCGCCGTGACCTTGATCAGCGCGAACCAGAACTCCAGCTCCCCGAAGACCTTGACCGAGACGAGGTTCAGCGAGAGCACGACGACCAGGGCGATGAGTGCGAGGAGCCACTGGGGCACGGAGGAGAAGAGCGACCAGTACTTCACGTACAGGGCCACCGCGGTGACGTCGGCGATCGCGGTCATCGCCCAGTTCAGGAAGTACATCCATCCGGCGACGAAGGCGGCCTTCTCGCCCAGGAACTCGCGGGCGTAGGAGATGAAGGAGCCCGAGCTCGGCCGGTGCAGGACCAGCTCGCCGAGCGCGCGGAGGATCAGGTAGGCGAAGACGCCGCAGACCGCGTACACGACGACGAGCGAGGGACCGGCGGTGGCGAGTCGGCCGCCCGCGCCGAGGAAGAGGCCGGTGCCGATCGCGCCGCCGATGGCGATCATCTGCAGCTGCCGGGGCTTGAGCCCGGGACGGTAGCCCTCCTGCTCCTTCGAGAAGTCGGGCTGCACGGGCCCGCGGTCGTCGTCGCTCTGCGTCACGGGGGCTCCCTCGTCACCGGATCGCGCCGGGCGGCTGCTCCGGCACGCCCGTCAGGGTAAGGGCGCGCTGCTCGGAGGAGGCGGGTGGCGCGGTCCGCGGCATGCGGATCCTCTCAGGATCGGGGCGCCTACCCTGGAGGCATGAGCGGTCCCGACCTCGCACGGCAGTCCTCGCTCGAGGGCGTCCGGATCCCGTCGCCGGCGAGGCGCCTGAACGGCGGCACCGATCCGGCGCTCGTCTGGCGCAACAAGCTCGACGGGCTGACCTTCCGCGTGGACGCCGGGTACCTGAAGTGGAATCCCCGGTCCACGGGCGTCGACCTCCGTCGCGAGATCGCGCGTCTGCGCTGGCTGGAGGGGCGGATCGACGCGCCCCGGATCCTGGAGGCGGGCGAGGACGAGGAGGGGCAGTGGCTCCTCACCGCACCGCTGCCCGGGCGGAGCGCCGTCGATCCGAAGTGGACAGCCCGGCCGGAGGAGGCCGTCCGCGCGATCGCGGCCGGCCTGCGGGCGGTCCACGCGCTCCCCGTCGACGCGGTGCCCGAAGAGCTGCGCGGCGACTCCTGGTTCGCGCGCCGGCCGTCGGCGCTCGGCGCGGCTCCGGAGCTCGTGGACCCCGTCGTGGTGCACGGCGACGCGTGCGCTCCGAACACGCTGGTCGACGACGACGGACGCTGGAGCGGCATGGTCGACGTCGGCGACCTGGGGGTGGGCGACCGCTGGGCGGATCTGGCGGTCGCCGCGGTCAGCCTCGGCTGGAACTACGGCCCCGGCCACACCCCGCTGCTCCTCGCGGAGTACGGAGCGGATCCGGACGACGAGCGCGCGGCCTACTACCGCGCGCTCTGGTCGTCCGAGTCCTGAGTCATTTCTTCTTCGCGGCCTCGTCGTCCTGGGCCGCGCCCTCGTCGCTGCGGTTCTCGCTCGCCAGGCGCAGCCAGCGTCCGTCGCGGACGTCCTTCTCGTGCACGGCCGCCTTCTTGTCGCTCGCGGCGGTGTCGCGCGGGGGGAGCTGGATGGTCTCCTCCGCCTCGATGCCCGCCTGCAGCTCGCGTCCGCGCTCGAGCTCGGCGTCGAACTCCGCGCCGAAGAGCAGGGCGATGTTGGTGATCCAGATCCAGAGGAGGAAGACGATCACCGCGCCGAGCGAGCCGTAGGTCTTGTTGTAGTTGGAGAAGTTGGCCACGTAGAACGCGAAGCCGGTCGAGGCGATCAGCCAGATCGCCAGGGCGACGATCGATCCGATGCTGATCCAGCGGAACTTCGGCTGGCGGATGTTGGGCGCCCAGTAGTACAGGGTCGCGACGATCACGATCGCGATGACCACGAGCACCGGCCATTTCGCGATGTTCCACACGGTGAGGGCGGCGGGGCCGAGGCCCACGACGTCGCCGACGGCGGTCGCGACCGGTCCGCTGAGCACCAGGATGAGCGCCGCGATCACGATCAGGACGACCGTCACCACGGTCACGCCGAGCATCGTCGGGCGGAGCTTCCAGAAGGGGCGCCCCTCGTCGATCTGGTAGACGCGGTTCATCGCGCGGCCGAAGGCGCCGACGTAGCCGGAGGCGGACCAGATCGCTCCGACGACACCGGTCACGAAGGCGAGACCCGCGGCGGAGGAGCTGGTCAGCGCCTGGATCGGGTCGCGCAGCAGGTCGACGACCTCGCTCGACGCGAGGTTCCCGATCAGGTCGAGCACCAGATCGGTGGTGGCCTGCGCCTGGCCGAAGAGCCCCAGCACCGACACGATCGCGAGCAGGGCGGGGAAGAGCGCGAGCACGGCGTAGTAGGTGAGCGCGGCGGCGAGGTCGGTGCACTGGTCCGCGCCGAACTCGCGGGCCGTCTTCTTGAGGACGTAGAACCAGGAGCGCTTGGTGATGTCGGTGACGTCGTCGGGCTTCCGGGAATCGTCGGGATCGGGCGCTGTCTTCTCGCGGGTCGTGCTCTGCTCGGCCATGCGGACACGCTACGGGGCCGACAGTCGTCGGACGGCCCCCTTGACGGCGCGGCCGGTCGTGTCGCGGGTCAGGCCCGGCGCTGGCGCGCGGCGGCGAGGGTGCCGAAGAGGAGGAAGGAGCAGGTCGTGGCGAGGACGGTCAGCAGGGGAGCCTCCCAGCCGCCGCTCGCGTCGTGCGCGAAGCCGATGACGGTCGGGGCGGTGGCGGCCACGGCGTAGCCGATGCCCTGCACCGTGGCCGAGAGCCGCGACGCGTGGGCGTCGGAGCGGGAGAGCCGCACGACGAGCACGAAGACCACCGTGAATCCTCCGCCCTGGGCCGCGCCGCCCAGCACGCACCAGAGCGCCCAGAGCTGCGGGGCGAGCAGCAGCCCCGCCGGCACCGTGCACCAGAGGAGGCCGACGAGCACGATGCTCCCCAGCGGTCCGAGCCTGCGGACCAGGAGCGGGACGCCGAGGGCGCCGGCGACCGCGGCGAGCTGGAACACCGAGGCGCTCGCGCCCGCGGTCGCGATCGAGAAGCCGTTACGGTCGACGAGCAGCGAGGGGAGCCACGCCGTCACTCCGTAGTACGAGAACGCCTGGCTCGAGAAGCAGAGCGCGAGCGCCAGCACGGTCGCGCTGCGGAAGATCCGCGGAGCCGGTGCGGCCGGTGCGCGGTCGGCGCGGGCCGGGCGGGGAGTCGGACGCAGGGCCGCCCGAGGCCCCACGGCCACGAGCCAGCCGGCCAGAGCGAGGGCGTTGAGGGCGAGCCAGACGAGCAGGGCGCCGCGCCAGCCGAGGGTTAGAGCGAGCGGAGCGGTGCCGAGCGAGGTGATCGTCGAGCCGATGTTGAGGGCCGCGGTGTAGACGCCCGTCGTGAGGTCGACGCGCTCGGGAGCGACGTCCCGCCGGATCACGACGGGGAGGACGACGTTGCCGATCGTGATGGAGACGCCGATCAGGACGGTGCCCGCCACGGCCGGTCCCACGTCGCCGATCGATCGGACGATCGTGCCGAGCGCGACGCCGATCACCGTGACGGTCACGGCGGCGTCGGGTCCCGCGCGGCGGATCACCAGGAGGGCGAGCGGAGTCGCCAGGGCGAAGCAGAGTACGGGGATGCTGGTGAGGATCCCCGCCTGGCCCGCGGACAGCGCGAGGTCCTCGCGCACCTCGTCGATGATGGGCGCGACGGCGACGATCGGACCGCGCAGGACCAGCGCGACCAGGGCGACCGCCACGACGAGGAGCCAGGGAGCGCTCCGGCGCGCGGTCATCGGGGCGTCGAGGGCCGCGGCACCCCGGTCAGCCGGTCAGGCCGGGGACCCCGGCCGAGAGGTTGCCGACGATGGTGAAGACGCCCGACACCAGACCGAGGATCCCGGTGACGAGTCCGGCCGTCGCGAGCCCGCGACCGCCTAAGACGAGCGGTGCGGCCGCCCGGCCCTTCGCCGAGAAGACGATGGCGAGGATCGAGGGGATCAGCAGCGGATTGATCAGCAGGCTCAGGACGCCGAGCACGAGGCTCGCGATCGCCATGGGGTTGCGGCCCGCCGCGGAGGACGGGGCGGACGGATAGGCGTACAGCTCCTGCTCCGGAGCGCCCGGGGGCGTGCCGTAGGCGGGAGCGGGCGCCGAGGAGGACGGGCGGGACCGGTCCGTCCACGCCGCGCCGTCCCAGTAGAGCTCCGAGCCGAGGTCGGCCGGGTGCGGGTACCACCCGGGCGCGGGCAGCGGAGCGGAGTCGTCGGGCATGGGGCGAGTCTAGAGCGGCGCCGATCAGCTCTTGGGCTGCTCGAAGCCGAGCGCGTTCCCGTCGGGATCGAGGATCCAGGCCGCCCAGACGCTGCCGCGGTCGGCCACGCCGTTCTCGGTGCGCAGCTCGTCGCTGTCGTAGTCCTCCGGAGCCACGCCCCGAGTCGCCAGCGCGTCCAGCTCGGCGCGCAGGTCGGCCACCCGCCAGGCGGCCTTGGTCTGCTCGTCCTTCGAGCCCGTGGTGCTGGCGGTGACGGTGAGCCGCGTGCCGCCGCAGGAGTAGGCGATCGCCGACTCGCTCTCCTCGAGGACCTTCAGTCCCAGGGAGCCGGCGTAGAAAGCGCGGGAGGCGGCGAGGTCGCGGGAGAGCAGAACGGGGCCGATGGGGGAGTCGGAGAGCACGGTGAGTCCTTTCGTCGGTGGGCCTCCAGTCGACGCCCGCTGCGTTCCGGCGCGGAAGGGGTTGCCACCGGGTCGGCCGGAGGGGGCTGGCGCGGCAGAATGGCCTCGGCCGTGCCCGCCGCGCGGCCGGGAGGAGCCCTCATGAGCTGGACCATCGACGAGGTGGCGTGGACCCACCCGGACGCCGAGCGTCTGCGCGACGCGCAGCGGCGCGAGCTCGACGAGCGCTACGGCAACGACGACCACGAGCCCGGTACGCCGCCCTCGGCCGACGACGTGCCCGTCTTCCTCGTCGCCCGCGACGCGAGCGGCACGGCGGTGGCCTGCGGCGGACTGCGGCCTCTCGACGACGACGTCCTCGGACCGGGGGCGATCGAGGTGAAGCGGATGTTCGCCGACCCCGCCGCCCGCGGCACCGGAGCGGCCACGGCCGTCCTGCGCGCGCTCGAGGCGCGGGCGGCCGCTCTGGGCACGACGCGCCTGGTGCTGGAGACCGGGACGCTCCAGCCCGACGCGATGCGGTTCTACCTCCGGGAGGGCTACCACGCCATCCCGCCGTTCGGCGCCTACATCGGGTCCGAGCACTCGGTCTGCTACGCCCGCGATCTCGCTCCCGGCGCCTGAGCGTCAGCGGCGCAGGGTCTCCACCGGGTACTCGCCGAAGCGGCGGTGGTACGCCCCCGAGAAGCGGCCCTGGTTGAGGAAGCCCCAGCGCGCGGAGACGGCGCGCACGGTCTCCTCGCCCGGAGCGGCCTCGCGAAGCTCGACGCGCGCCCGGTCGAGACGCACGCCGCGCAGGTAGCCGAGCGGAGTGTCGCCGAAGTGCCTCCGGAACGCGGCCTGCAGCGCCCGCGGAGTGAGCCCCGCCGCTGCCGCGATGTCGGACACGGTGACGGGTGATGCGGCGAACGCGTGCAGGAACTCGGCGGCCCGCAGCAGGTGCTCGAGCCCCGGCCGCAGCACCTGCGGCGGGACGACGACCGGCCGGTGCGCGAAGGTCGCGAGCAGGTGCAGAGCGACGCCGCGCTCCGCCGCCACGAGCTGCAGCGCGGTCGCCTCGCGGCCCGACCGCAGGACGCCCGCGAAGTCGTCGACCGCCCGCCACCAGCCCGGGAGTGCCGACAGGGAGGCGATCGAGCGGTGGTCGAAGACGAGCGGCAGCGGCACGCCGTCGCCGGCCTCGGACGCGACCTGCTCGAGGAGGCCGGCGGCCACGTGCACGAGCCGCTGCTGGAAGTCGCGGCTGACGAACTCGAACGGACGCGCGCTGGGGAACACGACCGGCCGCCCCGGCAGGTGGACGATCCGATCGCCCTCCGGGTCCACCACGCTCGTGCCGGAGAGGAACCACGAGACGACGTACTCGCCCTCCGGACGCAGCCCCCCGGACACGGAGCCCCGGAACACCGACGTCCGCAGGCTCACGCCCTCGCTCCCGGAGACGTCGTAGCGGAAGGAGAAGGGCCGCTCGACCGTCTCCGTCCGGAATCCCGACCCGCCGTAGCCGTCCGAGTAGAAGCGCCGCGCCTCGTCCAGGTCGGCCCCGGAGCGCGTGAAGCGCTGCAGCGCAGGACCGGCACCCATCTGACCAGGATGACACCTGGACGGATTGCGCACCGGTCGCCGCCGCGCCCCTCTCCGGGGCACGTCCTGTCGGCAGGGTGACGGGGTCGGACGACACGGACGGAGACGCATGGAGATCAGCGCACGCAGACTCGCGGCACGCGACGCGGTGGCCGTCGTCGCCGTGCTCGCCGCACTCGAGGGGGCGCTCGCCGTGGACTCCCTGCCGCCCGGCCTGGAGGAGGTCCTCCTGCACCAGCTCGAGCGCAGCTCGCTCGTGCTCCCCGGCGCCGACCGGGACGAGCTCGCCTCCGCTCTGCGCGCGCTCGGCGTCCGCGTGCGCGACGCGCTCGGGTAGAGGCCGCCGCCGACTACAGTCGAGGGGTCAACCGAGCCCGAGGAGTGCCCGCACGTGTCGAACGAACCGTCGAATCCCGCAGAGAACGAGTCCCACTCGGTCGTCACCGAGGCGGGCACGGGATTCACGCACTTCACCGACCGGGCCGTGGTCGCGATCCGCGTCAACGGGGAGCTCAAGGACCTCGCCGCCGACGTCGTGCCGGGCGACCGCATCGAGCCGGTGCTCATCTCCTCGCCGGACGGGCTGAACATCCTCCGCCACTCCGCGGCCCACGTGCTCGCGCAGGCGGTGCAGCAGATCAACCCGGAGGCGAAGCTGGGCATCGGCCCGCCCGTCACCGACGGCTTCTACTACGACTTCGACGTCGAGGAGCCCTTCACGCCCGAGGCGATGAAGGCGCTCGAGAAGGCGATGGACCGCATCGTCCGCCAGGGCCAGCGGTTCGTGCGCCGCGTCGTCTCCGAGGAGGAGGCGCGCGCCGAGCTCGCCGGCGAGCCCTACAAGCTCGAGCTGATCGGGATCAAGGGCGGGGGAGCCGAGGACGAGAGCGTCGAGGTCGGCGGCGCCGAGCTCACCATCTACGACAACGTCGACCCGCGTTCCGGCGAGACGGTCTGGAAGGACCTCTGCCGCGGCCCGCATCTGCCCAACACCCGCATGATCGGCAACGGCTACGCCCTGACCCGCAACGCTGCCGCCTACTGGCGCGGCTCGGAGAAGAACCCGCAGCTGCAGCGCGTCTACGGCACCGCGTGGCCCACGAAGGACGAGCTGCGCGAGCACCAGGCCCGCCTCGAGGAGGCGGCGCGCCGCGACCACCGCAAGCTCGGCCACGAGCTCGACCTGTTCTCCTTCCCGGACGAGATCGGCTCCGGCCTCGCGGTCTTCCACCCCAAGGGCGGGATCATCCGCTACGAGATCGAGCAGTACATGCGCGAGCAGCTGCTCGCCCACGACTACGAGCTCGTCTACACGCCGCACATCACCAAGGGCGACCTGTTCCTCACGAGCGGGCACCTGCAGTGGTACTCCGAGGGGATGTTCCCCCCGATGCACCTCGACGAGCTGCAGGACGAGGACGGCAACGTCACCCGCCAGGGCCAGGACTACTACCTCAAGCCCATGAACTGCCCGTTCCACAACCTGATCTTCCGCTCGCGCGGCCGCAGCTACCGCGAGCTCCCGTTGCGCCTGGCCGAGTTCGGCACCGTGTACCGCTACGAGAAGAGCGGCACCCTGCAGGGCCTCACCCGCGTGCGCGGCCTGACCCAGGACGACGCCCACATCTACGTCGCGCAGGAGGACGTGTCGGCCGAGCTGACCCGCAACCTCGAGTTCGTGCTGCAGGTGCTGCGCGACTACGGCCTCGACGACTTCTACCTCGAGCTGTCCACGAACGAGGAGGGCAACCCGAAGTTCGTCGGTGCGCCCGAGCAGTGGGAGGAGGCGATCGAGTCGCTGCGCGCGGTCGCCGTCGCCTCCGGTCTCGAGCTGGTGCCGGATCCGGGAGGAGCGGCGTTCTACGGTCCGAAGATCTCGGTGCAGGCGCGCGACGCCATCGGCCGCACCTGGCAGATGTCGACCATCCAGCTCGACTTCAACCAGCCCGAGCGCTTCGAGCTCGAGTACACGGCCTCGGACGGCTCGAAGAAGCGGCCCGTGATGATCCACCGCGCGCTCTTCGGCTCCATCGAGCGCTTCTTCGCGATCCTCACCGAGCACTACGCCGGGGCGTTCCCGGTCTGGCTGTCGCCGGTCCAGGTCGTGGGCATCCCGATCGCCGACGAGTACCTGCCCTACCTCGAGGAGGTCGTCGGCGAGCTCAAGCGGTCGGGCATCCGCGCCGAGATCGACTACTCCAGCGACCGGATGCAGAAGAAGATCCGCAACGCCACGCTGCAGAAGGTGCCCTTCCAGATGATCGTGGGGGAGAAGGACCGCGACGCCGGAGCCGTCAGCTTCCGCTTCCGCGACGGCACGCAGGAGAACGGGATCCCGGTCGCCGACGCCGTCGCGCGCATCCGCGAGGCCGTCGCCTCGAAGGCGCAGGTCTGAGCGTGAGCGACGGCAACGTGCCCGAGGGAGCGGAGGGCTCGGCGCACCTCGCCGGGGTTCCCGACGAGTTCCAGCGCCTGTGGACGCCGCACCGGATGGTCTACATCCAGAAGGGGCAGCCCGGAGCCGACGACTGCCCCTTCTGCGTGGCGCCGACGCTGAGCGACGAGGAGGCCCTCATCGTCGCCCGCGGGGAGCACGCCTACGTCCTGCTGAACCTGTTCCCGTACAACTCCGGCCACCTCCTGGTCTGCCCGTACCGGCACATCCCGCTCTACGACGAGGCCACTCCCGAGGAAGTGGCCGAGATCGGAGCGCTCACGCAGACGGCCATGCGCGTCGTCCGCTCGGTCTCGAACAACGACGGCTTCAACCTCGGGATGAACCAGGGCGCGGTCGCGGGAGCGGGGATCGCCGCGCACCTGCACCAGCACGTGGTTCCGCGCTGGGCGACCGACGCGAACTTCTTCCCGATCATCGCCCGCACGAAGGCGCTCCCGCAGCTGCTCGGCGACGTGCGGGCGAGCCTCGCGGCGGCCTGGCCGAGCCTCTAGACCGCCGCCCGGCCCCCTGTCCAGCGCCGCGGACGGCGGGCGCCGTCTCGTAGACTCGGAGCTGCCGTCGGCGGAAGTCGCCGCACAGAACAGGACTCGCGAACATGACCGACACCACCACTCCGTCCTCGTCCGCTCCCGAGCAGTTCGGCTCGAGCCGCGTCAAGCGCGGTCTCGCCGAGATGCTCAAGGGCGGCGTCATCATGGACGTCGTCGACGCCGATCAGGCCCGCATCGCGGAGGACGCCGGCGCGGTCGCCGTCATGGCGCTCGAGCGCGTCCCCGCCGACATCCGCTCGCAGGGCGGCGTCGCACGCATGAGCGACCCCGACCTGATCGACGGCATCGTCTCCGCCGTGTCGATCCCCGTCATGGCGAAGGCGCGCATCGGCCACTTCGTCGAGGCGCAGATCCTGCAGGAGCTCGGCGTCGACTACATCGACGAGTCCGAGGTCCTCTCGCCCGCCGACTACGTGAACCACATCGACAAGTGGAACTTCACCGTCCCCTTCGTCTGCGGAGCGACCAACCTGGGCGAGGCGCTGCGCCGCATCACCGAGGGCGCAGCGATGATCCGCTCGAAGGGCGAGGCCGGCACCGGCGACGTCTCCGAGGCGACCAAGCACATCCGCACGATCTCCGGCGAGGTCAATCGCCTGAAGGCGATGACCAAGGACGAGCTCTACGTCGCCGCCAAGGAGCTGCAGGCCCCCTACGACCTGGTCGTCGAGATCGCCCGGACCGGCAAGCTCCCCGTCGTCCTCTTCACCGCCGGCGGGGTCGCGACCCCGGCCGACGCGGCGCTGATGATGCAGCTGGGCGCCGACGGCGTGTTCGTCGGCTCCGGCGTCTTCAAGTCGGGCGAGCCCGCCAAGCGCGCGGCCGCGATCGTGAAGGCGACCACCTTCTTCGACGACGCGAAGGTCGTCGCGGAGGCCTCGCGCGGCCTGGGCGAGGCGATGGTCGGCATCAACGTGGCCGACGTGCCCGCGCCGCACCGCCTCGCCGAGCGTGGCTGGTAGCGCCGACGCGCCGCTCGCCGGCGCAGGACCGACGCGGGAGTCCCTCGAGGGGCTCCGCGTCGGCGTCCTCGCGCTGCAGGGCGACTTCCGCGAGCACGCGCACGTCCTGCGCGAGCTGGGCGCCGAGGTGGTGCTGGTGCGCCGCCCGGAGGAACTGGCCGCCGTCGCGGGGCTGGTCATCCCGGGCGGCGAGTCCACGGTGATGGACAAGCTGTCGCGCCTCTTCGGCCTCGCGGAGCCGGTCGTCGAGGCGATCGGGGCGGGGATGCCCGTCTACGGGACCTGCGCCGGGCTGATCATGCTCGCCGACCGGGTCCTCGACCGCATCGACGGCCAGAGCAGCTTCGGCGGCCTGGACGTGTCGGTCCGGAGGAACGCGTTCGGCAACCAGCTCGACTCCTTCGAGACCGATCTCGACGTGCCGGCCATCGGCGATCCGCCGGTGCACGCGGTCTTCATCCGCGCACCGGTCGTGGAGGAGCTGGGGGAGCGGGCGACCGCTCTCGCCAGCGTCGCCGACGGGCGGGTGGTCGCGGTCGAGCAGGGCAACCTCCTCGGGACGGCGTTCCATCCCGAGATCACCGGCGACTACCGGTTCCACGAGCTGTTCCTGCGGAAGGTCGCGGCGACGCGCTTCGGCGACTGACCCGCTGCCGTCCCCTCCGCCAGGGGTGGACGGCGCGGGAACCGCGGGCCAGGGTGGTCGCATGCCCGAACTCCCCGAGGTCCAGGCCCTCGCCTTCGATCTCGACGCGCGCCTGGGCGGACGCGTCCTCGAGCGGCTCGACGTGTTCGCGATCTCCGCCCTCAAGACCGTCGCCATCCCGCCGTCGGCTCTGTCCGGCGAGACCGTCCACGGAGTATCGCGGCACGGCAAGTTCCTCGACCTCGCAGTCGGCGAGGCCCACGTCCTCCTGCACCTCGCCCGCGCCGGCTGGGTCCGCTGGCGGCCCGAGCGGCCGACGGCTCCGGCGAAGCCCGGCCGGGGCCCGCTCGCCGCTCGGCTGGTCCTCGACGACGGGTCGGGGTTCGACGTGACGGAGGCCGGCACCAAGAAGAGCCTCGCGCTCTCGATCGTCGCCGATCCGCTCGACGTCCCGGGCGTCGCCCGGCTGGGTCCCGATCCGCTGGACCCGGAGTTCACCGAGGAGATCCTCGGCGCGATCCTCGCCACGGCGGGCCGGGCGCAGGTGAAGGGCGTCCTCCGCGACCAGTCCCGCATCGCCGGCATCGGCAACGCCTACTCGGACGAGATCCTCCACGTGGCGCGCATGTCGCCCTTCAAGCCCGCCGCGCTCACCGCCGACGAGCTGGACCGCCTCTACGCGGCCCTCCGCTACACACTCGAGGAGGCGCTCGCCCGCGCCGAGGGCCTGCACGCGGCCGACCTCAAGCGCGAGAAGAAGCTCGGCATGCGCGTCCACGGCCGCACAGGAGAGGCGTGCCCCGTCTGCGGCGACACGATCCGCCAGGTGGTCTTCCACGACTCCACGCTCCAGTACTGCCCCACCTGCCAGACCGACGGCAGGATCCTCGCCGACCGGCTGCTGTCGCGGCTGATCAGATAGCGAGCCGGTCCCTGCCCGGCTCGCCGCGGTCGGCTCTCGGGGGTGGCTGGGTGGGTGGAGCGGGTCGCGTTCGCCTACAGCGATCCGCTGGTACGCGGATCACTGGTTCGGCTGTGCATGTGGGGAGCCGGTCCCTGCCCGGCTCGCCGCGGTCGGCTTTCGGGGGTCGCGGGGTGGGTGGAGCGGGTCGCGTCCGCCTAGCGCGATCCGCTGGGACGCGGATCGTGCGTTCGGCGGTGCGGGGGCTGCCGAGACGGCGGCTCGTCTCCGGCGAGGAGGGTGTGGAAGTCTCGGTGCTCGGGCCGAGACGGGCGCGGACCGGCTCTCGAATAGACTGGCCCCTGCCATCAGCGGCGCCCTCGGGGGCCGCACGCAACGAGATTTCCGAGGGAGCACCGTGTCCGGGCATTCCAAGTGGGCCACGACCAAGCACCAGAAGGCGATCAAGGACTCGCGCCGCGCGAAGTCCTTCGCCAAGCTGATCAAGAACATCGAGGTGGCCGCCAAGATCGGCGGCGCCGACCTCTCCGGCAACCCGACGCTCGTCGACGCCGTGCAGAAGGCGAAGAAGACCTCGGTGCCGAACGACAACATCGACCGCGCGATCAAGCGCGGCGCCGGCCTCACCGGCGAGGTCATCGACTACACGACGATCATGTACGAGGCCTACGGCCCCAACGGCATCGCCCTGCTCGTCGAGTGCCTCACCGACAACAAGAACCGCGCCGCGGCGGACGTCCGCACCGCGATGACCCGCAACGGCGGCACCATGGCCGACCCGGGCAGCGTCGCCTACAACTTCGCGCGCAAGGGCGTCATCTCCGTGCCCCACGGAGAGAGCGTCACCGAGGACGACGTGCTCGGCGCGGTCCTCGACTTCGGCGTCGACGACGTGCTCGACCACGGCGAGAGCTTCGAGGTCCGCGTCGAGCCGAGCGAGCTCGTCCCGGCCCGCTCGGCCCTGCAGGAGGCAGGCATCGACTACGACTCCGCCGACATCGAGTTCGTCGCCTCCCTCCAGGTCGAGGCCGACGCCGAGACGGCCCGCAAGGTCTTCCGCCTGATCGACGCGCTCGAGGACTCGGACGACGTGCAGAACGTCTACACCAACCTCGACATCACCGCCGAGGTGCGCGCCGAGCTCGAGAACGAGGAGTGACGCGGTGAGCCCGGCCCGATCCCGAGGGGCGGCCTGATGCGCGTCCTCGGGATCGACCCCGGGCTCACCCGCTGCGGCGTCGGCATCGTCGACGTCTCGCGCGACCGCCGCGCGACCCTCGTGCACGTGACGGTCCTCCGGACACCGCCCGATGACGCGCTGGAGCGCCGCCTGCTGGCCCTGGGCGACGGGCTCGAGGCGCTGCTCGACGAGCACCGCCCCGACGCCGTCGCGATCGAGCGGGTCTTCGCGCAGAACAACGTCAGCACCGTGATGGGCATCGCGCAGATCAGCGGCGTCGCCCTCGTCGCGGCGGCCCGGCGCGGGCTCCCGGTCGGGATGCACACTCCGAGCGAGGTGAAGGCCGCCGTCACCGGCTACGGAGCCGCGGACAAGCGCCAGGTCACCGCGATGATCCAGCGCGTCCTCCGGCTCGACGCCCCGCCGCGGCCGGCCGACGCGGCCGACGCCCTCGCCCTGGCCGTCTGCCACGCCTGGCGGGCCCCTCTCGCGCCCTCCTCCGGGTCGGCGGGAGCCGGTGCCGACGGAGCGGCGGGCGGCACAGCAGCGCAGCGGGCGTGGCGCGCCGCCGAGGCCGCGAGTCGAACGCCTGTTCGAGCATCTAGACTGACGCGGTGATCTCCTCCCTCCGCGGCACCGTCCTCTCCGCCCGCGGGAGTCTCGCCGTCCTCGACGTCCACGGCGTCGGCTACGCGGTGAACGTGACCCCGCAGCACGCGCTCGAGATGCGCGTCGGCGACGAGACCACGGTCAGCACCGTGCTCGTCGTCCGCGAGGACTCGCTCACCCTCTACGGCTTCCCCGACGAGGAGCAGCTCGAGATCTTCGAGCTGCTGATCGGCGTGACCGGCGTCGGCCCGAAGTCCGCCCTCGGCGTGCTCGGCGCGGTCGAGCCGGACCGGATCGCGCAGGCGGTCGCCGACGAGGACGACGGGGTGTTCCGGAAGGTCAGCGGCATCGGCCCGAAGACGGCGAAGCTGATCATCCTGTCCCTCGCCGGCAAGGTGACCGTCCGTCCGCGCGCCGCCCGCGGTTCCGGTCCCGCCGCCACCGCCGCGCAGAACGTGCTCGCGGCGCTCGTCGGCCTCGGCTGGCCCGAGCGCACCGCGGCCGACGTGGTCGACGAGATCCTGCTCGACGCGCAGGCCTCCGACGCCGCGAACGTGCAGGCGCTGCTCCGGCTCGCCCTCGCCCGCCTCGGCCCGGCGGCCCGCTCGTGAGCGACGAGGTGCTGGGCGCCGAGGTCGCCTCGGAGGCCGAGGTCGCCTTCGAGGGTGCACTGCGCCCCAGGAACCTCAGCGAGTTCGTCGGCCAGCGCAAGGTGCGCGGCCAGCTCGAGCTGCTGCTCAAGGCCGCGGCCATGCAGGGCCGGACCCCCGACCACATCCTGCTCGCGGGCCCGCCCGGGCTCGGCAAGACGACCCTCGCGATGATCGTGGCGGAGGAGAGCTCCTCGCCCCTGCGGCTCTCCAGCGGCCCCGCGATCCAGCACGCGGGCGACCTCGCCGCCGTCCTCTCCTCGCTGCTGCCCGGCGAGATCCTCTTCATCGACGAGATCCACCGCATGGCGCGCTCCGCGGAGGAGATGCTCTACCTCGCGATGGAGGACTTCCGGATCGACATCATGGTCGGCAAGGGGGCGGGAGCGACGTCCGTCCCGCTGGATCTCGCCCCGTTCACGCTCGTCGGCGCCACGACCCGCTCCGGCCTGCTGCCCAATCCGCTCCGCGACCGCTTCGGCTTCACCGCGCACCTCGAGTTCTACGCGGAGGACGAGCTGCGGCAGGTGCTCGCCCGGGCGGCACGGCTGCTCGAGCTCGACATCGACGCGGACGCGATCGCCGAGATCGCCGGCCGCTGCCGAGGCACCCCGCGCATCGCCAACCGCCTGCTCCGGCGGGTGCGGGACTTCGCCCTGGTCCACGGCGGACGGGCCGACGTGACCGCCGTCCGCGCGGCGCTGGAGCTCTACGACGTCGACGCGCTCGGACTCGATCGGCTCGACCGCGCGGTGATGGAGATCGTGCTGACCCGCTTCGACGGCGGGCCGGTCGGCCTGAACACCCTCGCCGTGTCGGTGGGGGAGGAGGCGGAGACGGTCGAGGCCGTCGTCGAGCCGTTCCTCGTGCGGATCGGATTGCTGACCCGGACGCCGCGCGGCCGCGTGGCGACCCCCGCCGCCTACCGCCACTTCGGCATCGACCCACGGGGGACGGCGGCTCAGCCGCCCCTGTTCCCCGATGATCTATGATTCTCTAGGCCCGACGGGCCGCTCGATCCGCTCCGCCTCGACCTGAGGCCGCGCGGCGGATCGCCCATCCACTCCGGAAGGCCCACCCATGGATCCGACGATCATCCTGCTCGTCCTGCTGCTCGCCGTGATGATCATCTTCATGTTCCGCAACAACAAGAAGCGCCAGCGCGACGCGGAGAGCATGAAGAACAACCTCCAGCCGGGGGTGGAGCTGATGACCGGCTCCGGCCTCTTCGGCACCGTCGTGTCGATCGACGACGAGGCGAACAAGATCGTCATCGAGTCGACCCCCGGCACGCTGCTGACCATCCACCGTCAGGCGATCGCCCGGCTCATCGACCCGAGCGAGAACGCCGTCGTCGTCGAGACCGAGGACGAGGCCGACCCGCTGACCGCGACCGGCTCGCCCGAGTTCGGCGAGCGCGACTCCGCGCACCGCGACCCGCTGGTGGACCCGGTCGAGCGCGACCGCCGCCCCGACGCGCAGTAGTCTCCTGGGCGGGCCGGGCGCATCGGCGCCCGCCCGCCCTTCTCCACACCCGGGCGTCCCCGGGCCGATCACCGTCGACCGAAGAGAAAGCTGAGCCCTGGGTGGCCGCATCAACCCCCGTCCGGAAGGCCCGCCGCTCCCTGAGCTGGCTCGGTGTCCTGATCCTCGCTCTCGTCGGACTCAATACGGCGGCCGTCCTCTGGGGCGGCGGCTCCTGGACGCCGAAGCTCGCCCTCGACCTCGAGGGCGGCACGCAGATCGTCCTGCAGCCGCAGCTGAACGACGGCGACACCGTCTCGTCGGAGCAGCTGACGCAGGCCGTCTCGATCATCCGCCAGCGCATCGACGCGTCCGGCGTCTCCGAGGCCGAGATCACGACCCAGGGCTCGAGCAACATCGTCGTCTCGATCCCCGGCACGCCCGACGACGAGACGCTCCAGCGCATCGAGGCCTCGGCGAAGCTCGACTTCCGCCCGGTCCTCGTCGCGAGCCAGGCCACCAACAGCTCGGTCGGCGGCGACGCGACGTCCTCGCCCACGCCGACACCCGTCGACCCGTCGCTCGCGACGGAGCCGACCGCCTCGCCGACGAACGCGAGCGACCTCGCCTACCTCACGCCGGCGCTCGAGGCCCAGTACACCTCGTTCGACTGCGCGTACCTCAACGGCCAGGACCCGAACCTCGCCCCGGCCGACCAGCCGCTCATCACCTGCGACGACAGCGGGACGGTGAAATACGTCCTCGGCCCGGTGGAGATCACCGGCGAGGACATCTCGGACGCCTCGAACGGCCTGATGACGACTTCCTCCGGTGCCAGCACCGGCACCTGGGCCGTCAACCTCTCGTTCGACGACCAGGGCACGCAGGCCTTCGGCGCCACGACCTCGCGCCTCGTGGCGCTGCAGGGTGCGCAGAACCAGTTCGCGATCGTCCTCGACGGCCGGGTCATCTCGGCCCCGTCGACGAACGCCGCCATCACGGACGGCAACGCGCAGATCTCGGGCTCCTTCACGCAGGAGTCGTCGAAGACGCTCGCCGACCAGCTCAAGTACGGCGCGCTGCCGATCGGCTTCCAGGTCCAGAGCTCGGACAGCATCTCGGCGACGCTCGGCTCCGCCCAGCTCGCCAGCGGCCTGCTCGCCGGCCTCATCGGCCTGATACTCGTCATCGTCTACTCCATCGCGCAGTACCGCGTGCTCGGAGCCGTCACGATCGCCTCGCTGCTCGTCGCGGCGATCGTCACCTACCTCGTCGTCACGCTGCTGTCCTGGCGGGAGGGACTGCGCCTCTCGCTCGCAGGAGTCGCGGGTCTCATCGTCGCGATCGGCATCACGGCCGACTCGTTCATCGTGTACTTCGAGCGCATCCGCGACGAGCTCCGCGACGGACGCGGCCTCGAGTCCGCCGTCGAGTCCGGCTGGCGGCGCGCGCTGCGCACGATCTTCGCGTCCGACATGGTGAACCTGCTCGCCGCGGTGGTCCTCTTCTTCCTCGCCGTCGGCAGTGTCCGCGGCTTCGCGCTCACCCTCGGGATCACGACGATCATCGACCTGATCGTGGTGGCGCTGTTCACCCACCCGATCCTGCAGCTGATGGCCACGAGACCGTTCTTCGCCGAGGGGCACAAGGCCTCGGGCCTGGATCCCCGGGCGCTCGGGGCCGTGTACCGCGGCCGAGCCGCCTTCCGTCCGCAGGACCAGGTGGTCGCCGGCAAGCGCGCCTCCGCGTCCCGTGAGGCGGCCAAGCGCCAGACCATCGCCGAGCGGAAGGCCGCCGAGGCGGCCGGCCTGCGCGACTCCAACGACTCGAACGGGAAGGACGCGTGATGGCCAGCTTCTCGCAGTTCGGAAACGACCTCTACACCGGTGCGCGATCGATCGACTTCGTCGGCCGGCGCCGCACGTGGTACCTCGTCTCGCTCGCCCTGATCCTGATCACGCTGCTCGGGACGGTCGCCCGCGGCGGCTTCAACTTCGGCATCGAGTTCACCGGCGGCTCGCAGTTCACGGTGTCCTCGCCGTCGAGCCTCGAGCAGGCGACGGCGACGGATGCGGTGACCTCGGTCGCTCCCGAGACCGTGCCGCGAGTGTCCATCGTCGGCGACGACTCCATCCGCGTGCAGACCGGCCAGCTCTCGACAGACGAGTCGACCGCGGTGCGGAACGCCCTGTCGGAGGCCTACGACGTGCCCACCGACCAGGTCGCCTCCTCCTTCATCGGAGCGGCGTGGGGCAACGACGTGACCCAGCAGGCCCTGCGCGGCCTGGTGATCTTCGTGGTCCTCGCGGCCCTGGCCATGTGGGCGTACTTCCGCACCTGGAAGATGTCGCTCGCGGCGATCGTCGCGCTCCTGCACGACCTCGTGATCGTGGCGGGCGTCTACGGCATCACCGGCACCGAGGTGTCGCCGGCGGCGGTGATCGGACTGCTGACGATCCTCGGCTACTCGCTCTACGACACGGTCGTGGTCTTCGACAAGATCCGCGAGAACACCGTGGAGGCGCTCGGCAGCACGACCCGCACCTTCTCCGAGACGGTGAACCTGGCCGAGAACCAGACTCTCGTGCGCTCCATCAACACCTCGATCGTCGCCGCCCTCCCGGTGGCCGCGATCCTCGTGATCGGTGCGTTCGTCCTCGGCGCGGGCACGCTCCGCGACATCTCGCTCGCCCTGCTGATCGGCATCATCGTCGGCACGTACTCGACGATCTTCGTCGCGGCGCCGCTGTACGCCCAGCTGCGCAGCCGGGAGCCCGAGATCTCCAAGCACGACAAGCGCGTGGAGTCGGCCCGGGCGAAGGCGACCGCTCCGGCCGCGCCGGCCGTGCAGGGCTGAGCCGTGGCCGACTACGCACAGGTCACCGCGGGCGACGCCGTCGGACTCGTCGCGCGCGACGAGGTCTGGCTGCTCGACGTCCGGGAGCCGCACGAGTGGGCGGCGGGGCACGCTCCGGCCGCCCATCACATCCCGATGGGGGAGATCGGCGCCCGGCAGGACGAGCTCCCGGCCGACACGGCGATCCTGGTGGTCTGCCACTCCGGAGTCCGCTCCGCGATGGTGACGCAGGCCCTCGAGGGCGCCGGATACGAGGTCGCCAACGTCGACGCCGGCATGACCGCCTGGGCCGCGGCGGGCGGCGACGTGGTCGACGGCGAGGGGCGCCCCGGACGCATCGGCTGACGCCGGCGCCGTCCGCCCCGGGCGGAACGGTCATCGGCACCGTCCGCACGGGCGATAATGGGGCGATGGAGATCCTCGCGTGACGGAAACGACGACGACGTCCTCGACCGCTGCCCTGCGCAGACTGGTCCCGCGGATCTTCTCGCGCGCGCAGCCCTCCGGTGCTGTCGACACCCTCGTCCGCACCGTCCGGATGCACCATCCGAAGAGCGACATCGCGCTGATCGAGCGCGCGTACTCGGTCGCGGAGCGGGCGCACGCGAACCAGAAGCGCCGCAGCGGCGAGCCCTACATCACTCATCCGCTGGCCGTCGCGCAGATCCTCGCCGACCTCGGCATCGGCTCGAAGACGATCGCCGCCGCGCTGCTGCACGACACCGTCGAGGACACCGATTACCAGCTCGACGAGCTCCGCGCGGACTTCGGCGACGAGGTCGCGATGCTCGTCGACGGCGTCACCAAGCTCGACAAGGTCAAGTACGGCGACAGCGCGCAGGCCGAGACCGTCCGCAAGATGATCGTGGCGATGTCGAAGGACATCCGCGTCCTGATCATCAAGCTCGCCGACCGCCTCCACAACGCGCGGACCTGGGGCTTCGTCCCCGCCGAATCCGCCGCCCGCAAGGCCACCGAGACTCTCGAGATCTACGCGCCGCTGGCGCACCGCCTCGGCATCCAGGCGATCAAGTGGGAGCTCGAGGACCTGTCCTTCGCGGTGCTCTACCCCAAGATCTACAACGAGATCGAGAGCCTGGTGAAGCGGCGGACGCCGCAACGCGAGGAGTTCGTGCAGAACGTCATCGACCTGATCAGCGAGGACCTGCGGGCCGGGCGGATCCGCGGTCGCGTCGTCGGCCGGCCGAAGCAGTACTACTCGATCTACCAGAAGATGGTCGTCCGCGGTCGCGAGTTCGACGAGATCTACGACCTGGTCGGCATCCGCGTCCTCGTGAACTCGGTGCGCGACTGCTACGCCGTGCTCGGCTCGATCCACGCCCGCTGGACGCCGATGCCGGGCCGGTTCAAGGACTACATCGCCACTCCGAAGTTCAACCTCTACCAGTCGCTGCACACGACGGTCGTCGGGCCGAAGGGCCGCGCGGTCGAGATCCAGATCCGCACCAACGAGATGCACCAGCACGCGGAGTTCGGCATCGCGGCGCACTGGAAGTACAAGGAGCAGATGGCCACCGGCAAGGTGCCCACCTCCGGATCGAACGACACCGACCTCGCCTGGCTCGCGCACCTCTCGGACTGGCAGTCGGAGACCACCGACCCGAACGAGTTCCTCGACTCCCTCCGCTTCGAGATCGGCGCCAAGGAGGTCTACGTCTTCACGCCGAAGGGACGCGTGATCGGCCTGCCGACCGGCGCGACCCCGGTCGACTTCGCCTACGCGGTGCACACCGAGGTCGGGCACCGGACGATGGGCGCCAAGGTCAACGGGCGCCTCGTGCCGCTGGAGTCGGCTCTGACGACGGGCGACGTGGTCGAGGTCTTCACCTCGAAGAACCCCGACTCGGGACCGAGCCAGGACTGGCTCCACTTCGTGCAGAGCCCGCGGGCCCGCAACAAGATCCGGCAGTGGTTCACCAAGGAGCGGCGCGACGAGGCGATCGAGCAGGGCAAGGACTCCATCGCCCGGGCGATGCGGAAGCAGAACCTGCCGCTGCAGAAGCTGATGAGCCAGGACACCTTCACCGAGGTGGCCAGCCAGCTGCGCTACAACGACGTCGAGGCGCTCTACGCGGCCGTCGGCGAGGGCCACGTCTCGACCCAGTCGGTGCTCGAGAAGGTCGTCTCCTCCATCCAGGGCGATCCGGAGTCGGACGAGAACGAGGTCACCCTCCCGCGCTCGCCCCGGCCGCGGAGCCGGAGCAGCGAGTCGGGCGTCCTCGTGAAGGGCGCGCCGGACATCCTCGTGAAGCTCGCGAAGTGCTGCACTCCGGTTCCGGGCGATCAGATCGTCGGATTCGTGACGCGGGGAGCCGGCGTCTCCGTGCACCAGGCGAACTGCCACAACGTGCAGGAGCTGCTGAAGGAACCGGAGCGGATCGTCGACGTCGAGTGGGCGCCGTCCTCCAAGAGCATCTTCCTCGTGCAGATCCAGGTCGAAGCGCTGGACCGCTCGGGCCTGCTGAGCGACGTGACGCGCGTGCTCTCGGAGCACCACGTCAACATCCTCTCGGCGACGGTCTCGACCTCGAGCGACCGGCTGGCGATCAGCCGGTTCGTCTTCGAGATGGGCGACACCACCCACCTGGACCGCGTGCTGAACGCCGTGCGCCGGATCGACGCCGTCTACGACGTCTACCGGGTGAACGCGGGCTGATCCCCGGGCGGCGCCTCGCCGAGCGCCGCCCGCAGCCGTCGTCCGACGATCCTCCGTCCGGCGACGGCGCTGCCCTCCTCCAGCCTCGCGAGGACGGCGTCGAGGCCGGTCCGGGTGCTCCGAGAGAGCGCCCGGAGGATCCGGCCCGCGTCCTCCGTCCGGGCGAGGTCGATCAGCGTGCGAGCAGGCGACGTGACCGGCGCGCCGCCGAGGAGGACGACGTCGTCCTCGTCGAGCAGGACCTCGTGGCACCGCAGGCGGGGGTTCGACGGCGCCTGCCGGCGCTTCCGCCGGTCGATCGAGGCGCTGTGCACCGGCGGCGGACGGTTCGTCGCTCCGTGCACCCACGCGGCGGAGAGACGATCGGCGACGGCGCCGCGGGGGAGCAGCGAGCGCAGGGAGGCGGCCCGCTCGGACGCCCCCAGGGGCAGGTCCGCGACGAGGAAGCCCTCGTCGAGCGCGACCAGCTCGCCGTCGAGGCGGGCGGCGCACAGCTCCGCGAGAGGAAGGTGCCCAGGGAGGAGCACGGAGGGGAGGCGCATCCGGCCATGCTGGCCGATGCGCCTCCCCTCCGGAGCGTCGCGAGCGGATCTGTGGAGGGATCCGCCGGAGCGGGTCTAGCCGATCGCGTCGAGCCAGACCTTGCGGGCGTCGAGCGCCTCCTGAGCCTGGGCGATCGCGTCGCGGTCGCCGCGCGCCTTCGCCTCGTCGAGCTCGTCCTGGAGCTTCTGGATCGCGGCGGTCAGCTGCGAGGCGAGACCCTCGGAGCGGGCCTTGCGCTCCGGGTTGCTGCGGTTCCAGTGCTCCTCGTCGAGCTTGCGGACGTGCGCCTCGACCTTGCGGAGGCGGTCCTCGACGGTGCGCACCTGCTCGCGCGGCACGCGGCCGACGGCGTCCCAGCGCTCCTGGATCGAGAGCAGCACCCGCTTGGCCTTCTCGCGGTCCTGCTCCTGCAGGAGCGGCTCCGCCTCCTCGAGGAGGGCGAGCTTGAGGTCGAGGTTCTCGGTGTACTCGACGCTCTCCTGCGCGACGATCTCGGCCTTGGCGCCGTAGATCGCGTCGCCGGCGGCCTTGAAGCGCGCCCAGAGCGCGTCGTCGAACCGCTTGCCTGCACGGCCGGCGACCCGCCAGCGCTCGAGGAGCGCGCGGTAGTCCGGGATGGCGTCGGCGCCCTGGGGCACCAGCGCCTCGGCCTGGTCGATGAGCGCCTGCTTGGCCTGCTTGGCCTCGCGGTGCGCGGAGTCGAGGTCGGCGAAGAACGCCTTGCGGTTCTGCTCGATCGTGGTGCGCGCACCGCGGAACCGGCGCCACAGCTCGTTCGCGTCGTTCTTGGGCAGGCGCGGGCCCTGCTGCTGGTGGTTCTGCCAGCGGGCGAAGAGGTCGTCGATCGCGGCGCTGGCCTGCTTCCACTGCGTCTTCGCCGGGTCGACAGCCGCCAGGGCCTCGGCCTCAGCGACGATGGCCTCGCGGTAGGCGAGGGCCTCGGACAGCGCGGCCTTCGACTCGGCCGCCTGCTGCTCGGTCAGATCCTCGACGGAGCCGCTCAGCGCGTCGACCCGGGTCTGCAGCGACTCGAGGTCGCCGACCGCGTTCGCCTGCGCGATGGCCGCGGACAGCGACTGCACCGTGCGGGCGACGTCTCCGGCGGGTGCGCCCCGCTTGGCGCGCTGCTCGAGCAGGGAGACCTGCCCGGCGAGCTCCGTGTACTTGCGCTCGTAGTAGGCGAGCGCCTCCTCGGGAGTCGCATCGGGGTACTGGCCGACCTCTCGCTCCCCGTCGCCGACGCGGACGTAGACCGTCCCGTCGTCGCCGACCCGTCCCCACGGCTGCTGGTCACTCATCGCTCGGAGCCTCACCTTGCTGTTCGATGTCGTGCTTCTCGGTGCCCGTCGCGTCGTCGGCCGGTGGGGCTCGACGGCCGGAGGGCCGAAGACCGCGCTCGGCCGCGAACGGGCAGTGACGACAAGCCTATTGCACTCCCCGCGCGGGCGGACCGTGACGACGCCGCGGGTGCGGCTACTCGACGGAGACGGAGGTGATGGTCACGGGCTCGGCGGGGGCGCCGTCACCCGATCCGTCGGCCGTGCCCTTCGACACGACGTCGCTGACGAGCGCGTCCAGTCCCGAGGTGACCTGCCCGAGCACGGTGTACCCGCCGGCCGCGTCGGCGGGCAGGGTCGTGTCCTGGTAGACGACGAAGAACTGGCTGCCCTGGCTGTAGCCGTTGCCGCCCTGGCGGGCCATCGCGATGGTCCCGGCCGGGTAGACGCCGTCCTCGGGCGCGTTCTCGACGGGGCCGTAGCTGTAGCCCGGTCCGCCGGTGCCGTCGCCGTCCGGGTCGCCGCACTGGAGGACGTAGAGGCCCTCCGTGGTGAGGCGGTGGCAGGAGACGCCGTCGTAGAAGCCGGACTGCGTCAGCGAGATGAAGGAGGACACCGCCTGCGGGGCGGCGGCGCCGGCGAGCGTGATGCCCAGCGGGTCCTCGCCGATCGTGAGCGTGCCCGTCCAGTCGCGGCCCTCGGCGATGTCGGAGGAGGGGACGTCGCCGGTGTTCGACCCCGTCGCCTCGGGCGTCGGGGTCGCGGAGGAGGAGGAGGTCGGCTCGGCGACCGGGGTGCCGGGGCCGCCGGAGAAGTAGAGGATCTGGGCGACGACCGCGAGCCCGATCACGACGACGGCGGCGATCGCCGCGATCACGTTGTCGCGCACGCGCCGCTTCTGCCTCGAGCGGTGGAGGCTCTGACGGGCCTGGTAGGCCCGGAGCCGGGTGCGCGCCTCGCGGTCGTTCGACTTGCCCTGGGCCACGTGATCCTCCGACGTCCTCGTCCGCGCGGCTTCGGCGCGGCGGCCCGCGCACGCAGGCCGCGTCGAGCCTACGAGAACCGCCGGAGGCGCGACAAACGCCGCTCCGTCGCGCCGGGCAGTCGGGCCGGGGCTCTGTCGGAGGCCGTCGTTACGCTGGGGGCATGACCATGCAGCAGGCCGGACTCCGCTCCGGGGCGACTCCGCTCGCCGTGCGGATGCGGCCGCGCAGCCTCGAGGAGGTCGCCGGCCAGCGCCACCTCCTGACGCCCGGCTCGCCCCTGGTCGCCCTCGCCGCCGACACGACGGGGGAGCGGGGAGCGGTGTCCGTGATCCTCTGGGGCCCTCCCGGCACGGGCAAGACCACGCTCGCGCAGGCGGTGGCCCACTCCAGCGGCCGCCGCTTCGTCGAGCTCTCCGCCGTCACGGCGGGCGTGAAGGACGTGCGGCAGGTGATGGAGGAGGCGCTCTCCACCCGCGACCTCTACGGCACGTCCACCGTGCTCTTCCTCGACGAGATCCACCGCTTCACCAAGGCGCAGCAGGACGCACTGCTGCCCGGGGTCGAGAACGGGTGGGTCATCCTCATCGCGGCCACGACCGAGAACCCCTCGTTCTCGGTGATCGCGCCGCTGCTCTCGCGCTCGCTCCTGCTGACCCTCGAGCCGCTCAGCGACGACGACCTGGGCGTCCTGGTCGACCGCGCCCTGCACGACGAGCGGGGTCTGCGCGACTCGGTGACGCTGGAGGAGGAGGCCCGGGCGAGCATCGTGCGGCTCGCCTCCGGAGACGCCCGGCGGGCGCTGACCGCGCTCGAGGCCGCCGCCACCTCCGCCCGCTCGGAGGCCCGCGAGGCCGACCGGGTCGCCCGCGCCGCCGCCGCGGAGGACCCGGACGAGGAGGACGAGGACGACGAGGGCGCTCCCGTCGAGGCCGCCGCCGAGGAGCCCGCGCTCCCCGTGATCACGACCGAGGTCGTCGCGCGCGCCGTCGACCGCGCCCTGCTGCGCTACGACCGCAACGGCGACGAGCACTACGACGTCATCAGCGCCTTCATCAAGTCCATCCGGGGCTCGGACGTGGACGCGGCGCTGCACTACCTGGCCCGGATGATCGAGGCGGGGGAGGATCCGCGGTTCATCGCCCGCCGCATCATCGTCTCCGCGTCCGAGGACATCGGCATGGCCGACCCGCAGGCGCTCGTCGTCGCGATCGCCGCGGCCGACGCCGTGCAGTTCATCGGCATGCCGGAGGGGCGCATCCCGCTCGCCCAGGCGGTCGTGCACCTGGCGACCGCCCCGAAGTCGAACGCGTCCTACTCCGCCATCGACGCGGCCATCGCGGACGTGCGCGCGGGCCGCGCGGGTCGGGTGCCGGCGCACCTGCGCGACGCGCACTACCCCGGCGCCAAGAAGCTCGGCCACGGGAAGGGCTACCGGTACCCGCACGACGCCGACCTCGGCGTCCTCGAGCAGCAGTACCTCCCGGACCCGCTCCAGGGCGCGCGGTACTACCGGCCCACCGAGCACGGCAACGAGCGCGACGTCTCCGCACGACTGGCGAAGCTCCTGCGCATCATCCGCGGCGACCGGGGCTGACCCCGCCGACCGCGAGCTCGCGCGACCCGCACGGGAGGCCGTGGCCTGATAGTCTTGCGAGGTTGCCCACCGCTCTGTAGCCGAGCGGAGCAGCGCATCCCTCTGAATCGCGCAGCCCGCCACTGCGGTCACACTTCCCCCGCACCCGCGGAGGACACGACCGCGGCGTCCGCCCTCCTCCCGGAGCCGGCGGTCGAGAGCTGCGACCGAACCTCTCAGACCTTGGAAGGACCACTGTGTCGACCACGTCCCGTACCCGCTCGAAGACGCGCCTCTCGCGCGCCCTCGGCATCCCCCTGACCCCGAAGGCCGCCCGCTACCTCGAGAAGCGTCCCTACGCTCCTGGCGAGCACGGCCGCTCGAAGCGCAAGGCCGACTCCGACTATGCGGTCCGCCTGCGTGAGAAGCAGCGTCTGCGCGCCCAGTACGGCATCCGCGAGAAGCAGCTCCGCATCGCCTTCCAGGAGGCGCGCCGCACCCAGGGCCTGACCGGTGAGAACCTGGTCGAGCTCCTCGAGATGCGCCTCGACGCCCTCGTCCTGCGCTCGGGCTTCGCCCGTACCACCGCGCAGGCCCGCCAGTTCGTCACCCACCGCCACATCATGGTGGACGGCAAGACGGTCGACCGCCCCTCCTTCCGCGTGAAGCCGGGCCAGGTCATCCACGTCAAGACCCGCTCCGAGGGCACCGAGCCCTTCCAGGTCGCCGCCGCCGGTGGACACGTCGACGTCCTCCCCAAGACCCCGGGCTACCTCGAGGTCGAGATCGACAAGCTGCAGGCGACGCTCCTGCGCCGCCCGAAGCGCGCCGAGGTCCCCGTGACCTGCGAAGTGCAGCTCGTCGTCGAGTACTACGCGGCCCGCTGAGTCCAGCCCCGCAGAGAAAGGCCCCGGTGTCCGCACCGGGGCCTTTCCCGTTCCCGGGGTCGCGATCCGGAGTGCCCGCCGCGCTCCGAGAGTCCCGCGCTGCGCCCGATCCGGCCGTCGCGCCCGAGCCGAGCGCCCGTCCCCGCGTCCGACCCTCTCGCGGCCCGTCGGTAGGCTGGAGTGCCGCGCTGGGCGGCATCGAACGGAGGTCACCGTGACCGGTGGAGACATCGCAGGGCTCATCGCCGCGGGGGTGTTCGCGATCCTGGTGGCGATCACCGCCGTCCCGCTCTGGAAGCTCGGGCGCGTCTTCGACAGCACGAGCGAGGCCATCAAGCAGGCCAGCGACGGCCTGACGCCGATCCTCGACGAGTCGGCCTCCACCCTCCGCGAGGCCAACCACCAGCTCGCGCGGGTGGACACGATCACCAAGGACGTCGCCGAGGTCACCGGCAACGTCAACGCGCTCGTCGCTCTCACGGCCGCGACCGTCGGCGGTCCGCTCATCAAACTCGCCGGCTTCACCGCCGGAGTCCGCGCCGTGCTGGTCGCCGGACGGACGGCCGACAAGGCCGGAGCCGCGGTCGGCCGCTCCGCCGCGAAGCGCACGAAGCGCCCGCGCTCGAAGTAGCGCCGCGCCCGCGCCCTAGAATCGAACGGGTCGTCGCGCCGTCGCGCCCGCCCCGCCGCTGTGGAAGGACACCCCGTGAAGAACATCCTCCTGATCGTCATCGGGATCGGCCTCGGATTCGCGGTCGCCCACCAGGTCTCGCGCACCGAGGCGGGCGCCCGGCTCTTCGCCGATATCAACCGCACCGCGAAGGAGCTCGGCGAGGCCGTCTCCGAGGGCTACCACCAGCGCGAGGCCGAACTGAAGGCCGCCATCGGCGAGGGCTGACGCCCCGCCGCCCGACATCCGCGTCGTCACCGACCGAACCGTAACGGAACCCATGCAGACCGCAGACATCCGCAACCGCTGGCTCGACTTCTTCGGGAGCCGCGGCCACACCGTGGTCCCCTCCGCCTCCCTCGTGAGCGAGGACCCGAGCCTCCTCTTCACCGTCGCCGGCATGGTGCCGTTCGTGCCCTACCTCACCGGAGTGGTCCCCGCGCCCTACCCGCGTGCCACCAGCGTGCAGAAGTGCATCCGCACCAACGACATCGAGGAGGTCGGCAAGACGCCTCGTCACGGCACCTTCTTCCAGATGAACGGCAACTTCTCCTTCGGCGACTACTTCAAGGAGGGGGCGATCGGCTACGCCTGGGAGCTGCTCACCGGCGCCGAGAGCGACGGGGGACTGGGCTTCGACGAGAAGGACCTCTGGGTCACCGTCTACAAGGACGACGACGAGGCGATCGCGCTCTGGAAGACGATCGCGGGACTGCCGGACGAGCGCATCCAGCGCCTGGACAAGGACACCAACTACTGGTCGACCGGCCAGCCCGGCCCCGCCGGCCCCTGCTCCGAGATCTTCTTCGACCGCGGCCCCGCCTACGGGATCGACGGCGGCCCGGCGACGGACGACGACCGCTACGTGGAGATCTGGAACCTCGTCTTCATGCAGTACCTCCGCGGCGAGGGCACGAGCAAGGTCGACTTCGACATCCTCGGCGAGCTGCCGCGCAAGAACATCGACACCGGCATGGGCCTCGAGCGCGTCGCCTTCCTCAAGCAGGGCGTCGAGAACATGTACGAGATCGACCAGGTCCGTCCGGTCCTCGATCGCGCCGCCGAGCTCTCGGGCCGCCGCTACGGAGCCGTCCACGAGGACGACGTCCGCATGCGCGTCATCGCCGACCACGTGCGCTCCTCGCTGATGCTGCTGTCGGACGGCGTGACGCCGTCGAACGAGGGGCGCGGCTACATCCTCCGCCGCCTGATGCGCCGCACGGTGCGCGCCATGCGCCTGCTCGGAGTGGACACCGCGACGTTCCCCGAGCTCTTCGCCGCCTCGCGCGACGCGATGGCGTCGGCCTACCCCGAGGTGTCCACGGAGTTCGAGCGCCTCTCGACCAGCGCCTACGGCGAGGAGGAGGCGTTCCTGCGCACCCTCGCGGCCGGCACCGAGATCCTCGACCTCGCGGTCCTGAAGACGAAGAAGGCCGAGTCGCCGACGCTGCCGGGCGACACCGCGTTCCTCCTGCACGACACCTTCGGGTTCCCGATCGACCTCACCCTCGAGATCGCCGAGGAGTCGGGTCTGACGGTCGACCGCGAGGCGTTCGATTCCCTCATGACCGCGCAGCGCACGCGTGCGAAGGCCGACGCGAAGTCGAAGAAGTCGGCGCTGGCCGATCTCTCGGTCTACGCCGACTTCCGCGCCCACGGCGAGACGCTGTTCACCGGCTACGACGTGCTCGACACCGAGACGCGCATCCTCGGCCTCATCGTCGGCGGGCACTCCGTCACGAAGGCGGTCGCGGGCGACATCGCCGAGGTGATCCTCGAGGCGACCAGCCTCTACGCGGAGTCGGGCGGCCAGGAGGCCGACGCCGGCCGCATCGTCGGCTCCGGCTTCGATCTCGAGGTCCTCGACGTGCAGAAGCCCGTCAAGGGGCTCATCAGCCACAAGGTCCAGGTCGCCAGCGGCGAGGTCGGAGTGGGCGACGCCGCCACCTCCGTCGTCGACCGCGACTGGCGCCGGGGCGCCACGCAGGCGCACTCGGGCACGCACCTCATCCACGCCGCGCTGCGCCAGGTGCTCGGTCCGCAGGCGCACCAGTCCGGCTCCTACAACAAGGCGGGCTACCTGCGCCTGGACTTCTCGTGGAACCAGGCCCTCTCGCTCGAGACCCGCAGCGAGATCGAGGAGATCGCCAACACGGCGATCCGTGACAACCTCGAGGTCGTCACGCGCGAGCTCCCGATCGACGAGGCGAAGGCGCTCGGCGCGATGGCCCTCTTCGGCGAGAAGTACGGCGACGTCGTCCGCGTGGTCGACATCGGCGGGCCCTGGTCGCGCGAGCTCTGCGCGGGCACCCACGTCGGGCGCTCGTCCGAGGTCGGCGTGATCAGCCTGGTCAGCGAGTCCTCGGTCGGATCGACCAACCGCCGCGTCGAGTCGCTCGTGGGCCGCGAGGCCTTCCAGGAGCTCGCCGCCGAGCGCGCCCTCGTCAGCACGATCTCGTCCTCGCTGAAGACCCCGCGCGAGCAGCTCCCCGAGCGGATCGGCGAGCTCGTCGCGAGCCTCAAGGCCGCCGAGAAGCGGATCGCCGCGTTCGAGGCCAAGGCCCTCGCCGACCGGGTGCCCGCCCTCGCCGCGACCCGTCGCACGGTGGGCGGCACGACCGTCGTCGCCGAGAGCATCGGCACCGCGGGATCGACCGACGAGCTGCGCTCCCTCGTGACCTCCGTCCGCGAGCGGCTCGGCCAGGAGCCGGCCGTCGTCGCGCTCGCCGCCGACGTCTCGGGCAAGCCCGCGGTGATCGTCGCCACCAACCAGGCCGCCCGCGACCAGGGCCGCCGCGCGGGTGCGCTCGCCAAGCGCGCCGCCGGGATCCTCGGTGGCGGCGGAGGCGGCAAGGACGACCTCGCCCAGGGCGGCGGCTCCGACGTCTCCGCCATCGGCGCGGCGCTCGAGGCCGTGGTGCAGGAAGCGACCAGCTGAATGAGCCGGTTCGGCGTCCGGCTCGGCATCGATGTGGGCCGTGCCCGCATCGGGGTCGCCCGCTGCGACGCCGACGGCCTGCTCGCGGTGCCCGTCGAGACGGTCGCGAGGGCGGGCACTGACGGCGGATCCTCGGACGTCTCCCGAATCGCGCACCTCGCCGCCGAGTACGATGCCCAGGCGATCATCGTCGGACTGCCGTTGTCGCTGTCGGGGGCCGAGACGGCCTCGACGGAGGACGCGCGCGGATTCGCTCGACTGCTCGCCGAGGCGGTGCCCACCGCTCCGGTGCGGCTCGTCGACGAGCGGCTGTCGACGGTCACCGCTCAGAGCGCCCTGCACCGCTCCGGACGCACCACCCGCGGCTCCCGAGCCGTGATCGACCAGGTCGCCGCCGTGGTGATCCTGCAGCACGCCATCGATTCCGAGCGCTCGGCCGGCACCCCGGCCGGGGTCCTGCTCGAACCGAACGAAGGACCTCCTCGTGACCGACGTCCCCCCGAGCCGCCGCGACGCCCGCGCCGCCGAGCAGGCGCAGCCGACTCCGCCCGACCCGACTCCGGAGCAGCAGCCCGCGCCGACTGAGGCGCACGATCCTCTGGGCCGCCTCTTCACCGGGCCCGACGTGCCCGAGCCCCGCGGCCGCGACGACGCGGCCGCGTTCGACCCGGACGCGCGCCCGAAGCGTCGCCGCGCGGCTCGCGCGACGGGTGGCGCGAAGAAGCGCCGCAGCCGCCGCGGGCTCATCGGCGGGCTTCTGGCCTTCGGCGTCTTCGCCGCGCTCGTCGCCATCGCGGTGACGATCTTCCTCGAGCCCGTGCGCGGCCTGTTCGCCGAGCCCGAGCCGACCGACTTCACCGGCACCGGCTCGAGCGAGGTGCTGTTCACGATCCACCAGGGCGACGGCGGCAGCGACATCGCCAACAACCTCGTCTCGGACGGGGTCATCAAGTCGTACGACCCCTTCTACGACCTGCTCCTCGCCCAGAGCCCGGAGCCCGTCTTCCAGCCCGGTGCGTACTCGCTCAAGGCCGAGATGAGCGCCAAGGCCGCACTGTCGGCGCTGCTCGACTCCGAGTCGACGCGCCTCGCGAACACCTTCGTCATCCCCGAGGGGACGGCGCTCAAGGAGGCGCTGCCGCTCATCGCGGACGGTACCGGGGTCGCGCTGACGGATCTCGAGGCGGCCGCCGCCGACTGGGGCTCGTTCGGGCTCCCGGCCGGGGCGACGAGCCTCGAGGGGTTCCTGTTCCCCGCGACGTACGACATCGACCCGTCGACACCGGCGCACGACATCCTGAAGACCCTGGTCGACCGGATGTACCAGTCGCTCGACCAGGCCGGCGTGCCGGTGGACGACCGCTACCGCGTCGTGGTGTTCGCGTCCCTCGTGCAGCGCGAGGCCCGCGTCGCCGAGGACTTCCCGAAGGTCGCGCGCGTGTTCCAGAACCGCCTCGACCAGGGGTGGCGCCTGCAGTCGGACGCGACCGTGGCGTACGGCACCGGCGCGACCGACCGCGTCTCGACCACGGACGCCGAGCGGAACGACGCCGGCAACGTCTACAACACCTACCAGCGCGACGGCCTGCCGCCCGCGCCGATCTCGAACCCGGGCGACGTGGCGATCGACGCGGTCATGCACCCCGCGGACGGCACCTGGATGTACTTCGTCACGGTGAACCTCGAGACGGGCGAGACGGTCTACTCCACCACCGACGCCGAGCACAACGCGGCCGTCGACCAGTGGCAGGCCTGGATGCGGGACCACCCGGAGTACCAGTGACGGCCGCCGGGTACCGCCTCGCGGTCCTCGGCGCGCCGATCGCGCACTCGAAGTCGCCCGCGCTGCACGCGGCCGCGTACCGGGTGCTCGGACTCGACTGGAGCTACCGCGCCGTCGAGACGACGGAGGCGACCCTCTCCGAGGTCGTGTCCGGTGAGCCCTGGCACGGCCTGTCGCTGACCATGCCGCTCAAGCACGCGGTGCGCCCGCTGCTGGCGGAGGAGGACGCGGTCGCCCGGGCCACCGGCGCGGTCAACACCGTGCTGGTCGACCGCTCCGGCCCGGCACCCCGCCTCCGCGGGTTCAACACCGACGTCGCGGGCATCGTGCGCGCCCTCGCCGAGGCGGGCGTCGTCTCGGCGGAGCGCGTCCAGGTGCTCGGCGGGGGAGCGACCGCCGCCTCCGCCCTGGCCGCCGCCGCCGAGCTGGGCGCGGCGCGGGTCGACCTCGTCCTGCGGACGGCGTCGAGGGCCGTCGAGCTCGCTCCGCTCGCGGAGTCGCTCGGCGTCCTGATCTCGGTCCGCTCCTTCGCCGACTGGTCCACCGGAGCGCCGCTGGTGATCTCGACGCTCCCCGGCGGGGCGGCTGACGGCCTCGACGTGCCCGACGCGGCGGTCGCGGGCTCGACCCTGTTCGACGTGGCGTACTCCCCGTGGCCGAGCGCTCTCGCCCGGCGCTGGGAGCAGGGCGGCTCCCCGGTCGTCTCCGGGCTCGGGATGCTGCTCCACCAGGCACTCGTGCAGGTGCGGATCTTCGTCGGCGGCGACCCGGCCCTGCCTCTCGATCGCGAGGACGAGGTGCTCGCGGCGATGCGCCGAGCCGTCTCGGCGGGTCCGGCGCACTGACCTCGTGTGCCAGAATCGGAGGATGCTCCGTTGGCTCACGGCCGGGGAATCCCACGGTCCCGAACTCGTCGCCGTCCTCGAAGGACTGCCGGCGGGCGTCCCCGTCTCCCTCGACGACATCCGCGCCGATCTGGCGCGCCGGAAGCTCGGCTACGGCCGCGGAGCCCGGATGAACTTCGAGCAGGACGAGCTGACGATCTCCTCCGGCGTCCGGCACGGAGCGACGATGGGCAGCCCCATCGCCCTGCGCATCGGCAACACGGAGTGGCCGCGCTGGGTCGACGTCATGTCGGCGGAGCCCCGCGACCCCGAGAGCCTGCCCAAGGGCCGCGGCGCCGCGCTCACCCGGCCCCGCCCGGGCCACGCCGACCTCGTCGGGATGCAGAAGTACGGCTTCCCCGAGTCCCGCAACGTGCTCGAGCGCGCCTCCGCCCGCGAGACCGCGGCCCGCGTCGCCCTCGGGGCCGTCGCCCGCCGCTTCCTCGGCGAGCTCGGCGTCTCGCTCGTCAGCCACACCCTCGCCATCGGGCCTGTCCGCGTGCCCGAGGGCTCGCCGCTGCCCGGCCCGGCCGACGTCGCCGCCCTGGACGCGGATCCGCTGCGCTGCCACGACGCCGCGACCAGCGCCCTCATGGTCGCCGAGGTGGACCGCGCCCACGACGACGGCGACACGCTCGGCGGCGTGGTCGAGGTCCTCGCGTACGATCTCCCGCCCGGACTCGGCTCCTACGTGCACTGGGACCGTCGTCTCGACTCCCAGCTCGCGGCGGCCCTGATGGGGATCCAGGCGATCAAGGGCGTCGAGGTCGGCGACGGCTTCCTCACCACCACCCGCCGCGGCTCGGAGGCGCACGACGAGCTGTTCCAGTCCGCCGCCGGGATCTCCCGGTCCAGCGACCGGGCCGGCGGCACCGAGGGTGGGATGAGCACGGGGACCGTGCTGCGGGTCCGCGCCGGCATGAAGCCGATCGCGACCGTGCCGCACGCGCTGCGCACCGTCGACGTCGCCACCGGCGAGGCGGCCGGCGCCCACCACCAGCGCTCCGACGTCTGCGCGGTGCCGGCGTCCGGTGTCGTCGCGGAGGCGATGGTCGCCCTGGTGCTCGCGAACGCCGTGCTCGAGAAGTTCGGCGGCGACAGCGTCACCGAGACCCGCCGCAACCTGCAGGGCTACCTCGCCGCCATCCCCGACGAGCTCCGCACGGCCGCCGCGAGCGACCCGGCTCTCGGGCTCGACTGATGGCCGCGTCCTCGGCGGCCCGCTGATGGCGGGTCACGATACCGGCGCGGCCCGCGCCCGCCTCGTCCTGATCGGCCCGATGGGGGCCGGCAAGACGACGATCGGCAAGCGGGTCGCGAAGGCGCTGAGCGCCGGGTTCGTCGACTCCGACGCGGAGTTCGTGCGCACCCACGGCCCGATCGCCCCCTACTTCGACGCCCACGGCGAGCCGGCCTTCCGCCGGGAGGAGCGCCGTGTCGTCGAGCGCGCCGTCCGCCGCGACGTGGTGCTGAGCCTCGGCGGGGGAGCGGTGCTCGATCCCGCGACGCGCGCCGACCTCGCGGACGTGCCCGTCGTGCTCCTCACCACCACGGCCGAGGCCGTCCGCGACCGGCTCGGCTCCGGCTCCCGCCCGCTGGTGCGCGGCGGGGTCGGCGACTGGGTCCGCATCTTCGACGAGCGGCGCCCGGTCTACGAGTCCCTCGCGGACACCGTGGTCGACACCTCCCGGCGGCCGATCACCCTGATCGCCGCCGAGATCGCGGAGTGGGTGCGCGCGCAGCGCCCCTCCGCCACCCCTGCACCATCGGACCCGGCGGCCACGAGCCGCCCGAGCGGAAGACAGTCATGAACGACGGCACCACCGCCATCCCCGTCGCCGGAGAGAACGGCTACGACATCCACGTCGGGCGCGGACTCCTCGACGGCCTCGCCGACGCGATCGGCCCCCGGGCCGCGAAGGTGCTCATCGTGCACCCGCCGACCCTCGCGGTCCTCGCCGCCGAGATCCGCGAGAGCCTGCTCGAGCGCTACGAGGTGCTGCTCGCCGAGGTGCCGGACGCCGAGGCCGCGAAGCGCGTGGAGGTGGCGGCCTTCTGCTGGCAGGTGATGGGGCAGTCGGACTTCACCCGCACGGATGCGGTCGTCGGCTTCGGCGGCGGCGCGATCACCGACCTGGCCGGCTTCGTCGCCGCCACCTGGCTCCGCGGGGTCGACCTGGTGCAGGTGCCGACCACCGTGCTCGGGATGGTCGACGCGGCCGTCGGCGGGAAGACCGGCATCAACACGGCCGAGGGCAAGAACCTCGTCGGCGCCTTCCACGCGCCGCGGGCTGTCGTCGCCGACCTCGACGTGCTGACCAGCCTCCCGCGCAACGAGATCCTGGCCGGCTTCGGCGAGATCGTGAAGTACGGGATGATCGCCGAGCCGCGCATCCTCGACATCATCGAGTCCGACATCGACCTGGCCACGGACCCGACGTCGGAGGAGTTCCGCAGCCTGGTCGAGCTGTCGATCGGGATCAAGGCGCGGGTCGTCGGCGAGGACTTCACCGAGAAGGGCCTGCGCGAGATCCTGAACTACGGGCACACCCTCGGGCACGCGGTCGAGCACGCCGAGCGCTACCAGTGGCGCCACGGCGCGGCCGTCTCCGTCGGGATGATGTTCGCAGCCGAGCTCTCGCGCCTGACCGGATCGCTCAGCGACGCGGTCGTGGACCGCCAGCGCCGGGTCCTCGAGTCGCTGACCCTGCCGACGAGCTACCCGCTCGGACGATGGGCGACGCTCCTCGCCTCGATGCAGCGCGACAAGAAGACCCGCGCGGGGATGCTCCGCTTCGTGGTCCTCGACGACATCGCCCGCCCGAGCATCCTGCAGGGGCCGGAGACGTCGCTGCTGTTCGCGGCGTACCAGGAGATCGGATCGTAGGTCCGGCTCGGCTGAGCCTGGGCGGCGCCGTCAGCCTCCGCCCAGGGCGGCCCTCCGCGACTGGGCGTACTCGGCCTCGGTGATCGTGCCCGCCGCTCGCAGCGCCTCCAGCTCGGCGAGCCGGTCCGCCAGCGGGCGGGCGGAGCCGGGACCCTCGCGCGCGAAGCGGGCCGCGACGTCGGTCCGCAGGGTCAGCGGGTCCACTCCGAGCGAGCGCGCCCGGCGCATGTTCACGACGATCAGCACCACGACGAGCACGATCACGACGGCGATGACGATCGGCACCGCGGTGAACACGATCGAGTACCAGGGCGGCACGACTGTGTCGGCGGGAAAGGCGTCCCTGTGCTCCTCCTCGGGGTCGGTCCTCCACCGTCTCGCGCTCCGGCGGACCGGTGGGGCGATTCGCATGCGGCGTCCAGACTCCTCTGCCGACGGGGCCGCGTCGACTACACTCGACGGGTCAGCCGGACCGGCCGATATCGCCGCGCCCGCGTACCGGGCTCGCCGGCGCAGACTTCCACCGAAACGGATCCCCCTTCGCATGGCCTCTACCACCGACATCAAGAACGGCACCGTCCTCAGCATCGACGGCCAGCTCTGGAACGTCATCGACTTCCAGCACGTCAAGCCGGGCAAGGGCGGCGCCTTCGTACGCACCAAGATGAAGAACGTCCTCACGGGCAAGGTCGTCGACAAGACCTTCAACGCGGGCGCCAAGATCGACACGGCCAACGTCGACCGCCGCGACTTCCAGTACCTCTACCGCGACGGCGCGGACTTCGTGTTCATGGACACCAGCGACTACGACCAGATCACCGTTCCCGAGGCGGTCGTCGGCGACGCGGCGAACTTCATGCTCGAGAACCAGAACGTGACCCTCGCCCTGCACGACGGTGACCCGCTCTACATCGACCTCCCCGCCTCGGTCGTCCTCGAGATCACCTACACGGAGCCGGGCCTCCAGGGCGACCGCTCGACCGGCGGCACCAAGCCCGCGACGGTCGAGACCGGCTACCAGATCCAGGTCCCGCTCTTCCTCGAGCAGGGCACGAAGGTCAAGGTCGACACCCGCACGGGCGACTACCTCGGCCGCGTCAGCTGAGCCGGGCCTCCCGTGAGTGCTCGCACGAAGGCGCGCAAGCGCGCCCTCGACATCCTCTACAACGCCGACGTCCGGCAGATCAGCTTCGCCCAGTCGCTGCGCGCCGAGGCCGAGCGGGCGGCGAACGAGCCGGCCCGTGAGGCCTCGTGGCTCTACGCCCGCGAGATCGTCGACGGGGTCATCGACCACGCCGACGAGATCGACGAGCTGATCGCCCGGCTCGCCCAGGGCTGGACACTCTCGCGCATGCCGCTGGTCGACCGCGCGATCCTCCGGATCGGGGTGTGGGAGATCCTGCACAACGACGCGGTGCCCGACGGCGTCGCCATCTCGGAGGCCGTCGAGTCCGCCACGTCGCTGTCGACCGACGACTCGGCGGGCTTCATCAACGGGCTCCTCGCCTCCGTCGCGGA
This sequence comes from Rathayibacter sp. AY1B8, assembly GCF_002932775.1. NCBI lineage: Bacteria > Bacillati > Actinomycetota > Actinomycetes > Micrococcales > Microbacteriaceae > Rathayibacter > Rathayibacter sp. AY1B8. The sequence continues at coordinate 175,557 of NZ_PSWJ01000002.1, read as the reverse complement.
GTCCCGCACGACGGCCTGACCCGCCCCGGAGACCTGCTCGGCCCGCCGGATCCCCGTGATCGGGCGGGCCGAGGTCGTTCCCGGGCTGCCCGTCCGGCGGGCCGCGCGACGGCCCCTATACTCGACACGGCTTTTCCTTTAACAGCCGTCCTGTGAGGCGGGGAAGGAGGTCGGTGTGACGGCACGAATCGTGCTCAACGGCGCTGACATCACGCGAGCGCTCACGCGCATCGCCCACGAGATCCTCGAGTCGAACCGCGGCCCCGAGTCGCTGGTCGTCCTCGGCATCCCGACGCGCGGCGTCGCCCTCGCGAGGCGCATCGCCGAGACGATCGCGCGGATCGAGCCGGACGGTCCCCCCGTCTTCGCCGGCTCCCTCGACGTGACCATGTACCGCGACGACCTCTCCCGGCACCCGGTCCGCACCCCCGCGCGCACCGCCGTCCCCGCGAGCATCGACGGCCGGACAGTGGTCCTCGTCGACGACGTCCTCTTCTCGGGCCGCACCATCCGCGCCGCCCTGGACGCCCTCAGCGACATCGGCCGTCCGCGAGCCGTGCGGCTGGCCGCGCTGGTCGACCGCGGGCACCGCGAGCTCCCGATCCGGGCGGACTTCGTCGGCAAGAACCTGCCGAGCAGCCTGAGCGAGCGGATCAACGTCCGGCTCGTCGAGACGGACGGCGAGGACCTGGTCGCGATCGAGTCGCAGGCCACCGGCGAGGAGACGGCTCCGTGAAGCACCTGCTCTCGACCCGCGACCTCGACCGCGCGAGCGCGATCGCACTCCTCGACATCGCCGAGGACATGGCGGACGTGCAGAACCGCGAGGTCAAGAAGCTGCCGACCCTGCGCGGGAAGACCGTGGTCAACCTCTTCTTCGAGGACTCCACCCGCACGCGGATCTCGTTCGAGGCGGCGGCGAAGCGGCTCTCGGCCGACGTCATCAACTTCAGCGCGAAGGGCTCCAGCGTCTCCAAGGGCGAGAGCCTGAAGGACACCGCGCAGACGCTCGCCGCGATGGGCGCCGACGTCGTGGTCATCCGCCACAGCGCCTCCGGAGCCCCCGCGGTTCTTGCGGCGAGCGGCTGGATCGACGCGTCGATCCTCAACGCCGGTGACGGGACCCACGAGCACCCGACCCAGGCGCTCCTGGACGCGTTCACCATCCGCCGGCGCCTGCACGGCGCCTCCGCGTCCCGCGGCAAGAGCCTCGACGGCGTCGCGGTCACGATCGTGGGCGACGTCCTGCACTCGCGGGTGGCGCGCTCGAACGTCTGGCTGCTGACGGCGCTGGGCGCCGAGGTGACCCTGGTCGCACCGCCGACCCTCGTGCCGGTCGACACGCGCGACTGGCCCGCGACCATCCGCTTCGATCTGGACGAGGCGATCGACACCGGGCTCCCCGACGTCGTGATGCTCCTGCGCATCCAGCTCGAGCGGATGTCGAGCGGGTTCTTCCCCAACGGCCGGGAGTACGCGCGGATCTGGGGCCTCGACGACGAGCGGCTCGCCCGGCTGGGTCCCGATACCATCGTCATGCACCCCGGACCCATGAACAGGGGCGTCGAGATCTCCTCGGCGGCCGCCGATTCGAGCCGCTCCACGGTGCTCGAACAGGTCACGAACGGAGTGTCCGTCCGGATGGCCGCGCTCTACCTGCTGCTGTCCGGCGAACGGGAGGTCCACTGATGAGCACTGCCCAGCCGCATCAGAGCACGGCGCCGGAGCGGATCCTGATCTCGGGGGCGACGCTCGCCGACGAGTCGACCGCCGACCTGCTGATCGACGGGGGCGTGATCGTCGAGATCGGCGCCGACCTCGACTCGCGCGGGGCCCGCGTGATCGACGCCGACGGCCTGCTGGCGCTGCCCGGCCTGGTCGACCTGCACACCCACCTGCGCGAGCCGGGGTTCGAGCAGAGCGAGACGATCCTCACCGGGACGCGAGCTGCGGCTGCCGGAGGCTTCACCGCCGTCTTCGCGATGGCGAACACCTCGCCGGTGCAGGACACCGCGGGCGTGGTCGAGCAGGTGCAGAGCCTGGGCGAGGACGCCGGCTACGCGACGGTCCGCCCGATCGGCGCGGTGACCGTGGGTCTGGCGGGGGAGTCGCTCGCCGAGCTCGGCGCGATGGCCCGCAGCCGCGCGGCCGTGCGGGTCTTCTCGGACGACGGGAAGTGCGTCTCGGACGCGCTGCTGATGCGCCGCGCTCTCGAGTACGTCAAGGCGTTCGACGGAGTCGTCGCCCAGCACGCGCAGGAGCCGCGGCTCACCGTGGGCGCGCAGATGAACGAGGGCGCCGTCTCCAGCGCCCTCGGCCTGCAGGGCTGGCCCGCCGTGGCCGAGGAGGCGATCATCGCCCGCGACGTGCTCCTCGCCGAGCACGTGGGCTCCCGCCTGCACGTCTGCCACGTCTCGACCGCGGGCTCGGTCGACGTCATCCGCTGGGCGAAGGCCCGGGGGATCGACGTGACCGCCGAGGTCACCCCCCACCACCTGCTCCTCACCGAGCAGGCCGTCGCCGGACAGGACGGGCCGAGCTACGACGCCCGCTTCAAGGTGAACCCGCCGCTGCGCCGCGACGAGGACGTGCTCGCCCTCCGCGAGGCCCTCGCCGACGGCACCATCGACATCGTCGCCACCGACCACGCGCCGCACCCGGTCGAGGCGAAGGACTGCGAGTGGGACGCCGCGGCGTTCGGCATGGTCGGCCTCGAGAGCGCGCTGAGCGTGGTGCACGCCGCCGTCGTCGAGGACGGGCGGATGAGCTGGTCCGACGTCGCGCGCGTGCTCTCCTCCGCCCCCGCCCGCATCGGCCGGCTCGACGGCTACGACCGCGGCCTCGCCGTCGGGGCCGTCGCGAACGTCGTGCTCTACGACCCGGAGGCGCGACGCCGCTTCTCCGTCGAGGACCTGCGCGGCCGCAGCGGCAACTCCCCGTACCTCGGTCGCGAGCTGCCGGGCCGCGTCGTCGCCACCCTCCACCGGGGCTTCCCGACCGTGCTGGACGGCGAGCTCGTCGACGCGGCGGTCGTCGCCGCCTCCGCGAAGGCCTCCCGTGGATAGGGCCGCGATCACGATCGTCATCGCCGCGGTCGTCGTCCTCGTCTTCGTCGGCATGCTGCTCTCCTGGCGCGCGCGGCGCCGCAGCTCGGCCGCCCTCGCGCCGGAGCCCGTGCCCGCGTCCTCGCTGGGCGCCGAGGTCGAGCGCGTCGACCTCCCGTACGTGGCCACGACCCGCTTCGAGCAGCCGCTCGAGCGTGTCGTGCTGCCGGGGCTCGGCTTCCGCGGCAACGCGGTGCTGCGCCTCCACGAGCGCGGCGTCGTGATCGCCCCCGTCGGCGAGCGCGAGACGGTGATCCCGGCCTCCCTCCTGCGCGGAGCGGGCCAGGGCAGCTACGTGATCGACCGCGTCGTCGAGGAGGGCGGCCTGCTCGTGATCTCCTGGTCGCCCCGCGGCGACGAGACCGTCGACAGCTACCTCCGCGTGGCCGAGCCCGCCCTCCGGGCGCACCTGGTCGCCGAGCTGCAGCGCCTCGCCGGCCCCCGTTCCTCCCCCTCCCACCCCGGAGCCGCCGACGGCGGCCCCGACACGACCCAGAAGGGCTCCTAGTCCGTGCCAACGACACGCCTCAGCACCGAACCCACCGCCGTCCTCGTCCTCGAGGACGGACGACGATTCCGGGGACAGGCCTACGGCGCCCGAGGCCGCACCCTGGGCGAGATCGTCTTCGCCACCGGCATGACCGGGTACCAGGAGACGCTGACCGACCCGAGCTACGCCGGCCAGATCGTCGTGCAGACCGCGCCTCACATCGGCAACACCGGGACCAACGACGAGGACATGGAGTCGCGCCGCATCTGGGTCGCCGGCTACGTCGTCCGCGACCCCTCCCGCGTCGTCTCCAACTTCCGCGCGCAGCGCTCCCTCGGCGACGACCTGGAGACCGACGGCATCGTCGGGATCTCCGGCGTCGACACCCGGGCGATCACCCGCCACATCCGCTCGGCCGGCTCGATGCGCGCCGGCGTGTTCTCCGGCGAGGACCTCGCCCTCCCCGAGGAGGAGCAGCTCGCGCTGGTCCTCGGCGGCCGGCAGATGCAGGGGCTCAACCTGTCCTCCTCGGTCTCGACCGACGAGCAGTACACGGTGCCCGCCCGCGGCGAGCGCGTCGGCTCGGTCGCGGTCATCGACCTCGGGGTGAAGACCTCGACGGTCAACTACCTCGCGGAGCGCGGCTTCGACGTGCACGTGCTGCCCGAGTCCGTGACCGCCGAGCAGGTGCTCGCGCTCGACCCGTCCGCGCTCTTCTTCTCCAACGGCCCCGGCGACCCCGATGCCTCGGACCGCCACGTCGAGCTGCTGCGCACCACCCTGCGCGCCGACCTGCCGTTCTTCGGCATCTGCTTCGGCAACCAGCTGCTCGGGCGCGCTCTCGGCTTCGGCACCTACAAGCTCCCGTTCGGCCACCGCGGGATCAACCAGCCCGTGCTCGACAAGCTCACCGGCCGCGTGGAGATCACCTCGCAGAACCACGGGTTCGCCGTGGACGCGCCGATCGAGGGCGAGCTGGACTCGCCCGAGGGCTTCGGCCGCGTCGAGGTCAGCCACTACTCCCTCAACGACTCGGTCGTGGAGGGCCTTCGCTGCCTCGACATCCCCGCCTTCTCGGTGCAGTACCACCCGGAGGCGGCGGCCGGCCCGCACGACTCCAACCACCTCTTCGACCGCTTCCGCGAGATGGTCGTGCAGCGCACGGCCGGGCGCGGGGCCTCGGAGCCCACCGACATCCCCACGACCAGCAGCATCGGAGAGCAGAAGTAATGCCGCGCAGGGAAGACATCCAGAGCGTCCTGGTCATCGGCTCCGGCCCGATCGTCATCGGACAGGCCGTCGAGTTCGACTACTCCGGCACCCAGGCCTGCCGCGTGCTGCGTGCCGAGGGGGTGCGCGTGATCCTCGTCAACTCCAACCCGGCGACGATCATGACCGATCCCGACTTCGCCGACGCCACCTACGTGGAGCCGATCACGCCCAAGGCGATCGAGGCGATCATCGCCAAGGAGAAGCCGGACGCCATCCTGCCGACCCTCGGCGGGCAGACGGCCCTGAACGCGGCCATCCAGCTGCACGACCTCGGGATCCTCGAGAAGTACGGCGTCGAGCTCATCGGCGCGAGCTTCGAGGCGATCAACCGCGGCGAGGACCGCCAGATCTTCAAGCAGCTGGTGCTGGACGCGGGCGCCGACGTCGCGAAGTCCTACATCGCGCACACCGTCGACGAGGCGATCGAGTACGCCGAGGACCTGGGCTACCCCCTCGTCATCCGCCCGTCGTTCACCATGGGCGGCCTGGGCTCCGGCTTCGCCTACACCCGCGAGGAGCTGGTGCGGATGGTCGGCGACGGCCTGCACCAGAGCCCCACCACCGAGGTTCTCCTGGAGGAGTCGATCCTCGGCTGGAAGGAGTACGAGCTCGAGCTCATGCGCGACACGGCCGACAACACGGTCGTCGTCTGCTCGATCGAGAACGTCGACCCCGTCGGCGTGCACACGGGCGACTCGATCACCGTCGCACCGGCGCTGACCCTCACCGACCGCGAGTACCAGAAGCTGCGCGACATCGGCATCCGGATCATCCGCGACGTGGGCGTGGACACCGGCGGCTGCAACATCCAGTTCGCGATCGACCCGGCGGACGGCCGGATCATCGTGATCGAGATGAACCCGCGCGTCTCCCGCTCCTCCGCCCTCGCCTCCAAGGCGACCGGCTTCCCGATCGCCAAGATCGCCGCGAAGCTCGCCATCGGCTACCGCCTGGACGAGATCCCGAACGACATCACCAAGGTGACGCCGGCGAGCTTCGAGCCGACGCTGGACTACGTGGTCGTGAAGGTCCCGCGGTTCGCGTTCGAGAAGTTCCCGGCCGCCGACAAGACGCTGACCACGACCATGAAGTCGGTGGGCGAGGCGATGGCGATCGGCCGCAACTACGCGCAGGCGCTGCAGAAGGCGCTCCGCTCGCTCGAGAAGCGCGGCTCGTCGTTCCACTGGGGCGCGCAGGAGCGCTCGGTCGAGGAGCTCCTCGAGATCGCGAGGACCCCGACCGACGGCCGCATCGTCACCGTGCAGCAGGCGCTGCGCCTGGGAGCCACGGTCGAGCAGGCGTTCGAGTCCACGAAGATCGACCCCTGGTTCCTGGACCAGATCGTGCTGATCAACGAGATCGCCGACCTGGTGCGCGAGCACGACGGCCTCGACGCCGGACTCCTCCGCCTGGCGAAGGACCACGGCTTCTCGGACGCGCAGATCGCCGAGCTCCGCGGGCTCGACGAGGCGGAGGTCCGCCGCACCCGCTACGCGCTGGACGTGCGCCCGGTCTACAAGACCGTCGACACCTGCGCGGGCGAGTTCCCGGCGCTCACGCCGTACCACTACTCCTCGTACGACGAGGAGACCGAGGTCGTCGCCGCCGACCGCCGCAAGGTCGTCATCCTGGGCTCCGGCCCCAACCGCATCGGCCAGGGGGTCGAGTTCGACTACTCCTGCGTGCACGCCTCGTTCGCGCTCTCGGACGCGGGCTTCGAGACGATCATGATCAACTGCAACCCCGAGACGGTCTCGACCGACTACGACACCTCGGACCGCCTGTACTTCGAGCCGCTGACTCTCGAGGACGTGCTCGAGGTCATCCACGCGGAGTCGCAGTCCGGCGAGCTCGTCGGCGTCGTCGTGCAGCTGGGCGGCCAGACGGCGCTCGGGCTCGCCGCGGGCCTCGAGGCGGCCGGCGTGCCCATCCTCGGCACCACCCCAGCGAACATCGACCTCGCGGAGGAGCGCGGCGCGTTCTCGCGGATCCTCGACGAGGCGGGGCTTCTCGCTCCGCGCAACGGCACCGCGACCGACCTCGACGGCGCCCGTGAGGTCGCGGTGGAGATCGGCTACCCGGTCCTCGTCCGTCCGTCGTTCGTCCTCGGCGGGCGCGGCATGGAGATCGTCTACGGCACGCCCCAGCTCGAGGACTACTTCGAGCGGATGGCCGGCGAGGGGATCATCGACGAGGCGCACCCGCTGCTGGTGGACCGCTTCCTGGACGACGCGATCGAGATCGACGTCGACGCGCTCTTCGACGGCGAGCAGCTCTACATCGGCGGCGTGATGGAGCACATCGAGGAGGCCGGCATCCACTCCGGCGACTCGGCGTGCACGCTCCCGCCGGTGACGCTCGGCCGCCGGCAGATCGACCAGGTGCGGGAGGCGACCCTCGCGATCGCGCAGGGCGTCGGCGTCCGGGGACTGCTGAACGTCCAGTTCGCGATCGGCCAGGGCGTGCTCTACGTGCTCGAGGCGAACCCCCGGGCCTCGCGCACCGTGCCGTTCGTGTCGAAGGCGCTGGGCATCCCGCTCGCGAAGGCCGCGTCGCGCCTGATGGTGGGCGAGACCATCGCCGCGCTGAAGGCCGAGGGCCTGCTGCCCGAGCGCGACGGCTCCGACGTCCCGATGGACTCTCCCATCGCGGTGAAGGAGGCGGTCCTGCCGTTCAAGCGCTTCCGCACCAAGGAGGGCCAGATCGTCGACTCGCTGCTCGGGCCCGAGATGCGCTCCACCGGCGAGGTCATGGGGATCGACCGCGACTTCCCGCGCGCCTTCGCGAAGAGCCAGGACGCCGCGTACGGCGGCATGCCGGCGAGCGGGACCGTCTTCATCTCGGTCGCCGACCGCGACAAGCGCTCGATCGTCCTGCCCGCGCTGCGCCTGCGCCAGCTCGGCTTCGACATCCTCGCGACCGAGGGCACGGCCGAGGTGCTGAACCGCAACGGGATCCAGGCCCGCGTGGTCCGCAAGTACAGCGAGACCGCCGAGGGCGACGCGCCCTCCATCGTCGAGCTGATCGCCCGCGACGAGGTCGACGTGGTGATCAACACGCCCAGCGGAGGAGCGACCCGCGCCGACGGCTACGAGATCCGCGCCGCCGCGGTCGCCGCGGACAAGCCGCTGTTCACCACGATCGCCCAGCTCGCGGCCGCGGTCGCCTCGCTCGACGCGGCGAACGAGCCCTTCGAGGTGACGAGCCTGCAGGACTACGCCCTGCGCCGCGCGGAGCGCACCGCGTGAGCGGCGGCGCGGCGGGCACCGCCTCCTTCGGCTCGCGCCTCGAGGCGGCGTTCGCCGCGCACGGCCGGCTCTGCGTCGGGATCGACCCGCACGCGTACCTGCTCGACGCGTGGGGCCTCGCCGACGACGCGGCCGGGCTCGAGAGCTTCGGCCGCACGGTCGTCGAGGCGGCGGCCGGCCGTGTAGGCGTCGTCAAGCCGCAGATCGCCTTCTTCGAGCGGCACGGCTCGGCGGGCTACGCCGCGCTCGAGCGCGTGCTCGCCGACGCCCGCGAGGCCGGACTGCTGGTGATCGCCGACGTCAAGCGCGGCGACATCGGCACGAGCGTCACCGCCTACGCCGAGGCGTGGCTCCGGCCCGGCTCGCCGCTCGAGGCGGACGCCATGACCGCCGCGGCCTACCAGGGGCTCGGCTCCCTCGAGGGGATGCTGACCCTCGCGGAGGAGGCGGGCAAGGGCGTGTTCGTCCTCGCAGCCACCTCCAACCCCGAGGCCCGTCCCGTGCAGCGCGCCCTCGTGCAGGACGGCGGCCGGGCGGGATACACCGTGGCACGCGCGGTCGTGGCGGACGTGGCATCCTGGAACGACGCTCACGCTCGCGCGTCGATCGGCTCGGTCGGCGTGGTGCTCGGCGCCACGGTCGCCCTGGGCGACTTCGGCATCGGCATCGACGAGCCGCTGCACCCCGCACTCCCGGTGCTCGCGCCCGGCTTCGGCCACCAGGGCGCGGCCGTCGCGGACGCGCAGCGGCTGTTCGGCGCGCTGAGCGCCGCCACCATCGTCAGCGAGTCGCGGAGCGTGCTCGGCGCCGGCCCCTCGGGGATCGCGGCCGAGATCACCCGCCGCGCGACCGACATCCAGGAGACCCTTGTCCGCTGAAACCGTCAGCCCCGATCCCGGCGCCTCCTCGCGCCCGGAGGCCGTGCGCCGTCCCTCGCCGCCCGAGGTCGACCGCCGCGCCGCCTCCGAGGCCGCGATCGCGGCGCGCCGTGCCCGCGCCGCCGTCAAGAAGGCCGTCGCCGCCGGACGCCGCCCCGCGACCGCCGTGCTCGCGGCGGCCCAGGCCGAGCCGCTCGGAGTCGAGGGGCGGATGCGCGTCAGCGAGCTGCTCCGCGCCGTGCCCGCGCTCGGCGTGGTCAAGACGCCCCGGGTGATGGACCAGCTGCGGATCGCCGAGTCGAAGCGCCTCGGCGGGCTCGGCCGGCGCCAGGTCGAGGGCCTGGCGTCGTTCCTGGAGGAGCGGGAGTCGCGGCAGCGCCGCCCCGGCCGCAACCGCCTGCTCGTCCTCGCCGGTCCGACCGCGGTCGGCAAGGGCACCGTGTCGACCTACATCCGCGAGAACTACCCGGACGTCCTGCTCTCGGTCTCGGCCACCACCCGGGCCCCGCGTCCGGGCGAGGTGGACGGCGTCAGCTACTACTTCGTCGACGACGCCGAGTTCGACCGGATGGTCGCGGCGGGGGAGTTCCTCGAGTACGCCGTCGTCCACAACGCTCACCGCTACGGCACGCCCCGCGGCCCCATCGACGCCGCGCTGGAGCAGGGCCGGCAGGTGATGCTCGAGATCGACATCCAGGGTGCCCGCCAGGTGCGCGAGCGGATGCCGGACGCGCGGCTGGTCTTCCTCCTGCCGCCGAGCTGGGACGAGCTGGTCCGCCGCCTGGTCGGCCGCGGCACCGAGAGCGCGGAGGAGCAGGAGCGCCGTCTGGCCACCGCGAAGGTGGAGCTGGCCGCGCAGGACGAGTTCGATTTCGCCGTCGTCAACAGCACCGTGCCCGAAGCGGCCCGCGAGGTCGTAGAATTGATGTCGCCTCGTGCCGACGGCGCGCCCGCTGACCCGGGCCGCTGAGACCGGGCCACCGACCACCTCCGGGCCGACGCCCCGGGTCCCACCGGGCACACGCCCCTCGGAGCCCGCGCGCCGTGTTGCTCCGGAGCCGCAGATCGGCGCTGATGCGCCTGCAAGGAGACACCCATGGCCAACAACCTCGGCATCATCGACCCGCCCATCGACGAGCTCCTCTCGAAGGTCGACTCCAAGTACGCGCTGGTGATCTTCGCCTCCAAGCGCGCCCGCCAGATCAACGACTACTACGCCGACCTCCACGAGGGCAGCCTGTTCGACAACGTCGGCCCGCTGGTCGACTCCACCATCGACGACAAGCCCCTCTCGGTCGCACTGCACGAGATCAACGAGGACAAGCTCGTCGCCAAGCCCCTCGCCGAGTAGTCCCCTCCGGGTGGGCTCCTCTCTCGAGGCCGGCCGACGGCTCAACGTCGTCGTCGGCATCACCGGCGGCATCGCCGCGTACAAGGCCGTCGGAGTCGTCCGCGCGCTGGTCCTCGCGGAGCACGACGTGCACGTCGTCGCGACCGAGGCCGCGCTGCGCTTCGTCGGCAAGCCCACCCTCGAGGCCATCTCGCGGAACCCGGTGCACACCGAGCTCTACGAGGGCGTCGCCGAGGTCCGGCACGTGGCCATCGGCCAGGCCGCCGACCTCATCGTGATAGCGCCCGCGACGGCGCACACGCTCGCCAAGCTCGCCGCCGGCCTCGCCGACGACCTGCTCGGCAACACGGTGCTCGCGAGCACCGCCCCGCTCGTGGTCGCCCCCGCGATGCACACCGAGATGTGGGCGAACGCCGCCACCGTCGCGAACACGGCGGTGCTCCGCTCCCGCGGCGTGCACGTCGTCGGCCCCGCGGTCGGCCGCCTCACCGGCGCCGACTCGGGCCCCGGCCGCATGGAGGAGCCCGAGACGATCGTGGCGGAGGCCCTCGCCGTCCATGCCCGCTCCGCCTCCGCCCGCCGCGACCTCGCGGGCGTGCGCGTCCTCGTGACCGCCGGCGGAACCCGCGAGCCCCTCGACCCGGTGCGCTTCGTCGGCAACCGCTCCAGCGGCAGGCAGGGCGTCGCGCTCGCGCTGGCCGCTGCGGCCCGGGGCGCGGAGGTCACCCTCCTCGCCGCGAACCTCGACGTGCCGGCGCCGGAGGGCGTCACGGTCCTCCCGGTGGGCACCGCGCTCGAGCTGCGCGAGGCCGCCCTCGCCGCGGCCACCGGCGCGGACGTCGTGATCATGGCCGCGGCCGTCGCCGACTACCGGCCCGCCGCGGTCGCCGACGCGAAGATCAAGAAGGAGCAGCAGGGCGACCGTCTCGTCCTCGAGCTCGTCAAGAACCCGGACGTCCTCGCCGAGATCTCCGCCTCCCGGCGGGAGGGGCAGATCGTCGTCGGCTTCGCCGCGGAGACCGAGCCGGACCGGGACGCGATGCTCGCGCTCGGCCGCGCCAAGATCGCCCGCAAGGGCTGCGACCTGCTCGTCCTCAACAGGGTGGGCTGGGCCGAGGGCTTCCAGAGCGACAGCAACGCCGTCGTGGTCCTCGATCGGGCCGGCGATATAGTTGGCGAGGCCTCGGGCAGCAAGGCGGAGGTGGCCGATCGCGTCCTCGACGCGGTCGTGCGCTAGCCCCGCCGGTCCGCCCGCCCAGGCGCCGATCGCCTGCCGCCCGGCATCGCGCCCGCCAGGCCACTCCCGGTACGAACGACCCCGGTCCGCACGAGCCGGGACGAGAAGAGAAGCATGACCTCCGGTCCCCTCCGCCTGTTCACCTCCGAGTCCGTCACCGAGGGCCACCCGGACAAGATCTGCGACCAGATCTCGGACCGCATCCTCGACGCCCTGCTCCGCGAGGACCCGCACAGCCGGGTCGCCGTCGAGACGCTGGTCACGACGGGGCTCGTGCACGTCGCGGGCGAGGTCTCCACGAGCGGCTACGTCGAGATCCCCAAGATCGTGCGCGACACGATCGTCGAGATCGGCTACGACTCCTCGGAGAAGGGCTTCGACGGCCGCTCCTGCGGCGTCTCGGTCTCGATCGGCCAGCAGTCGCCCGAGATCGCGGCGGGCGTCGACACGGCGCTCGAGGTCCGCTCCTCCGAGGCGGGCGAGGACGCCTTCGACCGCCAGGGCGCGGGCGACCAGGGCCTGATGTTCGGCTTCGCGACCGACGAGACCCCCGAATACATGCCGTTGCCGAGCTGGCTCTCGCACCGCCTCGCCGAGCGCCTGGCCGCCGTCCGCAAGTCGGGCGAGCTCGACTACCTCCGACCCGACGGCAAGACCCAGGTCACCATCGGCTACGACGGCACGACGCCGTCCACCATCGACACCGTCGTCCTGTCCACCCAGCACGCCGAGCACGTCAGCACCGAGACGATCCACGCGGACATCGCGGCGCACGTCATCCGCCCCGTCCTCGAGACGGTCGACCTCGACTCCTCCGCCGTGCGCCTGCTGATCAACCCGACGGGCCGCTTCGAGATCGGCGGCCCTCAGGGCGACGCCGGGCTCACCGGCCGCAAGATCATCGTCGACACCTACGGCGGAGCGTCCCGCCACGGCGGCGGCGCGTTCTCGGGCAAGGACCCGTCGAAGGTGGACCGCTCGGCCGCCTACGCCATGCGGTGGGTCGCCAAGAACGCGGTCGCCGCGGGGCTCGCCTCGCGGCTGGAGGTGCAGGTCGCCTACGCCATCGGCAAGGCGGCCCCGGTCGGCCTCTACGTCGAGACCTTCGGCACCGGCACCGTCTCCGACGAGACGATCACCGAGGCGATCCGCTCGGTCTTCGACCTGCGCCCGGCCGCGATCATCCACGCACTCGACCTGCTCCGCCCGATCTACGCGCAGACCGCGGCCTACGGCCACTTCGGCCGGGAGCTCCCCGACTTCACCTGGGAGCGCCTCGACCGGGTCGACGACCTGCGCTCCGCCGCGGGCCTCTCGTAGCGGGCGCGGCGGCGATGGCGACGAGCGGAGCCGTCGCGCGCGTGCTCCTGGACTCGCCCCTCCCGCAGCTCGACCGGCTCCTGGACTACGCGGTGCCGGAGGCGCTGCGCGGCGAGGTGGTTCCCGGCGTGCGCGTGCGGGTGCCGTTGCGGACCGGAGGCCGGATCGCCGACGCGTTCGTCGTCGAGACGGGGGAGGGGACCGAGCACGCCGGAGCGCTCAGCGGCATCGAGGAGCTGGTCTCGCCGCTCGTCGTGCTGACCCCGGAGGTCTGGGCCCTCGCCCGCCGGGTGGCCGACCGCGCCTCCGGGGGCGCGAGCGACGTGCTGCGCCTGGCCGTGCCGCGCCGCCACGTCCGCGTCGAGAAGGCGCGACTCGCCGCGGGTCCCGCTCCTGCGGCGCCCGCGGTCGAGGCGGGCGGCGTGACGGGCTACCCCGACGCCTCCTTCGTTGGACTCGCCGAGGGGGCCCGGCTGGCGGTCGGCGCCGTGCCGGCTCCGGTGAGGCTCGACTCGGGCGCGTGGGTCGGCGGCTGGGCCGTCACGCTCGCCGAGCTCGCCCGGGACACGCTCGCCGCGGGCCGCGACGCGATCCTGGCCGTCCCCGACTACCGCGACCAGGAGCAGCTGGAGCTCGCTCTCGCCGCCCTCGTCCCCGCGGAGGCGGTGGTGCGCCTCGATGCGCGGCAGAAGGGCGCCGAGCGCTACTCCGCCTTCGTCCGCTGCCTCGATCCCGGGCCGCGGGTCGTCGTCGGCAACCGCTCCGTCCTCTACGCGCCCTCCTCCGCCCTCGGCCTGATCGCGCTCTGGGACGACGGCGATCCGCTCTTCGCCGAGCCGCTCGCGCCCTACGCGCACGCGCGCGACGTCGCCCTGGTGCGGCAGGAGCAGAGCGGCGCCGGCCTCGTCCTGCTCGGCAACACGCGCACGGTCGAGGTCGAGCGGCTCGTCGAGATCGGCTTCGCGACCGAGGTGGAGCCGCGGCCGAGCCGCCGCCCGCACGTCGTGCCGACCGCCCAGCAGTGGGCGGCCGACGAGCACGACGCGGCAGCGCGCATCCCCTCCTCCGCCTGGCGGGAGGCGCGGAAGGCCCTCGACTCCGGTCCCGTGCTGGTCCAGGTCGCGCGCCCCGGCTACGCGCCGGTGGTCGCCTGCGCCCGCTGCCGGACCGTCGCACGCTGCAACCGCTGCCAGGGTCCGCTCGGCGTGCACTCCGAGGGCGGGCGGCCGAGCTGCGGCTGGTGCGGCCTGATCGCGGCCGACTGGACCTGCTCCGTCTGCCAGGCGACGGCTCTGCGCCTCGTCTCCCTCGGCGCGGGCCGCACCGCGGAGGAGCTCGGACGCGCCTTCCCGGGTGCCAAGGTGATCGTCGCCGACGGGCAGCGCCCCGTGCTCACCCTCCCCGACGAGCCCGCGCTCGTCGTGGCCACGCGCGGGGCGGAGCCGCGGGCCGACGGCGGCTACCACGCCGTCCTGCTGCTGGACGGCGAGCGGATGCTGGCCCGCGAGAGCCTGCGGGTCGCCGACGACGCGCTTCGCACCTGGTCGAACGCCGCGGCGCTGGCCCGCCCGGGCGCGCCGGTCCTCCTGGTCGGGGTCGGCGGTCGGCTCGCGACCGCCCTGGCGACCTGGCGGCAGGCCGAGTACCTCCGGGCCGAGCTCCAGGAGCGGCGCGCTCTGCGCTTCCCGCCCGCGGTGCGCCTGGCCACGGTGAGCGGCGACGCGCACGCGGTGGAGGAGGCGCTCGACGCGCTCGACGAGGACGACCGGCACGAGGTCCTCGGTCCTGTCGGGCTCGAGGACGGCTCCGTCCGGGCGATCGTCCGGTTCGACTACGCTCGCGGTGCGGATGTGGCCGCGCGCCTCCGCTCCGCCGTGATCCGCAACGCCACGCGCCGTCGTCGCCCGCCGACCACGCCCGGCCGCTTCCGGCCGGCCCCCCGGCTCCGGGTCCGTCTCGACGACCCCGACATCCTCTGACTCCCCAGGAGACCCCCGTGCGCCTCGTCTTCGCCGGCACGCCCGCCGCCGCCGTTCCGACCCTCCGCGACCTCGCCGCCTCCGCGCACGAGGTCGTCGCCGTGGTCACCCGGGAGGACGCCCCGGTGGGCCGCAAGCGCGTGCTCACCCCCTCGCCGGTCGCCGTCACGGCCGAGGAGCTGGGGATCCCGGTGATCCGGGCGAACCGCCTCGACGAGGACGTGACCGACCGGATCGCGGAGCTCGCCCCCGACCTCGGCGTGATCGTGGCCTACGGCGGCCTCGTCCGGCAGCGCCTGCTGGCGGTGCCGCGCCTGGGCTGGATCAACCTGCACTTCTCCCTGCTGCCGCGCTGGCGCGGGGCGGCTCCCGTCCAGCGGGCGCTGATGGCGGGCGACACGCGGATCGGCGCGAGCGTCTTCCAGCTGGTCGCCGAGCTCGACGCCGGTGACGTGTACGCCGAGCTCGCCGTCGACGCGGGGGAGCGCACCGCGGGCGAGCTGCTGACGGAGCTGGCCGGGAGCGGCGCCGGCCTCACCCTCGGCGTGGTCGACGCGCTGGAGGAGGGCACGGCCGTCGCTACTCCGCAGGCCGGAGAGGCGACCCCCGCTCCCAAGCTCGACGCCGCGGACGGCCGGATCGACTGGAGCCTCCCGACCGCGCGGGTCCTCGCGCTCGTGCGCGGAACGACTCCCGAGCCCGGAGCCTCGACCGCGGTGGGCGACGCGCGCCTCAAGGTGCTCGCGGTCCGCGCGGCCGAGGGGGACCTCGCTCCCGGCGTCGTCCGCCTCGACGCGGGGCGCGCCCTCGTCGGCACCGCGGACGGAGCGGTCGAGCTGGTCACCGTCCAGCCCGCCGGCAGGACCCCGATGGCCGGCGCCGCCTGGGCCCGCGGCCTGCGCGAGAGCACGGTGCTCGCATGAGCGCCCGTCGCGAGGCCGCTCCCGCCCGCCGGGTCGCCTACGACGTCCTGCTCGCGGTGAGCGGGTCGGACGCCTACGCCAACCTGGTCCTGCCCGCGCGGATCAGCGCCGCCGGCCTCTCGCCCGCCGACGCGGGACTGGCCACCGAGCTCTGCTACGGCACCCTGCGGATGTCCGGCTACTACGACCGCGTGATCGCCCTCGCGGCCGGCCGGTCCGTCGAGAGCATCGATGCGCCCGTGCTCGACGCGCTGCGCCTGGGCGTGCACCAGCTGCTCGCGACCCGCGTGGCCCCGCACGCCGCGGTGAACGAGAGCGTCGCGCTCGTCGCGGCCGGCTCCTCGCGGGGAGCGGTGGCCTTCGCCAACGCCGTGCTGCGCGCGGTCTCGCGCTCGAGCGCCGGCGAGTGGCGCGAGCGGGTCTCCGCGGCCGCGGTCTCCGGGGACGACCGGATCGCCGCGCTGAGCTCCCACCCCGTGTGGATCGTGCGCGCCCTGCGACGGGCGCTGGCGGCGGAGGGGGCGGCCGACGAGCTCGACGCGCTGCTCGCCGCCGACAACGCGGCTCCGCGCGTGAACCTGGTGGCTCTGCCGGGCCTGGCGTCTCCCGGCGAGATCGCCGACGCCGAACCCGACCGGTTCTCGCCGGTCGGCATGACCAGCACCGGCGGCGACCCGGAGGCGTTCCCCGCGGTGCACGAGGGCCGCGTGCGCGTGCAGGACGAGGGCTCCCAGCTCGCCGCTCTGGCGCTCTCCCGAGCACGGCCGGTCCGCCCGGGCGAGCGCTGGCTCGACCTGTGCGCGGGACCCGGCGGCAAGGCGGCGCTGCTCGCGGCGGAGGCGCGCGCAGGAGGGGCGGCGCTGCTCGCCAACGAGGTGGTTCCGGGCCGCGCGGGCCTGGTGCGGCAGGCGCTGGCCGCCGTCGATCCGTCGGTCGAGGTGCGCACCGGCGACGGGCGCGACCTGGGCGACGAGCAGCCGGGATCGTTCGACCGCATCCTCCTCGACGCGCCGTGCACCGGTCTCGGTGCGCTGCGGCGTCGGCCCGAGGCGCGCTGGCGCAAGTCCGCGGCCGACGTGGAGCCGCTGGCCGCCCTCCAGGGCGAGCTGCTCGACTCCGCGGTGAGGGCTCTCGCTCCCGACGGCCTGCTGGCCTACGTGACCTGCTCGCCGCACCTCGGCGAGACCCGGCGCGTGCTCGCCCTCGCGCAGGAGCGGCACGAGCTCGAGCTCGTCGACACGCCGGCCGCGCTGCGCGCGGTGACGGCGGACCCGCTCCCGCTGCCGGAGGGCACCCTCCACGTGCAGCTCTGGCCGCACCGACACGGCACCGACGCCATGTTCGTCCAGCTCCTCCGCCGCCGGCCCCTCGAGGCGGCGTCCGGAGACGCCTGACCCCTCCGGAGCGGGAACGCGCTCGGCCGGGCGGACGCGGAGGACGCTCCGATCTAGGCTGGAGGCATGCCCGCACGGATCAACCCCAGCATCCTCTCCGCCGACTTCGTGAACTTCGAGGCCGAGCTGCAGCGCATCGCCGGAGCCGACCTGGTGCACGTCGACGTGATGGACAACCACTTCGTGCCGAACCTCACCTTCGGGCTGACGATGGTCCAGCGCCTCCAGGACGTCTCGCCCCGGCCGCTCGACCTGCACCTGATGATCGACGACCCCGACCGGTGGGCCCCCGACTACGCCGAGACCGGCGCCTACTCCGTGACCTTCCACGCCGAGGCCGCGCGCGACGCCGTGGCACTCGCGCGGCGCCTGCGCGAGATCGGCTCGCGGGCGGGGATCGCGCTCAAGCCGGGCACGATGGTGGACGACTACCTCGACCTCCTGCCCGAGTTCGACCAGGTCCTCGTGATGACGGTCGAGCCCGGCTTCGGGGGCCAGTCCTTCATAGAGGAGACGATGCCCAAGCTGCGGACCCTCCGGAACGTGGTGGACCGCACCGGGCTCGACGTCTGGCTCCAGGTCGACGGCGGGATCGCTCCCGGCACGATCGAGATCGCAGCGGAGGCGGGAGCCGACACCTTCGTCGCGGGCTCCGCGGTCTTCGGCGCGGACGACCCGGAGGCCGCGATCGCGTCGCTGCGCGAGACGGCGACCGCTCACCTGCACCGGCACTGAGGTGGCCCGCGCCCGGCCGCCGTATAGACTTCCCCGGTGAAAACTTTCGACGACCTCTTCGCTGAGCTGGGCGAGAAGGCCGCCGCCCGTCCCGAGGGTTCGGGCACCGTCCGCGAGCTCGACGCCGGCGTGCACTTCATCGGCAAGAAGATCGTCGAGGAGGCCGCCGAGGTGTGGATGGCCGCCGAGTACGAGGGCGACGAGCGCACCGCCGAGGAGATCTCGCAGCTGCTCTACCACCTGCAGGTGCTCATGCTCGCCAAGGGACTGACGACGGCCGACGTCTACCGGCATCTGTGAGCCCCGCCCCGCTCGCCGGGGTGCGCCTCCGCTCCGCGCCGTCGCGCCCGCACGCTCCCCGAGGAGCCGTGCCGCCCCCTGAACAGCCGTCGAGTCATGAAGGACATCCCGTGACCACCACCCCCGCCCCGGCGCTCCTGCGCGTCGCCGTCCCCAACAAGGGCTCCCTCTCGGAGACCGCCGGTCAGATGCTCGCGGAGGCCGGCTACACCGGCCGTCGCGACCCGAAGGAGCTGCACGTCGTCGACGAGCGCAACGGGGTGGAGTTCTTCTACCTGCGCCCGCGCGACATCGCCACCTACGTCGGCTCCGGCGCTCTCGACGTCGGGGTCACCGGCCGCGACCTCCTGATCGACTCCGGCTCCGAGGCGCGCGAGATCGCGAGCCTCGGCTTCGCGAACTCCACCTTCCGCTTCGCCGGGCCCGCAGGCCGCTACGACGAGCTCGCGCAGATCGACGGCCTCCGCGTGGCGACCAGCTACCCGGGCCTCGTGGGCCGCTTCCTCCGGGAGCACGGCGTCGAGGTGACGCTGATCCGCCTCGACGGCGCGGTCGAGTCCGCGATCCAGCTCGGCGTCGCCGACGTCATCGCCGATGTCGTCGAGACCGGCACCACGCTCCGCAAGGCCGGCCTCGAGATCTTCGGCCCGGTCATCCTGGACTCGACCGCCGTCCTGGTCTCCGCCGCAGGGGAGCCCGAGGGCATCCCGGTGCTGCTGCGCCGCCTGCAGGGCGTGCTGGTCGCCCGCGAGTACGTGCTGCTCGACTACGACTGCCCCGTCGCGCTCCTGGAGAGCGCCACGGCGATCGCCCCGGGCTTCGAGTCCCCGACGGTCTCGCCGCTGCACGACGCCGAGTGGGTGGCCGTCCGCGTGATGGTGCCGCGCGCGGACATGAACCAGGTGATGGACCGCCTGTACGACCTGGGCGCCCGCGCGATCCTGGTCACCTCCATCCACGCCGCGCGCCTGTAGAGGGGGAGCCGATGAGTCTCGCCGTCCGCGTCATCCCCTGCCTCGACGTCGCCGCCGGCCGCGTCGTGAAGGGCGTCAACTTCCAGAACCTGCGCGATGCGGGCGACCCCGTCGAGCTCGCCCGCCTCTACTTCGAGCAGGGCGCCGACGAGCTGACCTTCCTCGACGTCACCGCCACGGTCGACGACCGCTCGACCACCTACGACGTGGTGCGGGCGACCGCCGAGCAGGTCTTCATCCCGCTCACGGTCGGCGGGGGCGTGCGCAGCGCCGAGGACGTCTCGCGACTGCTCGCGCACGGCGCCGACAAGGTGGGCGTCAACTCCGCCGCGATCGCCCGGCCCGAGCTCCTCGGCGAGATCGCCGACGTCTTCGGCGCGCAGGTGCTCGTGCTCTCGCTCGACGTCAAGCGGAGCGACGCCACGGCGTCCGGCTTCGTCGTCACCACTCACGGCGGACGCCGCGAGACCGAGCTCGACGCCCTGGCCTGGGCGGCCGAGGCCGTCGAGCGCGGCGCCGGGGAGCTGCTGGTCAACTCCATCGACGCCGACGGCACCAAGCAGGGCTTCGACCTCGAGCTGATCGCCGCGATGCGCGAGCTGAGCTCCGTGCCCGTCATCGCCTCTGGAGGCGCCGGTGCCGTCGAGCACTTCGCTCCGGCCGTCGGCGCGGGGGCCGACGCCGTGCTCGCCGCCTCCGTCTTCCACAATCGCGAGCTGACGATCGGCGACGTCAAGCGCTCGCTCGCGGCCTCCGGGATCGAGATCCGATGACCCCCGCCGAGCTCGACGCCGTCCTGGACCGCGCCGCCTTCGATCCGACCGGGCTCCTGCCCGCGATCATCCAGCAGCACGACACCCGCGAGGTGCTCATGATGGGCTGGATGGACCGCGAGGCTCTCCGGCGCACCCTCACCGAGGGCCGCGTCACCTTCTGGTCGCGCTCGCGCCAGGAGTACTGGCGCAAGGGCGACACGTCCGGGCACGCGCAGTACGTGCGGGGTGCCGCCCTCGACTGCGACGCCGACACCGTGCTGGTCCAGGTCGAGCAGATCGGCGCAGCCTGCCACACGGGCGAGCACGCCTGCTTCGACGTCGACCCCCTCGTGCCGTTCACCGGCCTCGGCCCGGCGGAGTGAGCATGAGCGGACGGCGGCTGAAGTACACGGCGATCCTCGGGGTCGTGCTGCTCGCCGCGCTCGAGCTGACCGCCTCCACCCAGACCTGGTCCACGCTGACCCTGGCCGCGATCGAGGGGGAGGGCCAGCGGATCGACGTGGCCGGGACCGTCGCCGCGCCCGCGCTCTCCGCCCTGGCGCTCGCGGGCCTCGCTCTCGCCGCGGCCCTCGCCATCGCCGGCCCCGTCTTCCGGATCGTGCTCGGTGTGCTCCAGGCCGTCCTCGGCGCCTCGGTGGTGCTCGCGGCCGCGACGGCACTGGGCGACCCCGTGCGCGCCGGCGCCTCGCTGGTCACGGAGGCGACCGCCATCGCGGGGGAGCAGTCCGTCGCCGCGCTCGTGGCCTCGTCCTCCGCGACGGCCTGGCCCGTCGTCGCCCTGGTCTGCGGCGTGCTCACCGCGCTGCTCGGGATCGGCGTCCTCGCGACCTCGCGCCGCTGGCCGGGAGCGGCGCGGAAGCGCGCGTCCCGCTTCGAGCCCGCCGACGGCTACGGCCACGGCGCGTCGACCGTGCAGACGGACGACGGCGACATCGACCCGGTCGTCTCGTGGGACGAGCTCTCGCGCGGCGACGACCCCACCTCGGGCCGCTGACACCGGCCGGGGTCGTGTCCGGCGGTCCGGCATCCCCGCCTCCTGCAGGCGGCTGCACAGGCGAGTCCGGGGCCGGGCGCTCAGGCGCCTCACGCTAGACTGCTCTGGTCCCGATGCACCCCCAGGAGGAGACCCATGAGCACCGAGCACGACGACGACAACCACGGCCACTCGCCCGCAGCGTGGACGGCCGTCGTCATCATGCTGGTCGGATTCACGATCGGCACGATCGCGTTCTGGTTCGACGTGCCCCTGGTGGTCTGGCTCTCGGCCGGCCTGGTCGTGGTGGGTCTGCTCGTGGGCATGGGCATGGCCAAGGCGGGCTACGGCGTCAACGGCGCGAAGGCGAACCCGAAGGCGCGCGCCTAGGTGCTCGCCGACCTCACCGCCGGCGCCCTGGCCGACGCGGCCCGGCGCCGCGAGAGCGCCCCGCTCGAAGCCGTCGAGCGCCGCGCGCTCGCCCAGGCGCCCGCCCTCGACGCCCTGGCCGCTCTGGCCCCCGCCGAGCGCGTCAGGATCATCGCCGAGGTGAAGCGCGCCAGCCCGTCGCGCGGAGCCCTCGCCGACATCCCCGTCCCCGCCGAGCTGGCCGGACAGTACGAGCTCGGGGGAGCGAGCGCGATCAGCGTCCTCACCGAGGAGCGCCGCTTCAAGGGGTCCCTCGCGGACCTCGAGGCGGTCCGCGAGCGCGTGTCGATCCCCGTCCTGCGCAAGGACTTCGTCGCCGAGCCGTACCAGGTCCTCGAGGCCCGCGCGGCCGGAGCCGACCTGGTCCTCCTCATCGTCGCCGCGCTCGAGCAGCCCCTGCTCGCCGAGCTGCACGCCCTCGTGCTCGAGCTGGGGATGACCCCGCTCGTCGAGACGCACTCGGCCGACGAGCTCGAGCGGGCCGCCGACCTCGGCGCGAGGCTCATCGGCGTGAACGCCCGCGACCTCTCCACCTTCCAGCTCGACCGCGACCTCTTCGGCCGCCTCTCCGAGCGCTTCCCCGACGACGCGGTGAAGGTGGCCGAGTCGGCCGTCCTCACCGCCGACGACGTCGCGCACTACCGCGGCTCCGGAGCCGACGTCGTCCTCGTGGGCGAGGCTCTCGTCACCGGCGGCGACCCCGTCTCCACCCTCGCCGGCTTCCTGGCGCACTGACCACTCCGATAGGCGGTACCCCCATGGCACTCCGGGATGAACTCGGCCCCTACTTCGGCGAGTTCGGCGGACGCTACGTCCCCGAGTCCCTCGTCGAGGCCCTCGACGAGCTGAGCGCCGAGTACGAGCGCACGAAGGTCGACCCCGCGTTCGCGGCCGAGCTGATGGAGCTGCACCGCAGCTACACCGGCCGTCCGTCGATCATCACCGAGGTGCCGCGGTTCGCCGAGCACGCCGGCGGAGCGCGGATCATCCTCAAGCGCGAGGACCTCAACCACACCGGCTCGCACAAGATCAACAACGTGCTGGGCCAGGCGCTGCTCACCAAGCGGATCGGCAAGACCCGCGTCATCGCCGAGACGGGAGCGGGCCAGCACGGCGTCGCGACCGCCACGGCCGCCGCCCTGTTCGGCCTCGACTGCGTGGTCTACATGGGCGAGGTCGACACCGAGCGCCAGGCCCTCAATGTCGCCCGCATGCGCCTGCTCGGCGCCGAGGTGATCCCCGTGACGACCGGCTCGCGCACCCTCAAGGACGCGATCAACGACGCGATGCGGGACTGGGTGACGAACGTGGGCACCACGAACTACATCTTCGGCACCGTCGCGGGCCCGCACCCGTTCCCGGCCCTCGTCCGCGACTTCCAGAAGATCATCGGCGAGGAGGCGCGCGAGCAGGTCCTCGAGCTCACCGGCTCGCTGCCCACCGCGGTCACCGCCTGCGTCGGCGGCGGCTCCAACGCGATGGGGATCTTCCACGCCTTCCTCGACGACCCCGAGGTCCGCCTCGTCGGCTTCGAGGCCGGCGGCGACGGGATCGAGACCCCCCGCCACGCGGCGACCATCAGCAAGGGCCGCCCCGGCGTCCTGCACGGCGCCCGCAGCTTCCTCCTCCAGGACGAGGACGGCCAGACCGTCGAGTCGCACTCGATCTCGGCCGGCCTCGACTACCCGGGCATCGGCCCGGAGCACGCATGGCTCTCGAGCATCGGCCGCGCCGACTACCGCGCGGTCACCGACTCGGCCGCGATGGACGCGCTCATGCTGCTCAGCCGCACCGAGGGGATCATCCCGGCGATCGAGTCCGCGCACGCGCTGGCCGGCACGCTGGAGCTCGGGCGCGAGCTCGGCCCCGAGGCCACCATCCTGGTCAACCTCTCGGGCCGCGGCGACAAGGACATGACGACCGCTGCGCACTACTTCGGCCTCATGGACCAGGGCGCGGTGCAGTCGTGAGCGGCCGCGGACCGAGCGTCGCCGAGACCGTCCGGCGCCGGAACGAGGAGGCGGCGGGCGCCCTGATCGGCTACCTCCCCGTCGGGTTCCCCGACCTGCCGACCAGCATCGACGCCGCCGTGGCCATGGCGGAGAACGGCGTCGACGCGATCGAGCTCGGTCTGCCCTACTCCGATCCGGTGATGGACGGACCCGTCATCCAGGAGGCGACCCAGGCCGCCATCGCGGGCGGCTTCCGCCTCCGCCACGGCTTCGAGGCCGTCCGCGAGATCCGGGCGCGCGTCGACGTGCCGGTCCTGGTGATGACCTACTACAACCCCGTCCTGCAGTACGGGGTCGAGCGCTTCGCCACTGATCTGGCCGAGGCCGGCGGGTCCGGCCTCATCACGCCCGACCTGATCCCGGACGAGGGCGCCGAGTGGCTCGCCGTCTCCGAGCGGCTCGGACTCGACCGCGTGTTCCTCGCGGCGCCGTCCTCGACGGACACGCGCCTGCGCCAGGCCGTCGACTCGAGCCGTGGATTCGTCTACGCGGTCTCGACGATGGGCATCACCGGCGCGCGCACCGACGTCGACTCCGCGGCCCGCACCCTGGTCGACCGCCTCCGCGCCGCCGGCTCCGAGAGCGCGTGCGTCGGCCTGGGCATCTCAACCGGCGAGCAGGTCGCCGAGATCCTCGCCTACGCGGACGGCGCCATCGTCGGATCCGCCCTGGTGCGGGCGCTGGCGTCCGGCGGGGTCGACGCGGTCGCCGAGACCTCCCGCGGCCTCGCCGAGGGCACCCGCCTGCGCTCCGCGCGCTGACACCCTCCCGCTACAATCGGGATGCCCACCGGGGCGCGGCAGAGCCGCGCCCGGGGGACCCCCTCCTTCGAAAGGTCGAGTACCGGTGTCCGTACCGCTGAGCATTCCGAGCCCCCCCGACGCGTGGAGTCAGTACGACCTCACGATCGGCACCTTCACGCTCGCGATCCACACCTACGCGCTCTGCATCCTCGCGGGGATCATCGTGGCGACGATCATGACGAACCAGCGCCTCAAGCGCCGCGGCGCGGAGCCGTGGGTCGTGCTCGACATCATCATCTGGGCCGTGCCGCTCGGCATCGTCGGCGCCCGCGCCTACCACGTGCTCACCCACCCCGGCGACTACTTCTACGACGGCGCCGACCCGTGGGAGGTCGTCCGCATCTGGAACGGCGGCAACGCCATCTTCGGCGGGCTGATCGGAGGCGCGGTCGGCGCGTTCATCGGCTGCCGCTGGACAGGAGTGCGGTTCTGGACCTTCGCCGACGCCCTCGCCCCCGGCATGCTCGCCGCGCAGGCGCTCGGGCGTCTGGGCAACTGGTTCAACCACGAGCTCTTCGGCCTGCCCACGACCCTGCCCTGGGGCCTCGAGATCGAGACCACCAACCCGGCCTTCCCCGTCGGCCTCCCGGCGGGCACGCTCTTCCACCCGACCTTCCTCTACGAGATCCTCTGGAACGTCGTCGGCATCGCGGTCATCCTCCTGCTCGAGCGCCGTCTCAAGCTGCAGTGGGGCACCGTCTTCGCCGCCTACCTGATCTGGTACGGGATCGGCCGCGTCTGGTTCGAGTCCATCCGGATCGACCCGAGCGAGTTCTTCTGGGGCATCCGCACCAACGTCTGGGCCGCGCTCATCGCCGTGGTCATCGGCCTGGTCCTCGTGGTGATCCAGAAGCGCGAGCACCCGGGCGCCGAGCCCTCGGCCTACCGGCCGGGTCGCGAGTGGACGCCCGCTCCGGCTGCGGTAGAATTCGAGGACGTCGAGTCCGACTCCGACGACACCACCACCCCTGCTTCCGGCACCGACGCCGAGAAGCCGGCGGTCTCCCGCACCTGACGGAGGTCGCGGAGCCTCCGCGACCGCCTCCCGGGTGCCCGACACCTCCACGACCGCCCCATCGCGGCGCAGCCACGAGCGCTGCCGCGGGCGGGTCGTCGTGCAGGCACCGCCGGCGGCGCGCGACGCTCGCGCCACGGCAGAACCCTGCGGCCCTCCCGATCGGGGAGCCGCTCCTCCTCCACCACCGCGGGCCAGTGACGTCCCGATCAGCCATCACCCCCGTGAGGACGGTTCCCATGGCCTCCGCCCAGCCCTCGACCCCGGCCCGCGCCGTGCCCTTCCTGGGCATGCCGCCGGCGCAGGGGATGTACGATCCGGCCGCCGAGAAGGACGCGTGCGGTCTCGCGATGGTCGCCACCATGCGCGGCACCGCCGGCCACGACATCATCGACGCCGCGCTGAACGCGCTGCGCAACCTCGAGCACCGCGGCGCCGTCGGCTCCGACGCGGGAACGGGCGACGGCGCGGGGATCATCACGCAGATCCCGGACGAGTTCCTCCGCGCGGTCGCTCCCTTCGAGCTCCCGCCGCTGGGCCAGTACGCGGTGGGCAACGCCTTCCTCCCGGTGGACGTGTTCGAGCGCGAGCGGGTCAAGTCGACGATCGCCGACATCGCCCGCGAGGAGAACCTCGCCGTGGTCGGCTGGCGCTCCGTGCCCGTGCAGCCCGACGAGATCGGCACGCTCGCCCGGGCCGCCATGCCGGCGATCGAGCAGCTGTTCATCCGGAGCGAGCTGACCGACGAGAGCGGCACGCCCCTCTCCTCCGTGCGCCTCGACCGTCTGACCTTCCGCCTGCGCAAGCGCGTCGAGCGCGAGCTCGAGGTCTACTTCATGTCGCTCTCGAGCCGCACGCTCGTCTACAAGGGCATGGTGACGACGCTCCAGCTGGAGCCGTTCTACCCGGACCTGTCCGACGAGCGCTTCGCGTCGAAGCTCGCGCTGGTGCACTCCCGGTACTCCACCAACACCTTCCCGTCGTGGCCGCTCGCTCAGCCGTTCCGGATGATCGCGCACAACGGCGAGATCAACACGGTGCAGGGCAACCGCAACTGGATGCGCGCGCGCCAGTCGCAGCTGAAGAGCCGCGAGCTGGGCGACCTGGCCCCGCTGTTCCCGATCGTCTCGCCCGGCCGCAGCGACTCCGCCTCGTTCGACGAGACCGTCGAGCTGCTCAACCTGGCCGGCCGGTCGCTCCCGCACGCGGTCATGATGATGGTGCCGGAGGCCTGGGAGAACCAGGACGGCGCGCTCGACCCGAAGCGCCGCGCGTTCTACGAGTACCACTCGATGCTCATGGAGCCGTGGGACGGCCCGGCCGCGATCGTCTTCACCGACGGCGAGCTCGTCGGCGCCACTCTCGACCGCAACGGGCTCCGCCCCGGCCGCTACGTCGTGACCGACGACGGGCTCGTGGTGCTCGCCAGCGAGATCGGCGTGCTCGACATCGACCCCGCGAAGGTGGTCCGCAAGGGACGCCTGCAGCCCGGCCGCATGTTCCTGGTCGACACCGAGCAGGGCCGCATCGTCGAGGACGAGGAGATCAAGGGGCAGCTCGCCGCCTCCGGTCCGTTCGAGGAGTGGCTCGAGAAGGGCCGCATCAACCTCAAGGACCTCCCCGAGCGCGAGCACATCGTGCACACGCCCGCCTCGGTCAACCGCCGCCAGCGCACCTTCGGCTACACCGAGGAGGAGGTCCGCCTCCTCCTGCTGCCGATGGCGCGCGCCGGTGCGGAGCCGCTCGGAGCGATGGGCTCGGACACCCCCGTGGCCGTCCTGTCCAAGCGCCCCCGCCTGCTCTTCGACTACTTCACGCAGGCCTTCGCGCAGGTGACGAACCCGCCGCTGGACTCGATCCGCGAGGAGGTCGTGACCTCGCTCCGCCTGGGCCTCGGCCCCGAGCGCAACCTGCTGACCGCCGGTGCCGAGCACGCGCGCCAGGTCGTCCTCGACTTCCCGGTCATCGACAACGACGAGCTCGCGAAGATCCAGCACATCGCGCCGCGCCCGCTGAGCCACATCACCACGACGATCCGCGGCCTGTACCGCGTCGACGCGGGACCCCGCGCGATGCAGGACCGCATCGACGAGATGTGCGACGAGGCCGACGAGGCCATCGCCGCGGGAGCGCAGTTCCTGGTGCTCTCGGACCGCGACTCCACCAAGGACCTCGCGCCGATCCCCTCGCTGCTGATGCTCGCCGCCGTGCACCACCACCTCATCCGCACCGAGAACCGGATGCGAGTGGGGCTCGTGGTCGAGGCGGGCGACGTCCGCGAGGTGCACCATGTGGCGACGCTCATCGGCTACGGCGCCTCCGCGGTCAACCCGTACCTGGCGATGGAGACCTGCGAGGACCTCGTCCGCAGCGGCATGCTGTCGGACGTCTCGCCGGAGAAGGCCGTGAAGAACGTGATCAAGGCGCTCGGCAAGGGCGTGCTGAAGATCATGTCCAAGATGGGCATCTCCACCGTGTCGAGCTACGCCGGGGCGCAGACCTTCGAGGCCGTCGGCCTCAGCCAGGCGTTCGTCGACCAGTACTTCACCGGCACCGTCTCGAAGCTCGGCGGCATCGGCATCGACGTCGTCGCCGAGGAGAACGCCGCGCGTCACCGCGCCGCGTACCCCGAGGACGGCGCGATCGTCGCGCATGAGCGCCTGGCGGTCGGCGGCGAGTACCAGTGGCGCCGCGACGGCGCCCCGCACCTGTTCAACCCGGACACGGTGTTCCGCCTGCAGCACTCGACGCGCAACCGCCGCTACGACGTCTTCCGCGAGTACACGAAGATGGTCGACGACCAGGCGAGCTCGCTGATGACCCTCCGCGGCATGTTCAAGCTCGACACCGCGGGGCGCACGCCGATCCCGATCGACGAGGTCGAGCCGGTCGAGGCGATCGTCAAGCGCTTCTCGACGGGCGCGATGAGCTACGGCTCCATCTCGCCGGAGGCGCACGAGACGCTCGCGATCGCGATGAACCGCCTCGGCGCCAAGTCGAACACCGGCGAGGGCGGCGAGGACACCGAGCGGCTGCTCGACCCGGAGCGCCGCTCCGCGATCAAGCAGGTCGCCTCGGGCCGCTTCGGCGTCACGAGCATGTACCTCACCCACGCGGACGACATCCAGATCAAGCTCGCCCAGGGCGCCAAGCCCGGCGAGGGCGGTCAGCTGCCGCCGA
Source organism: Rathayibacter sp. AY1B8 (assembly GCF_002932775.1). Lineage (NCBI taxonomy): Bacteria > Bacillati > Actinomycetota > Actinomycetes > Micrococcales > Microbacteriaceae > Rathayibacter > Rathayibacter sp. AY1B8. The sequence continues at coordinate 147,164 of NZ_PSWJ01000002.1, read as the reverse complement.
CGAAGGTGTACCCGTGGATCGCGCGCACCCGGCACGCGACCGCCGGCGTCGGCCTGATCTCGCCGCCGCCGCACCACGACATCTACTCGATCGAGGACCTCAAGCAGCTGATCTTCGACCTCAAGCGGGCGAACCCGTCGGCGCGCATCCACGCGAAGCTGGTCAGCCAGTCGGGCATCGGAGCGGTCGCCGCCGGCACCGCGAAGGCCCTCGCCGACGTGATCCTCGTCTCGGGTCACGACGGCGGCACCGGCGCGAGCCCGGTGAACTCGCTCAAGCACGCGGGCACGCCCTGGGAGCTCGGCCTGGCCGAGACCCAGCAGACGCTGATGCTCAACGGCATGCGCGACCGCGTGGTCGTGCAGGTCGACGGCCAGATGAAGACCGGTCGCGACGTCGTCATCGGCGCGCTGCTCGGAGCCGAGGAGTTCGGCTTCGCGACGGCTCCGCTGATCGTCGAGGGCTGCATCATGATGCGCGTCTGCCACCTCGACACCTGCCCGGTGGGCGTCGCGACGCAGAACCCGGAGCTGCGCCAGCGGTTCTCCGGCAAGCCCGAGTTCGTCGTCAACTTCTTCGAGTTCATCGCCCAGGAGGTGCGCGAATACCTCGCGCAGCTCGGCTTCCGGAGCGTCGACGAGATCGTCGGCCACCGCGAGCTGCTCGACGTCGACCAGGCGATCGAGCACTGGAAGGCGAGCGGGCTCGACCTGACGCCGATCCTCGTCGGACCGGTCTTCACGGCGGAGGAGCCGCGCCGCCACGGCCGCGCGCAGGAGCACGAGCTCGAGCACCACTTCGACAACGAGCTGATCCGCCTCGCGGCGAACGTGCTCGACCACCGCGGCACCGTGCGGATCGAGCGCGAGATCAAGAACACCGAGCGCGCCGTCGGCACCATGCTGGGCCACGAGGTCACTGTCCGATTCGGCGAGAACGGCCTGCCGGCCGACTCCATCGTCGTGTCGCTCCGCGGCTCGGCCGGGCAGTCGCTCGGAGCGTTCCTCCCCGCCGGCATCACGCTGCGGCTCGAGGGCGACTCCAACGACTACGTCGGCAAGGGCCTCTCGGGCGGCCAGATCGTGGTGCGGCCGGACCGCCGCAGCACCTTCGACGCCTCGACGAACGTGATCGCGGGCAATGTGATCGGCTACGGGGCGACCCAGGGCACGATGTTCATCCGCGGGATGGTCGGCGAGCGCTTCCTGGTCCGCAACTCCGGCGCCACCGCGGTGGTCGAAGGAGTGGGCGACCACGCGCTCGAGTACATGACCGGAGGCCTGGCGGTGATCCTCGGCGAGACCGGGCGGAACCTCGGCGCCGGCATGTCGGGCGGCACGGCCTACATCCACGGCCTGCGCCGCGAGCTCGTGAACCGCGACGCGATCGCCTCCGGCGAGCTGACCCTCTCCGAGCTCGGCAGCGCCGACGTGGAGATCCTGCGCGATCTGCTCGAGCGGCACGTCGCGGAGACCGAGTCGACCCTGGCCCAGGGGATGCTCGACGATTTCGACGGAACGGTCTCGCGTTTCGTCAAGGTACTGCCCCGCGACTTCGCCGCGGTGCTCGCGACGCGCGCATCCGCTGTGGAGGAGGGGCTCGACCCCGACGGCGACGTCGTCTGGGGACGGATTCTGGAGGTGACCGGTGGCTGATCCCAAGGGGTTCCTGAAGGTGCAGGACCGGGAGCTGCCCAAGCGGCGTCCCGTGTCCGTCCGCCTGATGGACTGGAAAGAGGTCTACGAGCAGGGCGACTCCGCCGTGCTGCGCCGGCAGGCGGGCCGCTGCATGGACTGCGGCATCCCGTTCTGCCACAAGGGCTGCCCGCTGGGGAACCTGATCCCCGAGTGGAACGACCTGATGTGGCGCGGCGAGGGCCGCCAGGCGATCGAGCGCCTGCACGCGACGAACAACTTCCCGGAGTTCACGGGCCGGCTCTGCCCGGCGCCGTGCGAGTCGTCCTGCGTGCTCGGCATCAATCAGCCCGCCGTCACGATCAAGCAGATCGAGGTCTCGATCATCGATCAGGCCTTCGGCAACGACTGGGTGCAGCCGCACCCGCCGGAGCGCCTGACCGGCAAGACCGTCGCGGTCGTCGGCTCCGGCCCGGCGGGGCTCGCCGCCGCTCAGCAGCTCACCCGCGCCGGGCACACCGTCGCGGTCTACGAGCGCGACGACCGCATCGGCGGCCTCCTGCGCTACGGGATCCCGGACTTCAAGATGGAGAAGAAGCACCTCGAGCTCCGCCTGAACCAGATGAAGGCCGAGGGCACCCGGTTCCGCGCGGGCGTCGACATCGGCTCCGACATCACCTGGGACGACCTGCGGGCGCGCTACGACGCGGTCGTGGTCGCCACCGGCGCTCTCGTGCCGCGCGACCTGCCGATCCCGGGGCGCGACCTCGACGGCGTGCACTTCGCCATGGAGTACCTCGTGCAGTCGAACCGCGCGATCGCGGGCGACCGCGTCTTCGAGCAGATCTCGGCCGAGGGCAAGCACGTCGTCGTCCTGGGCGGAGGCGACACCGGAGCGGACTGCATCGGCACCGCCCACCGCCAGAAGGCCGCGTCGGTCACGAACCTGGCGATCGGGCAGCAGCCGCCGTCGCAGCGCCCGGACAGCCAGCCCTGGCCGATGGACCCGACCGTGTTCGAGGTCTCGAGCGCCCACGAGGAGGGCGGGGAGCGGATGTTCCTCGCGTCGACCGTGGAGTTCCTCGCGAACGAGGGCGGCGAGGTCCGCGCGGTGCGCGTGGCCGAGACCGAGTACCTCGATGGGCGCCGCGTCCCCAAGGCGGGCACCGAGCGCGAGATCCCGGCCGACCTGGTCCTGCTCGCCCTCGGCTTCACCGGCCCGGAGGCGGACCATCTCGGCCGTCAGCTCGACGTCCCCTTCACCGAGCGCGGCAACGTCGCGCGCGGCGACGCCTTCGAGACCTCCGTCCCCGGCGTCTTCGTGGCCGGCGACGCCGGGCGCGGCCAGTCCCTGATCGTCTGGGCGATCGCGGAGGGCCGCTCCGTCGCGGCCGAGGTCGACCGCTACCTCGAGGGCACGACCCAGCTGCCGGCGCCGGTCGGCCCCAACGACCGGGGCTTCACGCTCTAGTCCCCGGGACGCGATAGTCTCGGCCCGCCAGCAATCAGCTCACCCTCCCCGCTAACGACGCGCCTCCGGGCGCAGAACAACGGAGCACCCCCTCAATGAGACGAGCGAAAATCGTCGCCACCCTCGGCCCGGCAACGTCGTCGTACGAGACCATTCGTGCGATCATCGACGCCGGCGTGGACGTGGCCCGCATGAACCTCAGTCACGGAAGCTACGACGTCCACGAAGGCATCTACCGCATCGTGCGGAAGGCCGCGGACGACGCCGGGCGCGCGGTCGCGATCCTCGTCGACCTGCAGGGTCCGAAGATCCGCCTCGGCAAGTTCGAGGGCGGCCCGTACGCCCTCGCCGAGGGCGACGTCTTCACCATCACCACCGAGGACGTCCTCGGCACGCGCGAGCTCTCGGGCACCACGTTCAAGGGCCTCCCGGACGACGTGAACCCGGGCGACATGCTCCTCATCGACGACGGCAAGGTCGCTGTCCGCGTCACCGCCGTCGAGGGGCCCCGGGTCGTCACCGAGGTCGTCGTCCCCGGCAACGTCTCGAACAACAAGGGCATCAACCTGCCCGGTGTTGCGGTCAACGTCCCCGCCCTCTCCCAGAAGGACGAGGACGACCTCCGCTGGGCGATCCGCCTCGGCGCCGACATCATCGCCCTCTCCTTCGTGCGCAACGCCAGCGACATCGAGCGCGTGCACGAGATCATGGCGGAGGAGGGCCGCAAGGCTCCCGTCATCGCCAAGATCGAGAAGCCGCAGGCGGTCGACAACCTGCAGGAGATCATCGACGTCTTCGACGGCATCATGGTCGCCCGCGGCGACCTCGGCGTCGAGCTGCCCCTCGAGGCGGTGCCGATCGTGCAGAAACACGCCGTCGAGCTCGCCCGCCGCTGGGCGAAGCCGGTCATCGTCGCGACCCAGATGCTCGAGTCGATGATCGAGAGCCCCCGCCCCACGCGGGCCGAGGCCTCGGACGTCGCGAACGCCATCCTCGACGGCGCGGACGCGGTCATGCTCTCGGGCGAGACCAGCGTCGGAGCCTGGCCCGTCGTCACCGTGCAGACCATGGCCCGCATCGTCGAGTCCACCGAGGAGCACGGCCTGGAGCGCATCCCCCCGCTGGGCAGCAAGCCCCGCACCCAGGGCGGATCGGTCACGCTGGCCGCCGCCGAGGTCGCGGAGTTCGTCGAGGCGAAGTTCCTCTGCGTGTTCACGGAGTCGGGCGACTCGGTCCGCCGCATGACGCGCCTGCGCCACGGCATCCCGATCATCGGCTTCACCCCCGAGCCGGCCGTCCGCCGCCGCATGGCGCTGAACTGGGGCGTCCAGTCCTTCGTCACGCCGCGCGTCAACCACACCGACGCGATGTTCGCGCAGGTGGACGCGGTGCTGCTCCGCGAGGGCCTCGCCCAGGCGGGCGAGACCGTGGTCGTCGTCTCCGGATCGCCCCCCGGGCGCGCCGGCACGACGAACGACATGCGGGTGCACATCGTCGGCTCGTCCAGCTCGGCCGACAGGGCCGAGAACTGGGACCACTGAGTCCAGCACCCCCGGAGGGCCCGGTCGCGCGAGCGGCCGGGCCCTCCGGCGTTCCCCGGCGGTCCGCGTGGCGGGACGCGCCTCCGCGGGCGGATACCGTGGACCCATGCGACTCGGCGTGCTCGACATCGGCTCCAACACGGTCCACCTGCTCCTCGTCGACGCGCACCCCGGCGCCCGCCCGGTGCCCTACCGCTCGCACAAGCGGAGCCTCGCTCTCGTGGCGCACCTCGACGAGGCGGGGGAGATCACCGAGCGTGGCCAGCGCGAGCTGATCGCGTTCGTGATCGAGGCCGCCGAGGTCGCCCGCGAGCACCGCGCGGAGGACCTGCTGGCGTTCGCGACCTCGGCGATCCGCGAGGCCGGCAACGGCGCGGCGGTCCTCGACCGGGTCCGCGCCGAGACGGGCGTGCACCTCCAGGAGCTCGGCGGCGAGGCGGAGGCGTCGGCCACCTTCCTCGCCGTGCGCCGCTGGTTCGGCTGGGGCGCGGGCTCGATCCTGGACCTCGACATCGGCGGCGGCTCGTTCGAGCTCTCGATGGGCGTGGACGAGGTGCCCGAGCTCGCCGTGTCGGTCCCGCTCGGAGCGGGGCGGGTGACGCGGGACCTGCTGGTCGGCGATCCCGCCTCGGCCACGAGCGTGAAGGCCGCCCGGCGTCACGCCCGCGAGGTGCTCGCGGAGCCCGTCCGCGGCTTCCTCGCCCTGGGGCGCCCCGACCTGGTCGCAGGCACGTCGAAGACCTTCCGGTCTCTGGCGCGGATCACCGGCGCCGCTCCGAGCGCCGCCGGTCCGCTGGTGCGCCGCGAGCTGCACCTGGTCGACCTCCGGCTGTGGTCCGCCCGCCTCGCCGCGATCAGCGCGGCCGATCGCTCAGCGCTGCCCGGCGTCTCCGCTCTGCGGGCTCCGCAGCTGCTCGCGGGCGCTCTCATCGCGGAGGCGGCCATGGACGCCCTCGGCATCGAGACGCTGGTGATCTGCCCCTGGGCCACCCGCGAGGGGCTGATCATCCGCCGCTTCGAGCTGCTCGACGCGCAGATCCAGCGTGCGGACGTTCAGCTCAGCGCGATGCTGTAGGACAGCGACCGCCGGCCGCCCGGCTCGAGGACGATCTGGCGCGGCTTGTCGACGATGTCGCCGTCCCAGCCCTCGGGGGTCGGGACGCTCCGCCACGGCTCGAGGCAGACGAACGGGGCCCCGACGGGCTTCCACACGCCGACCACGTCGAAGTCCCCGGTGTCGACGACGATCGCGCGGGCGGCGCCGTCGGCCTCGAGCCGGAGGGTCCGCCGGCGCGGCTCGTCGAAGATCATCACGCCCTCCTCGAAGTGCGCGTCGTCCACTGTCAGGACCCCGTCCTCGAGCGGCGCCGGGTGGCGCGCCTCGAGCAGCAGGTTCTCCGGAGCGCGGCGGTACCCCTCCGGCTCGGGCTGCGCGAAGCGGATGCGGTGCTCGCCGCGGCCCTCGGGCAGCGGCAGCGCGAAGGCCGGGTGGTTCCCGAGCGAGAAGCCCAGCGGAGAGGGACCCCTGTTCTCGACGGTCTGGGTGATCCGGAGCGAGGCGCCGGTCACGGCGTAGGCGATGAGGAGCGTCCAGTCGAAGGGGAACACCGCGCGCGTGGCGTCGTCGCTCCGGAGCCGGAACACCGCCTCGTCCGCCGAGACGCCCGCGAGCTCGAAGACCCGGTCCCGCGCGAAGCCGTGCTGCCCCATCCGGTGGTCCGCGCCGTCGTGGTGCAGCGTGTCGCCGGGGAGGCGCCCGATGATCGGGAACAGGACGGGAGCGTGCCGGCGCCACTCCGGGCCGGCCTGCCACAGGTACTCGCGGCCCTCGTCGTCGCGGAGGGACGTCATCTCGGCCCCGGCGGTCGTCAGGGCGAGGCGCAGGCTCTCGCGGCCGAGGGTGAGGACGGTGGGCGCGGGGGAGTCGCTGCTGGTCATCCTCCGATTCTGCCCGTCACGGGGTGCGGGCGGGGGTGTCGGCGGCGCGTGGCAGCATGGGGCGGTGCCTCCCGAGTCGACCCCCTCCTCCTGGCGCGCCCGCGTCGGCGAGCTCAGCGGACCCCCCGAGGCCGAGTCGCCGACCGTCCTCACTTCGATCGGGCTGCAGTTCGAGCTGCGCCGGCTGGTGCGCCGGGCCGACGATCCGTGGCGGGCGCCGGCGAGCGAGCGCGTCACGGCGAAGACCTACGACCCCGACGAGCGCCGCGACCACCGTCTGGCCACCCGCCCCGCCGTCCGTGGGCGCGGGGGCGCCTGGAACCGCACCACCCTCACCTGGAAGTCGCTGAACTTCCAGACCCACCGGCTCTCGCTCGACCCCGCTCACCAGCGCTGGTTCGCCGAGTTCGCGGCTCTGCACCGCGCCACGCGCACAGTCCACCTCGGGCAGGACCCCGACTGGATCCACCTCGACGACTACGAGAGCCCGCTGCTCTGGCGGCTGCTCGAGCAGGCGCAGGCCGTCGGGATCCCGCTGCTCGCCCCGGAGAAGGGCGCGGTCCGCCTCGTCGGTCCCGCCCATGTGGCGGTGACGGTCTCGGCGGAGGCGGGAGGCCTGCGGCTGCGGCCCGTCCTGCGGATCGACGGCGCGGAGCACTTACCGGAGTCCGCGCGTCCGGTCGCCCGGCACGGCGTCTACGCGGTCGAGGGCGGCGATCCGTCCTCGCTCCTGCTCGCGCCCGCGTCCCTGCCCTTCGACGACGAGGAGCTGCGGCTCCTCGACCACCCCGAGGAGACGGAGGTCCCGGCGGAGGACGTGCCCGAGTTCGTCGGCGAGCACCTCCCCGCCCTCCGCGGCCGCGTCGCGGTGCGCGAGGAGGGCGTCGACCTCGTCCTGGACGATCCGGAGCCCCCGCGCCTGGTCTGCACGGTCTCGTTCGAGCCGCGGCGCGCCGTCAGGGTGGGCTGGCACTGGCGCCGCTCGCCCGATCGCGCGGGCGAGCTCGACGGCACGGCCGACGCGGCTCTCGAGCGCGCGGTGCTCCGCCGGGTGCGCTCGGTGCTCGGCGAGGCCGGGTCCGCTCTCGTGCCGGAGCCGGGGACGAGCGCGGTCCTGCGCGGGGCCGAGGCGGCGGTGTTCGTGGTGGAGCAGCTCCCGCAGCTGGAGGGGATCGGCGGGGTCCGGATCGAGCGCGAGGGCGCGGCCCCGGACTACCGCCTGCTGACCGGACCGCTCACGCTCACGATCACCGCGGTCGACACCGAGAGCGCCGACTGGTTCGACCTCGGCGTCGTCGTGACCATCGGCGACGCGACCGTGCCGTTCCTGCCCCTCTTCCGCGCTCTGGCCGCGGGCGGCGACCGCATCCGCCTGGTCGACCACTCCTACCTCTCGCTCGCGCACCCCGGCCTCGACCGGCTCCGGGAGCTGCTGACCCGGGGGGACGAGCTCGAGGAGTGGGAGACGGGACCGCGGCTCGGCCGGCACCAGGCCGGGCTGTGGAACGAGCTGGAGGAGCTCGCCGACGAGAGCGTCCCCTCCGACGCGTGGCGCGCCGTGCTCGACTCCGCGCTGGCCGCCGGGTCGCCGGAGGACGTGGAGCCGCCGGAGGGCCTGACCGCCCGGCTGCGTCCGTACCAGCGGGCGGGCTACGCCTGGCTCGTGCACCGCCTCCGTCACGGGCTCGGCGGGATCCTGGCCGACGACATGGGCCTCGGCAAGACCCTGCAGGCGCTGGCCATGATGCTCGACGCGGTCGAGGAGGCGGGCCGCGCCGGGATCCGCCGCGCGCCGTTCCTCGTGGTCGCCCCCACCTCGGTCGTGCCGGGCTGGCGCTCGGAGGCCGAGCGCTTCGCGCCCGCCCTGCGCGTCCACGTCGTCGCGAGCTCGCGGGAGGGCGCGCTCGACGCGATCCCGGCCGACGCGGACGTGGTCCTCACCAGCTACGCGGTCCTGCGCCTCGGCGGCGAGCGCTGGGCGTCGAGGACGTGGTCGGCGCTGATCCTCGACGAGGCCCAGTTCGTCAAGAACCCCGCCTCGCAGACGCACCGGGCCGCCCGCGGGGTCGGCGCGCCCGTCACGCTCGCGCTCACCGGCACACCGCTGGAGAACTCGCTCGACGAGCTCTGGGCGGTCCTCGCACTGGTGGCGCCCGGGCTCCTGCCGCCGCTGCGCCGCTTCCGCGAGGAGTACACCCGGCCGATCCTGCACGCGGAGGCGCCCGTCGGCATCGCCTCGCCCGATCTGTCCGAGGGACGGACCGTCAGCCACACCGAGGGCGCGCGCCGCCGCCTCGAGAGACTGCGCCGGCGACTGCGTCCGTTCCTGCTCCGCCGCACCAAGGAGGCGGTGGCGCCGGAGCTCCCCGAGAAGCAGGAGCAGACGATCGAGGTCGCGCTGACGCCCGCCCACAGGGTGCTCTACGACGGCTACCTCCAGCGCGAGCGGCGGAAGCTCCTGGGCCTGGTCGACGACCTCGACCGGCAGCGCTTCACGGTGTTCCGATCGCTCACCCTCCTGCGCCTGCTCGCGCTCGACGCGTCCCTGGTCGACCCGGCCTACCGGCACGTCCCGTCCGCGAAGCTCGACGTGCTCGTCGAGCAGCTCGACGACGTGATCGCGGAAGGCCGTCGGGCCCTCGTCTTCAGCACCTTCACCTCGTACCTGGAGCGGGCGGGGGAGCGGCTGCGTCGGCGCGGCATCCCGTTCGTGCAGCTCGACGGCTCCACGCGGGACCGCGCGGGAGTGATCGAGGAGTTCCGCTCGGGAGCCGCGCCCGTCTTCCTGATCAGCCTGAAGGCGGGCGGCACCGGGCTCACCCTCACCGAGGCCGACCACGTCTTCATCCTCGACCCGTGGTGGAACCCGGCGGCCGAGGCGCAGGCCGTCGACCGCGCGCACCGCATCGGCCAGGAGCGGCGGGTGAACGTGTACCGGCTGGTGGCGACGGACACGATCGAGGAGAAGATCGTGCGCCTCCAGGAGCGCAAGGGCCGCCTCAGCACGGCGGTGCTCGACGAGGGCGAGCTCTTCGCCCGGGCGCTGTCGGCCGACGACGTCCGCGAACTGCTGGCCGAGTGACCACGGCCCCACGAAGGGTGACAGAACGGCCAGCCGCGGCCCAGGATCCGAGCGCACACTGAGCGGATGAGACGCCGCCGCCCCCGCCCCCGCGCCGACTGGATCGTCGCCCTCGAGAAGGGCGACGACGCCGGGCTCTTCGGACCGGGCAGCGCGGTCTGGGCGGTCAACGGCGGCCTGCCCACGATGATCGCCGGAGTGCGGGCTCTGCTCATGCAGACCCTCCATGCCGGAGCGATGGCCGGTGTGCACGACCACTCCCGCTACCGCGAGGACCCGATGGGCCGCCTCGACAACACGGTCCGCTGGGTCCTGACCACCAGCTTCGGCGACACCGCCGCGGCGAGCGGAGCGGCGCGCTGGGTGACCGGCGTGCACGAGCGGATCGTCGGCTCCTACGAGGACGCCGGCGGGCGCGAGCGCTCCTACTCGGCGCAGGACCCCCGCCTGCTGCTCTGGGTGCACGACGCCTTCACCGACGCGTTCCTCGGCGCCCACGAGATCTGGGGCGGACGGATCCCCGGCGGCCCCGACGCCTACGTGCGCGAGTGGGCCGCCTCCGGCCGGCTGCTCGGAGTGCAGGATCCGCCCGAGAGCGTCGCGGAGCTCCGCGCGCAGCTCGCCGGATTCGCGGGCGAGCTCAAGCCCGACGCACGCGTGCACGAGGCGGTCGGCTTCCTCCGCGACATCCGGCTGCCGGGCGAGGCGGGCGTGGTCTACCCGCTGCTGTTCGCCGGCGCGGTCGCCTCGCTCAGCCCCGAGGTGCGGAGGCTCCTGGGCCTCCGGCGCCCGTGGTGGCCCGCGATCACGGCGAACCGCCTGCTGTTCGTGTTCCTGGGCCGGTATCTCGGCCGGGTCTCGCCGAGCGAGCAGGCCGCGATCGACCGCATCGCCGGCCTCGACCAGGTCCGCACCGGCGCCTGACGCTCTTCCCGTACACCTGTCCGGGAAGTGGTAGACTGACGTCGATGACTCCCGCCCGCCTCGCCTCCGTGCCCGCGGCGGAGTCCCCCTCGGCGCTCGGCTCCGCCGATCCGCGAGCCCGGCGCACCCGCCGCCGCGTGTTCGACGCGGTCGAGCGGCTCGTCATGCAGAGCGACGGCGAGAGGGCCGAGGGCATCGCGGTGAGCGACATCGTGCGCGAGGCCGGGATCAGCCGCAGCTCGTTCTACGCCCACTTCGACGACGCGGCGGGAGTCGCCTCCGCGCTGCTCCGCCAGGACCTCGTGGTCGCCGACGTCGCCGAGGGCGATCCCGCCGACCGCTCCGGAGCCGACGCCCTGCAGCGCGGCTACTCGCGGCTCGTCGAGCGGCTGGTCGACCGCCACGCCTTCCATGCCCGGCTCCGCGCGCGGGCCTCCGCCCGGGTCGCCTCCGACGACGCCGTGCTCGACACGGCGCTCGCCCTGCACCGCGAGGTGCTCGCCCGGGTCGACGTCCCCGCAGCGGTCGACCCCGAGCTCACCGCGGTCTTCGCGGCCGGCGGCGTCCTCTCCGTGGTCGGCGCCTGGCTCGCCGGCTCCCTCGACGGCACCGACGAGGAGCTGGTCGAGCACCTCGTCGCGCTGCTCCCGGCCTGGCTCGCCGCGGCGCCGCTGCGCCCCCTGGACTCCTCACTCCCACCACGCCCCACGACGAAAGGCACGACATGATGACATTCGAGGTCGGCGAGACCCTGGTCTACCCGCACCACGGAGCGGTGACGATCACCGGGCTCGAGAAGCGCTCGGTCAAGGGCGTCGAGAAGACGTTCATGACGATGAACGTGCACACCAGCGAGCTCACCATCACCCTCCCCGTCGAGAACGCCGAGCTCGTCGGCGTCCGCGAGATCATCGACGACGCCGGAGTCCAGGCGGTCTACGACGTCCTGCGCAGCGACGTCGCGGAGGAGGCCAGCAACTGGTCCCGCCGCTTCAAGGCCAACCAGGAGAAGATGGCCAGCGGCAGCGTGTACCGCGTCAGCGAGGTCGTCCGCGACCTGTGGCGCCGCGAGCAGGCGGGCGGCGTCTCGGCCGGCGAGAAGCGGATGCTCCTCAAGGCGCGTCAGATCCTCGTGTCGGAGCTCTCGCTCGCCCTGAAGGGCACCGACGAGGAGGCCTCGGCCAAGCTCGACGAGGTCCTCGCCTCGGCGATCTGACCCCGCGTCGCGGCGGGTCGGCTCACTCGGGCCGGCACGCCGCGATGATCCTCGCGGCGACCTCGTGCTGCGAGGCGGAGCCGTCGATCCGCACCAGGAGCTCGCGCTCGTCGTAGACCTCCGCCAGAGGAGCCGTCTCGCGCTCGTAGACCTCGATCCGGTTCCGCACCACCTCGGGGTCGTCGTCGGCGCGGTCCTGCTCCTGCGCCCGCACGTGCAGCCGTTCGAGGACCACGTCCGCGTCGGCCGTCAGCAGCACGACGCACGAGAGCGGCGTGCCCCGCTCCTCGAGGAGCTCCGCCAGCGCGTCCACCTGGGCGAGCGTGCGCGGGTAGCCGTCGAGGATGAACCCGTCCCGGGCGTCCTCCTCGGCGATGCGCTCGGCGACCAGGGCGTTCGTCAGCTCGTCCGGCACGTACTCGCCGGCCTCCACGAGCGCCCGCAGACGCCGTCCGAGGTCGGTGCCGTCGGCGACGTGCGCGCGGAACAGATCGCCGGTGGAGATCGCCGGCACCCCCAGCTCGCGCGACAGCACGGCCGCCTGGGTGCCCTTGCCCACGCCGGGCGGGCCCATCATGATGACGCGCATCGCTCGTCCTCCTCGGTGTCGTCAGGCGATGCTAGCGGTGCGGAGCGGGGTGGCCGGTGCACACCGCGCCCGTAGGCTGGCGGGACGAGCCGAGGAGGAGCGATGCCCGCAGCACCCGGGGCCGAGCAGGCCGCCGCCGATCTGGCCGCGCTCCTGCGCGAGGTCTCCGCCGAGCTCGACGCCCGCGGCATCGCCGACCAGGCCGTCGCCGAGCTGCGGACGCCGCGCGCGATCCTCGGCTTCCGCCGCAAGCCGGTGATGGCGCCGGTGACCCGCGCGTGGCGCCTCGGCGTGGTGCTCCTCGGACGCGAGGGCGAGCTCCTCGCGACGGGCTCGGTCACGCGTGCCGTCGCTCCGCTGCACGCCAACAACCAGTCCGAGTCGCAGGAGGCGCGCCGCGAGATCCGGCGCGCCGCCTTCGACGGTCCGTTCCAGGAGGGCGAGATCGTCAACTACGGCTGGCGGCGCCTCGCACTGGACGCCGCAGCGCTCGAGTCGGGCCAGGAGCCGCTGGCCCTGCGCGGCTCCGAGGTGCTCGTGCGCTGGGCGCCCGGTCTGGGCGAGCAGGGACTGATGCCGCTGCGCCGGTACCTGGCCGACCGCCTCGACCTCCTCGAGGCCGACTAGCGCCGGGTCACTCCTCCTCGGCCACCGGGTGGAACCACGGCGGGTAGACGGCGACGCGGGGAGAGGCGTCGATGCCCTCGAAGAGAGCCTTGACGCGGTTGCGGGCGGCGACCGACGCCACGCCGACCGTCGCGACGCCCTCGAGCGGGAAGCGCTCGGGCACGAGCGCCTCGGCGCTGCGCAGGGCCGGCTCGTCGACCAGGAGGCGCGCGAAGGTGCGCACGAGCGCGTCGCCCTCGGTGAAGCGCGTGAGGACGTGGGAGGCGTCGCCGTCGCTCAGGACCGGGGCGGAGGCGAGCGAGCCCACCAGGACGACGTACTGCGAAGCGGTGGTCTCGTGGGCGCTCGGCGACCAGTGCGGAGCGACCCGCTCGCCGCGCAGGTCGGCCCAGAGGGCGGCGTCGGGGGAGAGGAAGAAGGGCACGAAGCCGGCGACGCTGACGCCGTCCTTCACCTGCACGGCACGGCGGTGCTCGCGGGTGGTCTCGGCGCTGACGTCGATCGCGGGGCGCTCCTGGAGCTGCTGGTCCGCCAGGATCGCGCCGGCGGTGACGATCGCCTCGAGGTTGTCGAGGTGGGTGACGTGGTAGATCCGCTGCGCGGCGATGTCGACCTTCGGCAGGGGCTTCTCGCGCGCCGTGCCGCGGGCGGCGGCACGGGCGGTGGCCGCACGGGAGGTCCCGGGCACGCGCGCGGGGGCGCGGGTGGCACGGCCGACCTGCTCGGGGAGCTTCTTCGGGGTGCAGACGTCGCAGAGCGCGATGTCGAGGCCGTGGATGCATTCGGTGGGCACTCTGGATTCCTTCTGCGCGCGGGCTCGGGGTTCCGCCGCAGGGACGACGTTACGCGACCGGGGCCCTCGCGCGTCCCGGCGGCGGGGATCTGCGGAGCCGCGGCGTCCGCCCGGGCATCCTCTGGGAGGCGCCGGAGCACCGCTCCCCGCCGCGTAGCGTGAGCGGGATGAAGCGCGTGCCGCCCGCCGAGGGCCAGGAATCCGTCTGGGACTACCCGCGACCCCCGAGGGTCGAGACCACCACCGAGCACGTGGTCGTGCGGCTGGGTGGCGTCGTCGTCGCCGAGACCCGTGACGCTCTCCGCGTCCTCGAGACGAGCCACCCTCCCGTCTACTACCTCCCCGTGTCCTCGTTCGCGCCCGGGGCGCTCGAGCCCGCGCCCGGCCGCAGCATCTGCGAGTTCAAGGGCGCGGCCTCCTACCTGACCGTGCGCGGGGGAGGAGGAGCGGTCGCGGAGGCGGCGGGCTGGACGTACCCCGAGCCGATGGCCGGCTTCGAGGCCCTGGTCGACACCGTCGCCCTCTACCCCGGCCGGATGGACTCCTGCACGGTCGACGGCGAGGCGGTCCAGCCGCAGCCGGGCGACTTCTACGGCGGCTGGATCACCTCGCGCGTGGTCGGTCCGTTCAAGGGCTCGCCGGGCACGATGTTCTGGTGAATCAGACGGGGGAGGGCGGACCGAGCGGGTCCTGGACGAGGACCGCTCGTGCGGCGTCGATCCCCGAGGCCTCCAGCGTCCATTCCGGCCGCACCAGGGTCTCCGGTGTGACGCGGAACCGCAGCTCCTCGACCGACATACCGTCCGGACCGACGATCCGGTGCGTCCCGTTCGGCCGGTAGCCGAGGGCCTCCGAGACCCGGATCGAGCGGGTGTTCCAGGCGAGAGCGGCGCTCTCGGCGACCTCGGCTCCGAAGTGGTCGAAGGCGAGGAGGAGCACGGCGGCGCGCATCTCCCGCCCGAGGCCGCGGCCCTGCGCCGAGCGGGTGAGCCACGAGCCCGAGGTCAGGGTGCGGGTGGCGGCGAAGGACTCGGCGACCACGTCCTGGCAGCCGACGACCCGGCCGTCCTCGACCACGGCGAACGCGACGCGCCACGACTCCCGCGTCGTCTGCGCGCGCTGCGACCAGTGGAAGCGGGCGAGCTCGCCGGGCAGGCGCTCCGCCGGCGCCTCGGCCCAGGGGGAGGGGAACGGCGAGCGGCCGCTCTCGTGCACGCCCGCGAGGGCTGCCTCGGCGAGAGGGCCGAGGTCGGCGTCGCGGACCGGATGCAGCTCGAGCCGCGGCGTGCGCAGCTCCAGCGAGAACAGGGGCCAGGGGTCGGTGCTCATCCGACGACGCTAGCGAGCGGAGGCGCGCACCGCGCGACCAGGCGGGTACCGGTGGTGGGACTCGAACCCACAAGCCCTCTCGGACAGAGCATTTTGAGTGCCCCGCGTCTGCCATTCCGCCACACCGGCTCATCACCAGCCCGTCGAGAATACCGTAGGCTCATCGGCGTGACTGACCAGGAACCCTCGTCGACCGCACCCCGTCGGGTCGTCGTCGCCGAAGACGAATCCCTCATCCGCCTCGACATCGTGGAGATCCTCCGCGACAACGGCTTCGAGGTCGTCGGCGAGGCCGGCGACGGCGAGACCGCTGTGGCCCTCGCCACCGAGCTGCGCCCCGATCTCGTCATCATGGACGTCAAGATGCCCCAGCTCGACGGCATCTCGGCGGCCGAGCGCCTCTCGAAGGCGCACATCGCGCCCGTCGTCCTGCTCACCGCCTTCAGCCAGAAGGAGCTCGTCGAGCGCGCCAGCGAGGCCGGAGCGCTCGCCTACGTCGTGAAGCCCTTCACGCCCAACGACCTGCTGCCCGCGATCGAGATCGCCCTCTCGCGGTACGCCCAGATCCTCACCCTCGAGGCCGAGGTCGCCGACATGGTCGAGCGCTTCGAGACCCGCAAGCTCGTCGACCGCGCCAAGGGCCTGCTCAACGAGAAGATGGGGCTCACCGAGCCCGAGGCGTTCCGCTGGATCCAGAAGGCCTCCATGGACCGCCGGCTCACCATGCACGACGTCGCGCAGGCGATCATCGAGCAGCTGAGCACGAAGAAGGCCTAGCGCGAGGCCGGGCCCGAGGGCCCACGGCCTCAGGGCCAGAGGCGGGTGCGCTCCCACGGGGAGCCGCCCGCCTCCGTCGTTCCCGGGCGGTACTCGAGACGGGTGTGATCCTGCTCCGGCGCGGTCGAGCCCTGCCAGAACTCGATGCGCTCGGGCACGACGCGGTAGACGGCCCACTCCCGGTCGAGCGTCGCGGGCGAGCAGCCCACGGCGACGCTGGTCTGGAGCGTGACGAGGCCGAAGTCCTGCGCGCTGCGCATCGGCTCGCTCTGGCGTCCGACGAGCAGGGCGGTGCGAGCGGCCTCGGAGCGGCGGCGGAAGTCGTCGGCCGACTCCTGCGCGGAGGCGCGCTCGACCCGGCCCTCGACCCGGACCTGACGGCCCTGGACCGGCCAGAAGAAGGTCAGCGCGGCGTGCGGGTTCTCCTCCATGGCGCGTCCCTTGGGGCTGGTGGCATGGGTGGAGAACGCCCAGCCCGCCTCGTCGATCTCGCGCAGCACGAGCACGCGCGCCGAGACGGTGCCGTCGTCGGAGGCGGTGGAGAGCGTGGCGCCGTGGGGGAGGAGCTGGCCCGCGTCCTTCGCCTCCTCGAGCCACTGCGCGAACAGCTCGAGAGGATCGGCCGGAGCCGCCTCCGCATCGAACGAGGGCAGCTCGGAGGGCATGGACGGGAGGCTCTTGAGGAGATGGCGAAGGCTCATCCGCTCAGTGTCGCCCTTCGGGCACCACCGGGCACAGTCGCGCGCCGTCGCTTGACAGTGCCGCTCGCCGCGGTGCCGGGTCCCCGAGCGTCGCGGCCGACCGGTCGATCTCGTGTCGCTCGCAGGCGCGGGCGGTCCCGACGGCGGTCGCGGTCCTGGGCGCGGTCCTCGCGCACCGCTCCCGCGAGGGGGACCCGTCCGCTCCCGTCAGCGGGCGTCGCGGATGATGTTGGTGATCCGCACGGTGGAGAGGCGGCGCCCCTCCTGGTCGCACACGACGATCTCGTGGGTGGTGAGGGTGGAGCCCAGGTGGATCGCGTCGCAGGTGGCGATCACGAAGCCCGAGTGGACCGACCGGCTGTGGCTCGCGTTCAGCTCGATGCCCATCGCCAGGCGGCCCGCGCCGGCGTGCACGTTCGCCGCGATCGAGCCCATCGACTCGGCGAGCACGACGTGCGCGCCGCCGTGCAGGATGCCGACCGGCTGCCGGTTGCCCTCGACGGGCATCGAGGCCACCGAGTGCTGCGGGGTGAGCTCGTGCCAGAGGATCCCCATCCGCTCGGCGAGCTCGCCCATGCCGCGGCCGATCCCGGCGACCAGGTCGAGCGCGGGCGGGCGGATCCAGGCGGTCGTGGTGGGGGTCGGCTCGGTCACGTCGCTCCTCGCGCTGGAGCCTCGGAGCGGCCCTGACCGGCGGGCGCGAGCGGGCCGATCCGGTGTCGGAGGCGCTGTGTAGTCTGGCCCTGTGTCAGATCCGGAACAGCCTACCCTCCTGCTCGTCGACGGCCATTCCCTGGCGTTCCGGGCGTTCTACGCGCTCCCGGTCGACAGCTTCCAGACCCGCGAGGGCCAGCACACGAACGCCATCCACGGCTTCCTCTCGATGCTGATCCTGCTGCTGAAGAACGAGAAGCCGACCCACCTCGGCGTCGCGTTCGACATCTCCCGCTACTCGTTCCGCACCCGCGAGTACCCGGAGTACAAGGGCACCCGCGGCGAGACGCCGCCCGAGTTCAAGGGCCAGGTCCCCCTCCTCGAGGAGGCGCTGCACGCCATGAACATCCGGACCGTGTCGAAGGAGGACTTCGAGGCCGACGACATCCTCGCGACGCTCGCGCGCCAGGGGGCCGAGGCCGGCTTCCGCGTGCTGGTCGTCTCGGGCGACCGCGACACCATCCAGCTGGTGACCCCGGACGTGACCCTGCTCTACCCCTCCACCCAGGGCGTCTCGCAGCTCACCCGCTACGACCGCGACAAGGTGTTCGAGAAGTACGGCGTCGAGCCGCACCAGTACCCCGAGATCGCCGCCCTCGTCGGCGAGACGAGCGACAACCTGCCCGGCGTCGACAAGGTCGGCCCCAAGACGGCCGCGAAGTGGGTCAACCAGTACGGAACGGTCGCCGACATCATCGCCCACGCCGACGAGATCAAGGGCGTGGTCGGCGAGAAGCTGCGCGAGCAGAAGGAGAACGCGCTCCGCAACCGCCGCCTCAACCGGCTGGTGACGGACGTCGAGCTCCCCCTCGGCCCGCACGATCTGACGCGCCGTCCGATCGATCCCGACGCGGTCCGCGAGATCTTCAGCCGCCTCGAGTTCAAGACCCTGCAGGAGCGGGTCCTCACGATCGCCGCGGAGGAGGGCGTCGACGGCGCTGCCGCGGCCCTGGCGGGCGACGTGGTCACGACCTCCGCACCCGCCGTCCGCACCCTGGTCGACGAGGAGCTCGCGCACTGGCTCGACCGCGTGTCGGCGAAGGGCACCGCGCCCGTCGCCGTGCAGGTCCTGCTCGGAGCCGGCGGGCTCGAGGGTGTGGGTCTCGCGGTCGAGAAGGAGACGGCGTTCGTCCCGTGGGCCGCCGAGCGGCCCGACTACACCGCGCTCGAGCAGTGGCTGGCCGGGCCCGCCCCCAAGTACTTCGCCGACGCGAAGCCCCAGATCAAGGCGCTGCGGAGGGCCGGACTCCCCGTCGCGGGGCTCGCGTTCGACACCCGCGTCGCCTCCTGGCTGGTGCAGCCCACCGGGCACCCGGCCACGCTCGCGGCGCAGGTCGCGCAGCACCTCGACGAGGCCATGGCGCAGGGCGACCCGAACCAGCTGGTCCCCACCGTCGAGCCGATGGGGCCCGCCACCGAGGCCTGGTACGCGTACCGGCTCGTCGCTCCGCTGCGCGAGCGGCTGGGCGAGGGGATGCTCTCGGTGCTCGTCGACATCGAGCTGCCGATCGTCCAGGTCCTCGCGACGATGGAGCTCACCGGCGTCGCGATCGACGCGGACGTGCTGGCGCGCCTCCGCGCCGAGCTGACCGTCTCGGCCGCCGACCTCGCGAGCCGCGCGTTCGCCGAGATCGGCCACGAGATGAACCTCGGCTCGCCCAAGCAGCTGCAGCAGGTCCTCTTCGAGGAGCTCGACATGCCGCGCACCCGGGCCACGAAGACGGGCTACACCACCGACGCCTCCGCCCTCGCAGACCTGCAGGAGTCCCACCCGCACCCGTTCCTCGGGCTGCTCCTCGAGCACCGCGACGCGACCAAGCTCAAGCAGATCATCGAGACGCTCGAGAAGTCGGTCACCGCCGACGGCCGGATCCACACCAGCTACGACCAGACCGGCACGGCCACCGGCCGGATCTCCTCCAACGACCCGAACCTGCAGAACATCCCCGTCCGCAGCGAGGTGGGCCGCCGCATCCGCACCGCCTTCGTCCACGGAGCGGACGCGAGCACCCTCCTCACCGCCGACTACTCGCAGATCGAGATGCGGATCATGGCGCACCTCTCCGGGGACGCCGGGCTGATCGAGGCCTTCCACTCCGGCGAGGACCTGCACCGCTTCGTCGGATCGCGGATCTTCGGCGTCGATCCGGGCGACGTCACCTCGGCCATGCGCAACAAGGTCAAGGCGATGTCGTACGGCCTCGCCTACGGCCTGAGCGCCTTCGGCCTGTCGAAGCAGCTGCGCATCTCGAGCGCCGAGGCGAAGCAGCTGATGACCGACTACTTCGTCCGCTTCGGCGCGGTGCGCGACTACCTCCGCAGCGTCGTCGAGCAGGCCCGCGAGACCGGCTACACCGAGACGATCTTCGGTCGCCGGCGTCCCTTCCCCGACCTGCAGAGCGCGAACCGCGTCCTCCGCGACAACGCCGAGCGGGCGGCGCTCAACTCGCCGATCCAGGGCTCGGCCGCCGACATCATGAAGCGGGCGATGATCGGCGTGCAGGCCGACCTCGACGAGCAGGGGCTCGGCTCGCGGATGCTCCTCCAGGTGCACGACGAGCTCATCTTCGACGTCGCCCCCGGCGAGGAGGAGCCGCTCGAGGCCATCGTCCGCGGCCGGATGGCGGGAGCCGCCGACCTGAGCGTCCCGCTCGAGGTGCAGGTGGGCCACGGGTCCGACTGGGACGTCGCCGCGCACTGAGCCGGCCGCAGCGCACTGAGCCGGCCGCAGCGCCTGGCTAGGCTCGGAGGCATGAGCACCGACACCCCCCGCGAGCCCACCGCCGTCGACGCCGTCGCCGAGCGCTGGGTCGACACGCTCGTCGACCTCGACCCCACCCTCGGCACCGCGATCGGACGCAGCGGCGCGAACGGCCGTCTGGGCGACTACTCGCCGGCCGGTCTCGAGCAGGCCCGGGCGGCGACCGCCTCGGCCCTCGCCGAGCTCGAGGCCGCCGACCCCGTGGACGACGTCGACCGCGTCACGGCCGCCGACCTCGGCGCCGAGCTCCGGCTCTCCTTGGAGGGGCACGACGCCGGTCTGCCGCTGCGGGACCTCAACGTGATCGCGTCCCCGGCGCAGGAGCTGCGCGACGTCTTCGACCTGATGCCGACGGACGAGGTCGCCGACTGGGAGGCGGTCGCCGAGCGGCTGCTGGCCGTGCCGGCCGCCCTCGAGGGCTACGCGGAGACCCTGCGCGAGGGGATCCGCACCGGCGTGGTCCCCGCCCGCCGCCAGGTCGAGCTCGTCGCCGAGCAGGCGCGGAAGATCGCCGCTCCCCGCGGGTTCTTCGCCGAGCTGGCCGCGGAGGCCGCTCCCGCCGCCGGATCCCTGCCCGCGTCGCTCGCTCAGCGACTGGAGGACGGCGCCCGCCGCGCCTCGGCCGCCTACGGGTCGCTCGCGCAGTTCCTCCGGGGCGAGCTCGCCCCCGCCGCGACCGAGCAGGACGCCGTCGGCCGGGAGCTGTACGCGCTGCACTCCCGCCGCTTCCTCGGCGCTGTCGTCGACCTCGACGAGACCTACGAGTGGGGGATCGAGGAGCTGGCCCGCATGACGTCCGAGCAGGAGGCGATCGCGCGCGAGATCCTGCCCGGCGCCTCCGTCGCCGAGGCGATCGCCCACCTCGAGGCGGACCCGGCCCGCACTCTGCACGGCGTCGACGCTCTGCAGGCCTGGATGCAGGAGACGAGCGACCGCTCCGTCCGCGAGCTCGCCGGCACCGCCTTCGACATCCCGGAGGAGGTGCGCCGCCTCGAGTGCAGGATCGCGCCGACCCAGGAGGGCGGCATCTACTACACCGGTCCGAGCGACGACTTCTCGCGCCCGGGGCGGATGTGGTGGTCGGTCCCGGCCGGAGTCACCGAGTTCGCCACCTGGCGGGAGCTGACCACGGTCTACCACGAGGGCGTCCCGGGCCATCACCTGCAGATCGGCCAGGCCGTCCACAACCGCGCCCGCCTCAACACCTGGCGCCGTCAGCTCGCCGGGACCTCCGGCCACGCCGAGGGCTGGGCGCTCTACGCGGAGCGGTTGATGGAGCGCTTCGGCTACCTCGACGACCCGGCCGACCGCCTGGGCATGCTCGACGGCCAGCGGATGCGCGCGGCGCGCGTCGTGCTGGACATCGGCGTGCACCTCCAGAAGCCGATGCCGGGCTCCGGCACCGTCTGGACCGCCGAGTCGGCCCTCGACTTCATGCGGGCCAACGTGAACATGGACGACGCGTTCGTGCGCTTCGAGGTGAACCGGTACCTCGGCTGGCCGGGGCAGGCTCCGTCCTACAAGATCGGGCAGCGGATCTGGGAGCAGCTGCGCGACGAGGCGGAGGCGCGCGAGGGCGCCGCGTTCTCGCTCGCGGCCTTCCACCGGAGGGCGCTCGACCTCGGCGGCGTCGGTCTCGACACCCTCCGCTCCTCCCTCGCCGGCTGACTCCGGAACCCGCGCCTGGACGGGCGCGGCGAGATTGCCGTGCGCCTCCCGGGGCGTCTAAGCTGGGGTGTCACATCTGTGGCGCCGCCGTGCCCGCGGCGCGCGAGGAAGGCCGGTCCTCCGGCCGGCCGAGCGCGGCTCCCGGGCCGGAGGCACATCCCTCACCACCGCAGTGGTCACCACTCCGCCGAGCCGCGAGGCCCGCGGGCGGCCGCCGCCCGAGACCCATCCATCCTGGAGCATCCCTTAATGACAACCGCAACGACCGACAAGGCAACCAAGCAGGTCGCGATCAACGACATCGGGTCTGCTGAAGACTTTCTTGCCGCGGTCGAAAAGACTCTGAAGTTCTTCAACGACGGAGACCTCATCGAAGGCACCGTCGTGAAGATCGACCGCGACGAGGTCCTCCTCGACGTCGGCTACAAGACCGAGGGCGTCATCCCCTCGCGCGAGCTCTCCATCAAGCACGACGTCGACCCCTCCGAGGTCGTCAACGTGGGCGACAGCGTCGAGGCCCTCGTCCTCCAGAAGGAGGACAAGGAGGGTCGCCTGATCCTGTCCAAGAAGCGTGCGCAGTACGAGCGCGCGTGGGGCGACGTCGAGAAGATCAAGGAGTCGGACGGCGTCGTCACCGGCTCGGTCATCGAGGTCGTCAAGGGCGGTCTCATCGTCGACATCGGCCTCCGCGGCTTCCTCCCGGCCTCGCTCATCGAGCTGCGCCGCGTCCGCGACCTCACGCCGTACCTCGGCCAGGAGATCGAGGCGAAGATCCTCGAGCTCGACAAGAACCGCAACAACGTGGTCCTGTCGCGTCGCGCGCTCCTCGAGCAGACCCAGTCCGAGAGCCGCACCACGTTCCTGAACAACCTGCACAAGGGTCAGGTCCGCAAGGGCGTCGTGTCGTCGATCGTCAACTTCGGCGCGTTCGTCGACCTCGGCGGCGTCGACGGTCTCGTCCACGTCTCCGAGCTCTCCTGGAAGCACATCGAGCACGCCTCCGAGGTCGTCGAGGTGGGCCAGGAGGTCACCGTCGAGATCCTCGAGGTCGACCTCGACCGCGAGCGCGTGTCGCTCTCGCTCAAGGCGACCCAGGAGGACCCGTGGCAGGTCTTCGCCCGCACCCACGCGATCGGACAGGTCGCGCCGGGCAAGGTCACGAAGCTGGTCCCGTTCGGTGCCTTCGTCCGCGTCGCGGACGGCATCGAGGGCCTCGTCCACATCTCCGAGCTGTCGGGCAAGCACGTCGAGCTCGCCGAGCAGGTCGTGTCGGTCGGCGAAGAGGTGTTCGTCAAGGTCATCGACATCGACCTCGACCGTCGCCGCATCTCCCTCTCGCTCAAGCAGGCGAACGAGAACGTCGACCCCGAGGGCACCGAGTTCGACCCGGCGCTCTACGGCATGGCCACGGAGTACGACGACCAGGGGAACTACAAGTACCCCGAGGGCTTCGACCCCGAGACCAACGAGTGGCGCGAGGGCTTCGAGTCGCAGCGCGAGGCCTGGGAGCTGGAGTACGCCGCTGCTCAGGCGCGCTGGGAGGCCCACAAGGCCCAGGTCGCCAAGTCGCAGGAGGAGGCGGCCACCGTCTCCGAGGGCGTCTCGGTCGGCGCCGGCTTCACCAGCGAGTCGACCACCGGCGGCACCCTCGCCGACGACGAGTCGCTCGCCGCGCTCCGCGAGAAGCTGTCCTCGAACAACTGATCGCGAGCACATCGCATCGAACGGCCGGTCCCCTCGGGGGCCGGCCGTTCGGCGTTCCGGGAGACGGCGCTGGGTAGGGTGGCCGGGTGCATCTCGTCGCCCTCACCGGAGGCATCGCCTCGGGCAAGTCCACCGTCGCCCGCCGTCTCGCCGAGCACGGAGCGGTGGTGGTCGACGCCGACGTCCTCGCGCGCGAGGTCGTCGAGCCGGGGGAGCCGGCGCTGGCGGCGATCGCCGAGCGCTTCGGCCCGTCCGTGATCCGCGCGGACGGCGCGCTCGACCGTCCGGCGCTCGGCGCGATCGTCTTCTCGGACGCGGCGGCCCGCGCCGACCTCAATGCGATCACCCATCCGGCGGTGACGCTCCGCTCGCAGCGGCTGTTCGCGGAGGCCGCCGAGGCGGACCCGGACGCGGTGGTCGTCTACGACGTCCCCCTCCTGGCCGAGGGCCGTGGAGCGGGGGAGTTCGACGAGGTGGTCGTCGTACACGCGCCGCAGCACCTCCGCATCGAGCGTCTCGTCGCCCTCCGCGGACTGACCGAGGAGGAGGCACGTGCGCGGGTCTCGTCGCAGGCGAGCGACGAGGAGCGCCTCGCCCTCGCCGACGTCGTGATCGACTCCTCCGGCACGCTGGAGGAGACGCTCGCTCGGACCGACGCGCTGTGGGAGCGGCTCGCCCGCTGACGGTCCCTCCCCGACACCCGCCCTCGTGACCGAACGGCCCGGCCGGAGAGCGCACCCCCGTTCGCCGCCAGCGCACGCGCCGTCCGGTGTCGGTTGTCGCGGCTACGCTTCGAACCATGGAGCCAACCCGTGCCGTGCACCCGTTCGAGGTCATCAGCGAGTACAAGCCGAGCGGTGACCAGCCCGGCGCGATCGCCGATCTGAGCGCCCGCATCAACGCCGGCGAGACCGATGTCGTCCTGCTGGGCGCCACCGGGACCGGCAAGTCCGCGACCACGGCCTGGCTCGTCGAGGCCGTGCAGCGCCCCACGCTCGTGCTCGCGCACAACAAGACCCTCGCCGCGCAGCTCGCCAACGAGTTCCGCGAGCTGTTCCCCAACAACGCCGTCGAGTACTTCGTCTCGTACTACGACTACTACCAGCCCGAGGCCTACGTCCCGCAGACCGACACCTTCATCGAGAAGGACAGCTCGGTCAACGCCGAGGTCGAGCGGCTGCGCCACTCCACCACGAACTCGCTCCTGAGCCGCCGCGACGTGATCGTGGTGTCGACCGTCTCCTGCATCTACGGCCTCGGCCAGCCCGAGCAGTACCTCGAGGCGATGGTGGCGCTCCAGGTCGGCCAGCGGGTCGACCGGGACCGCCTCATCCGCAAGTTCGTGTCGATGCAGTACGCGCGCAACGACGTCGACTTCGCCCGCGGCACCTTCCGGGTGCGGGGCGACACGATCGAGATCATCCCGATGTACGAGGAGCTCGCGATCCGGATCGAGATGTTCGGCGACGAGATCGAGGCGCTCTACACGCTCCACCCGCTCACCGGCGACATCGTCCGGAAGCTCGACTCCGTGTCGGTCTTCCCCGGCTCGCACTACGTCGCCAGCCAGGACGTCATGCACCGTGCGATCGACACCATCCAGCAGGAGCTCGAGGTGCGCCTGGCCGACCTCGAGAAGCAGAACAAGCTCCTCGAGGCGCAGCGCCTGCGGATGCGCACGACCTTCGATCTCGAGATGATGCAGCAGATCGGATTCTGCTCCGGCATCGAGAACTACTCCCGCCACATCGACGGCCGCGAGTCGGGCGAGGCCCCGCACTGCCTGCTCGACTACTTCCCGGACGACTTCCTCGTCGTGATCGACGAGTCGCACGTGACGGTGCCGCAGATCGGTGCGATGTACGAGGGCGACGCCTCCCGCAAGCGCACGCTGGTCGAGCACGGCTTCCGCCTGCCCTCGGCGATGGACAACCGGCCCCTGAAGTGGGAGGAGTTCAAGTCTCGCGTCGGCCAGACCGTCTACCTCTCGGCGACTCCGGGCCGCTACGAGATGGGCATCGCCGACGGCATCGTCGAGCAGATCATCCGCCCGACCGGCCTGATCGATCCCGAGATCGTCGTCAAGCCGACGAAGGGCCAGATCGACGACCTGCTCGAGGAGATCAAGCGCCGCACCGAGCGCGACGAGCGCGTGCTCGTCACGACGCTGACGAAGCGCATGGCCGAGGAGCTCACCGACTTCCTCACGGAGGCCGGCGTCCGGGTCCGCTACCTGCACTCCGACGTCGACACCCTGAGGCGCGTCGAGCTCCTCTCGGAGCTGCGAGCGGGCGTGTACGACGTCCTGGTCGGCATCAACCTGCTGCGCGAGGGGCTCGACCTGCCCGAGGTCTCGCTCGTGGCGATCCTCGACGCCGACAAGGAGGGCTTCCTCCGCTCGTCCACGTCGCTCATCCAGACGATCGGCCGTGCGGCGCGCAACGTCTCGGGCGAGGTCCACATGTACGCCGACAAGGTGACGGACTCGATGCGGCTCGCGATCGACGAGACCGACCGCCGACGCGAGAAGCAGGTCGCCTACAACCTCGACCACGGCATCGACCCGACGCCGCTGCGGAAGAAGATCGCCGACATCACCGACGCCCTCGCCCGCGAGGGGGCCGACACCGCCAAGCTGCTCGCCGGGCGCGACGCCAAGAAGAAGAGCCCGACGCCGAACCTGCGCCGTCAGGGTCTCGCCGCGAACGGCGGCAACGACCTCGAGGCGATCATCTCCGACCTCAACGGGCAGATGCTCCAGGCGGCGGGCGAGCTCAAGTTCGAGCTCGCGGCCCGGCTGCGGGACGAGGTCCAGGAGCTCAAGCGCGAGCTCCGCCAGATGGAGAAGGCCGGGCACCTGTCCTGATCGGGGGCGCTGATCCGCAAGGGGAGGGGCCCGCGGATCAGCGCCCAGCGAACGCCACGGGCGATGTCGGTGGCTCCGCATACACTTTCGGAGTGTCGATCCTGAACGCCGTTACGGACCCCTCCTCCACCCCCTCTCCCTCCTTCCACCGCTTCGTCTCCTCGCTCGACGAGTCGTCCTCGAAGCTGGTGGTGAGCGGCGCGCGGGTGCACAACCTGCAGAACGTCGACCTCGAGATCCCGCGCGACTCGATGGTGGTGTTCACCGGTCTCTCGGGCTCGGGCAAGTCCTCCCTGGCCTTCGACACGATCTTCGCGGAGGGCCAGCGGCGCTACGTCGAGTCCCTCTCCGCGTACGCCCGCCAGTTCCTCGGGCAGGTGGACCGGCCGGACGTCGACTTCATCGAGGGCCTCAGCCCCGCGGTCTCGATCGACCAGAAGTCGACGAACCGCAACCCGCGCTCCACCGTCGGCACGATCACCGAGATCTTCGACTACATGCGTCTGCTGTGGGCGCGCATCGGCGTCCCGCACTGCCCCATCTGCAGCGAGCGGATCTCCGCGCAGACCGTGCAGCAGATCGCCGACCAGCTGATGGAGCTCGAGACCGGTACCCGCTACCAGATCCTCAGCCCCGTCGTCTCCCAGAAGAAGGGCGAGTTCGTCGACCTCTTCAAGGAGCTGACCGCGGGCGGCTACTCCCGCGCCATGGTGGACGGGAAGCTCGTCCAGCTGAGCGAGCCGCCGGTGCTCAAGAAGCAGTACAAGCACGACATCTCCGTCGTGGTCGACCGGCTCGTGGCCGGCCCCGACATCCTCGGGCGCCTCACCGACTCGCTCGAGACGGCCCTGCGGCTCACCGACGGCATCGTGCAGATCAACTACGTCGACGGCGAGGGCGACGGCGCCTGGACCACCTACTCCGAGAAGCTGTCCTGCCCCAACAACCACCCGATCTCGCTGACCGAGATCGAGCCGCGGACCTTCTCCTTCAACGCGCCCTTCGGCGCCTGCCCGGAGTGCTCGGGCCTCGGCACGCGCATGTCGGTCGACGACGAGCTGCTGCTCGGCGACCCCGACCTGAGCATCGCCGAGGGCGTCATCATCCCCTGGACCACCCAGGGCAAGGGCTTGTTCCAGTACTACGAGAAGCTGCTCGACGGCCTCTCCCGCGACCTCGGCTTCACGCTCACCACCCCGTGGAAGCGCCTCAGCACCGAGGTGCAGCAGGCCGTCCTCCACGGCGACAACTTCGAGGTCAAGGTCAAGTGGAAGAACCGCTACGGCCGCGAGATGAGCTACACCTCGGGCTTCGAGGGCGTCGTGCCCTACATCGAGCGCCAGTTCGTCCAGGCCGAGACCGACGTCCAGCGCACCCGCTGGTCCGAGTTCCTCCGCGAGGTGCCCTGCCCCGTGTGCAAGGGCTCCCGCCTGAAGCCGGAGGTGCTCGCCGTGCTCGTGCACGGGGCGAGCATCGCGGACGTGGCCGACCTCAGCCTCGGCGACGCCCAGGACTTCATGAGCCGGCTCGAGCTGACCGACCGCGAGGCGCACATCGCCGCGCAGGTGCTGCGCGAGATCCGCGCGCGCATCGACTTCCTCATCGAGGTCGGGCTCAACTACCTCAACCTCTCGCGCGCCGCCGCCTCCCTGTCGGGCGGCGAGGCGCAGCGCATCCGCCTGGCGACCCAGATCGGCTCCGGGCTGACCGGCGTGCTCTACGTGCTCGACGAGCCGAGCATCGGCCTGCACCAGCGCGACAACCGCCGCCTGATCGACACCCTCATCAAGCTGCGCGACCTGGGCAACACGCTGATCGTGGTCGAGCACGACGAGGACACCATCCGCACCGCCGACTGGATCGTCGACATCGGCCCGGGCGCCGGGGTCAACGGCGGCAAGGTCGTGCACTCCGGCTCCTACGAGTCGCTGCTCGAGAACACCCACTCGCTCACCGGCGACTACGTCTCGGGCCGCAAGGCGATCGAGGTCCCGAAGAAGCGGCGGAAGATCGACCGCAAGCGGATGATCAAGGTCGTCGGGGCGAACGCCAACAACCTCCGCAAGGTCGACGCGGAGTTCCCGCTCGGCACGTTCGTCGCGGTCACCGGGGTCTCCGGCTCCGGCAAGAGCACCCTCGTGAACGACATCCTCTACCGCGTGCTCGCCAACCAGCTCAACGGCGCCCGCAAGGTGCCGGGCAAGCACACGCGCGTCACCGGCCTCGAGAACCTCGACAAGGTCGTGCACGTCGACCAGAATCCGATCGGCCGCACGCCGCGCTCGAACCCCGCCACCTACACGGGCGTGTTCGACCGCATCCGCAACCTCTTCGCCGAGACCACCGAGGCGAAGGCGCGGGGGTACCTGCCCGGCCGCTTCAGCTTCAACGTCAAGGGCGGCCGCTGCGAGGCCTGCTCGGGCGACGGCACCATCAAGATCGAGATGAACTTCCTGCCCGACGTCTACGTCGCGTGCGAGGTCTGCGGGGGAGCGCGCTACAACCGCGACACCCTGACCGTGCACTACAAGGGCAAGAACATCGCCGAGGTGCTCGACATGCCGATCGCCGAGGCGGCCGACTTCTTCGAGCCCATCACGGCGATCCACCGCTTCCTCCGCACGCTGGTGGAGGTGGGCCTCGGCTACGTCCGCCTCGGGCAGAGCGCGACCACGCTCTCCGGCGGCGAGGCGCAGCGCGTCAAGCTGGCGACCGAGCTCCAGCGCCGCTCCAACGGCCGCAGCGTCTACGTGCTCGACGAGCCGACGACGGGCCTGCACTTCGAGGACGTCCGCAAGCTCCTCCTCGTCCTCAACGGCCTGGTCGACAAGGGCAACACGGTGATCACCATCGAGCACAACCTCGACGTCATCAAGTCGGCCGACTGGCTGATCGACATGGGTCCCGAGGGCGGCGCCGGCGGCGGACAGGTGGTCGCGGTGGGCACCCCCGAGCACGTGGCGAAGGTCGAGGGCAGCCACACCGGCATGTTCCTCGCCGAGATCCTCGGCTGACGCGAGCGAGAGGCATGGCGCAGACAGTCGACTTCCGGCCGAAGCCGGGTGAGATCCCGACCCTCCCGGGCGTGTACCGCTTCACGGACGCCCGGGGGCGGGTGCTCTACGTGGGCAAGGCCAAGAACCTCCGCGCGCGGCTGAGCAACTACTTCGCCCCGCTGCCGAGCCTGCACGAGCGCACCCGGCGGATGGTCACCTCGGCCTCCGGCGTCGAATGGACCGTCGTCGGCACCGACGTCGAGGCCCTGCAGCTCGAGTTCACCTGGATCAACGAGTTCGATCCACCCTTCAACGTCAAGTTCCGCGACGACAAGTCCTACCCCTACATGGCGGTGACGCTCGGCGACGAGGCCCCGCGGGTGATGGTCACGCGGAACGCCAAGATCAGGAAGGCCCGCTACTTCGGGCCCTACCCCAAGATCTGGGCGATCCACGAGACGATCGACCTGATGATCAAGGCGTTCCCGATCAGGACCTGCAACGACTCCAACTACAAGCGCGCCATGCAGAGCGGCAAGCCCTGCTTCGCGTCGCAGATCGGCCGCTGCGGCGGGCCCTGCTCCCACCGCGTCACCTTCGCCGAGCACCGCGAGATGGTCGACCGCTTCGTCGCCTTCATGGGCAGCCACGACCGCCGGATGATCGGCGAGCTCGAGAAGGAGATGCGCGAGGCCGCGGCGGCGATGGAGTACGAGCGCGCGGGGAAGCTGCGCGATCAGGCCGCCGCCCTCGACGCGGTCCTCGCCAAGAGCGCGGTCGTGCTCAAGGACAACGTGGACGTCGACCTCTACGCGATCGTCCACGACGAGCTCGCCGCCTCCGTGCAGCAGTTCCGGGTCCGCGGCGGGCGCATCCGCGGCGAGCGGGGCTGGGTCGTCGACAAGGAGCTCGACATGAGCACGGCGGAGCTCGTCGACACGGCCCTCCAGGCCGCCTACGAGACCGGCGACGTCCCGCCCCGGGAGGTCGTCGTGCCGGAGCTGCCCGAGGACACCGAGGCGCTCGAGGAGTGGCTGAGCGGACTGCGCGGCACGAACGTGCGCCTCCGAGCGGCCCAGCGCGGAGACAAGGCCGCCCTCCTCGAGACGGCGACGCAGAACGCGAAGCACTCGCTGATGCTCTACAAGACCCGCCGCTCCGCCGACTTCACCGCTCGGACGCAGGCTCTGGAGGACATCCGCGACGCCCTCGGCATGAGCGAGGCGCCGCTCCGGATGGAGTGCTACGACGTCTCCCACCTCAGCGGCACCAACATCGTCGCCTCGATGGTGGTCTTCGAGGACGGGCTCGCGCGGAAGGACCAGTACCGGCGGTTCTCCATCGCGGAGTCGACGGACGACACCGAGTCGCTGTACCAGGTGCTCACCCGCCGCCTCGCCTACCTCCGCGAGCCGGTCGAGCCCGCGGCGGTCGACCCCGAGACCGGCGAGGCCAAGCGGCGCAAGTTCTCGTACCCCCCGCAGCTGCTGATCGTCGACGGCGGCCAGCCGCAGGTCGCGGCGGCGCAGCGCGCGCTCGACGAGTCCGGGGTGACCGGCATCACCCTCTGCGGGATCGCCAAGCGCCTCGAGGAGATCTGGCTGCCGGACTCCGACTTCCCCGTCATCCTGCCGCGCAACAGCGATGCGCTCTTCCTCTTCCAGCGCATCCGCGACGAGGCGCACCGCTTCGCGATCACCCACCAGAGGACGCGTCGCAAGCGCGACATCTCGTCGCAGCTGGCCGAGGTGCCCGGGCTCGGAGGCACGCGAGTCCGCGACCTGCTGAAGCACTTCGGATCCGTCGCCCGGCTCCGCGAGGCGGGCGAGGCCGAGATCGCCGAGGTCAAGGGGATCGGCCCGACGCTGGCGGGCGCGATCCACGCGCACCTGCATCCGGACGGGTCCGCCGTCGGGGGCACGCCCTAGGCTGGAGGCCCGCGCTCCGGGGGAGAGCGGCCGGTGCCCGGCACCGAGGACACGAGCAGACACGAGCACGGAGAGCGCATGAGCACGGAGAGCGAGCAGCAGGACGTGCTGATCGTCACGGGGATGTCCGGAGCGGGCCGGTCCACGGCCGCGAACGCGCTGGAGGACCTCGGCTGGTACGTCGTCGACAACCTGCCGCCGCAGATGCTGCGCCCGCTGGTCGACCTGGCGCAGCGTGCAGGGGACACGCTGCCGAAGATCGCGGCGGTCGTCGACGTCCGCGGACGCGACTTCTTCGAGGACCTCGGCGACATCGTCCGCGAGCTGCGCGCCGGGGTCGACCTCCGAGTGGTGTTCCTCGAGGCCACCGACGCCGCGCTCGTCCGTCGCTTCGAGCAGGTGCGCCGTCCGCACCCGCTGCAGGGCCGGGGGACCCTCCTCGACGGCATCTCCGCCGAGCGGACGCGCCTCGCTCAGCTGCGGGAGTCGGCCGACATCGTCATCGACACCTCGGACCTCAACATCCACCAGCTGGCCACCAGCATCACCGAGCGCTTCGCCGAGGCCGGCCGCGCGGGCCTCCAGGTCACGGTGATGAGCTTCGGCTTCAAGTACGGGCTGCCGACGGACGCCGACATGGTGGCCGACGCGCGGTTCCTGCCGAACCCGTACTGGATCCCTGAGCTGCGTCCGCACACGGGTCTCGACGAAGAGGTGAGAGACTACGTGCTGGCCCAGCAGGGCGCCGAGGAGTTCATCGACTCCTACTCCCGGGCCCTGCGCCCCGTGCTCGACGGCTACCAGCGCGAGAACAAGCGCCACGCGACCATCGCGATCGGCTGCACGGGAGGCAAGCACCGCTCCGTCGCGGTCGCGGGCCGTGTCGCGGCCCGTCTGGCCGAGCTGCCGGGCGTCGCCGTCAATGTGGCGCACCGCGACCTCGGCCGAGAATGATCCCCGCGCGCTCAGCCGCGCACCCGACGTAAGGAAGACTCCGTGGCCCTCACCGCAGACGTCAAGGGCGAACTGGTCGCGATCGTCTCGCGCAAGAACACCGTCCGTGCCGCCGAACTGGCGACCATCCTCCGCTTCTCCGGAGGACTGCACATCATCTCCAACCGCCTCGCGGTCGAGGTCGAGCTCGACTCCGCCCCGCTCGCGACCCGCGTGCGCCGCGACCTCGCCGAGCTGTACGGCGTCCGCAGCGAGGGCAGCATCGTCTCGGCCGGCGGATCCCGGAGGACCACGAGCTGGCTGGTGCGCGTCGTCGAGGGCGGGGACACCCTCGCCCGGCAGACCGGCCTCCTCGACCAGCGGGGCCGGCCCGTCCGCGGCCTGCCCAACCGCCTCACGACCGGCTCCCGCGAGGAGCTCGCCGCCCTGTGGCGCGGCGCCTTCCTCGCCCAGGGCTCGCTGACCGACCCGGGCCGCTCCGCGGCGCTCGAGATCGTCTGCCCCGGCAACGAGGCGGCCATGGCGATCGTCGGAGCCGCCGGACGCCTGGGAGTCCAGGCCAAGTCCCGCGAGGTTCGCGGCGTCCACCGGGTCGTCATCCGCGACGGCGAGAGCATCAGCGCGATGCTCACCCTGATGGGCGCGACCGCGACCGTCGCGAGCTGGGAGGAGCTGCGCCAGCGCCGCGAGGTGCGGGCGACCGCGAACCGCCTCGTCAACTTCGACGACGCGAACCTCCGCCGCTCCGCCCAGGCCGCCGTCGCGGCGTGCGCCCGTGTCGAGCGCGCGATGGAGATCCTGGGCGACGACATCCCCGAGCACCTCCGCTACGCCGGGCGCCTGCGCCTCGCGCACCGCGACGCGAGCCTCGACGAGCTCGGCCACCACGCCGATCCGCCGATGACGAAGGACGCCGTCGCCGGCCGCATCCGCCGCCTCCTCGCGATGGCCGACAAGCGCGCGTCCGACCTCGACATCCCGGGCACCGACGCGAACCTCCCGGCCGAGCTGCAGGACCTGTAGGCCCGGCCGCACGGCGCGCCCCGCCCGGCGAACGCTGAGTGTCTCCTGGTCGAACAGCGCAAGCCCTCCGAACGCGGTGGGGCCCCCTCGCTAGACTGATCAAGTCGCTCAGGACACTCCCGGCCCTCCTCCTCCGCCTCGCGGAGGACGCCGAGACGCCGGCGGGTCGCACGGGAGCGACGACCACGAACAGGAGATCGCACATGGCTGACTACACGCTCGCCGAACTGCCCTACGACTACTCGGCCCTCGAGCCGAACATCAGCGGGCGGATCATGGAGCTCCACCACGACAAGCACCACGCGACGTACGTGGCCGGGGCGAACACCGCCCTCGCCTCGCTGCAGGAGGCTCGCGACAGCGAGAACCTCGCGAACGTGAACAAGCTCCAAAAGGACCTCGCCTTCAACCTCGCCGGTCACGTGAACCACACCGTGTTCTGGAACAACCTCTCGCCGGACGGCGGCGACAAGCCCGTCGGCGAGCTCGCCGCGGCCATCGACGACAACTTCGGGTCGTTCGACAAGTTCCGCGCCCACTTCACCGCCTCGGCCCTCGGCATCCAGGGCTCCGGCTGGTCGATCCTCGCCTGGGACTCGCTCGGCGAGAAGCTCATCATCGAGCAGCTCTACGACCACCAGGGCAACCTCGCCGCGGCGACCGTCCCGGTCCTCCTCCTCGACATGTGGGAGCACGCCTTCTACCTCGACTACGTCAACGTGAAGGCCGACTACGTCAAGGCGTTCTGGAACATCGTGAACTGGGCCGATGTGTCCGCGCGCTTCGAGAAGGCCCGCGAGAAGACTTCGGGCCTGCTGCTACTGTCGTAGCGATCTCGGCGTCCCGGGCCCCGCGCCCGGGACGCCCTGTCGTCGGCTTCCACCCCTCCACTGCACCGTCGAGGTGCCTTTCCTCACCAGGAGATATCTGTGTCCGTCAAGATCGGCATCAACGGCTTCGGCCGTATCGGCCGTAACTTCTTCCGTGCAGCCCTCGCCAAGGGCAGCGACCTCGAGATCGTCGCGGTCAACGACCTCACCGACAACAAGGCCCTCGCGCACCTCCTGAAGTACGACTCCATCACGGGCCGCCTCGACGCGACCGTCGAGCTCGACGGCGACCGCATCGTCGTCAACGGCAAGCCGATCATCGTCCTCGAGGAGCGCGACCCCGCGAACCTCCCCTGGGGCGAACTGGGAGTCGACGTCGTCATCGAGTCGACCGGCCGCTTCACCAAGTCGGAGGACGCGCGCAAGCACATCACCGCGGGTGCCAAGAAGGTCATCGTCTCCGCTCCCGCCACCGGCAGCGACGTCGCGACCCTGGTCCTCGGCGTGAACGAGAACACCTACGACCCCGCGACGCACGACATCATCTCGAACGCGTCCTGCACCACGAACTGCCTCGCGCCGCTCGCCAAGGTGCTGCTCGACAACTTCGGCATCGAGCGCGGCCTGATGACCACGGTCCACGCGTACACCGCCGACCAGAACCTCCAGGACGGCCCGCACAGCGACCTGCGTCGCGCCCGCGCCGCCGCCGTCAACATCATCCCGACCTCGACCGGTGCCGCCAAGGCGCTCGGCCTGGTCATCCCGGAGCTCGTCGGCAAGCTCGACGGCTACGCCCTCCGCGTCCCGGTCCCGACCGGCTCGATCACCGACCTCACCGTCGAGCTGACCAAGCCCGCCACCGTCGAGGAGATCAACGCGGCGTACAAGGCGGCCTCCGAGGGAGACCTCAAGGGCATCCTCAAGTACACCGAGGACCCGATCGTCTCGAGCGACATCGTGACCGACCCGCACTCGTCGATCTTCGACGCGGGCCTCACGAAGGTCATCGGCAGCCAGGTCAAGGTCGCCTCCTGGTACGACAACGAGTGGGGCTACTCCAACCGCCTCGTCGACGTCACCGAGTTCGTCGCCGGCAAGCTCTAAGGGCTGCGCGCAGTGACGCTCCGCACTCTGGACTCACTGGGCTCCCTCGCAGGCACGCGCGTCGTCGTCCGCTGCGATCTGAACGTCCCCCTGAAGGACGGAACGATCACGGACGACGGCCGCGTGCGCGCGTCGGTGCCTACGCTCCAGCGTCTGGTCTCCGAGGGCGCCCGAGTCGTGGTCGTGAGCCACCTTGGGCGCCCCGAGGGGAAGCCCGAGGCGAAGTACAGCCTCGCTCCCGTCGCCGCCCGCCTCGGCGAGCTGCTCGACGCTCCGGTGGCCTTCGCCGGGGACACCGTCGGGGAGGCGGCCTCGGCCGCCGTCGACGCCCTCGAGGACGGCCAGGTCGTCGTCCTCGAGAACCTCCGGTTCAACGCCGGCGAGACGAGCAAGGACGAGGTCGAGCGCCGCACCTTCGCCGAGAAGCTGGCCGCCTACGGCGACGCCTTCGTCTCCGACGGGTTCGGCGTCGTGCACCGCAAGCAGGCGAGCGTCTACGAGCTCGCCGAGCTTCTCCCCAGCGCCGCCGGCACGCTGATCGCGGCCGAGCTCGAGGTGCTGGAGCGGCTCACCGAGAAGCCCGAGCGCCCCTACGCGGTCGTCCTCGGCGGCTCGAAGGTCTCGGACAAGCTCGGCGTGATCGAGCACCTGCTGCCGAAGGTCGACTCGATCCTCATCGGCGGCGGAATGCTCTTCACCTTCCTCAAGGCCCAGGGCCACGAGGTCGGCGCCAGCCTGCTGGAGGCGGACCAGGTCGACACCGTGCTCGGCTACCTCGCGAAGGCGAAGGAGCTGGGCGTGGAGATCGTCCTGCCGACGGACGTCGTCGTGGCGTCGGAGTTCGGCCCCGACGCCGAGCACCAGGTCGCCTCGGCCGACGCGATCGAGGGCACGCCCTTCGGTGAGAAGGGCCTCGGCCTCGACATCGGACCGGACACCGCCGCGCACTTCGCCGAGATCATCGCGGCGTCCGAGACGGTGTTCTGGAACGGCCCCATGGGCGTCTTCGAGCTCGAGCCGTTCGCGGCGGGCACCAAGACCGTCGCCCAGGCGCTCACCGAGGTCGACGGTCTCAGCGTCGTCGGCGGAGGCGACTCCGCCGCGGCCGTCCGCGCCCTCGGGTTCCGCGACGACCAGTTCGGCCATATCTCGACGGGAGGCGGAGCGAGCCTCGAATTCCTCGAGGGCAAGCGCCTCCCCGGACTGGAGGTCCTCGGATGGTAGACACCGCCGCCCGCACCCCGCTCATCGCCGGCAACTGGAAGATGAACCTGGACCACCTCCAGGCCATCGCCTTCGTGCAGAAGCTGGCGTGGAGCCTCAAGGACGCCGATCACGACTTCGACGGCGTCGAGGTCGCGGTGTTCCCGCCCTTCACAGACCTCCGGCCCGTGCAGATCCTCGTCGACTCGGACAAGCTGCCGCTCAAGTACGGCGCGCAGGACGTCTCGAAGTTCGACAGCGGCGCCTACACCGGTGAGATCTCGGGTCAGTTCCTGAAGCAGCTCGACTGCGACTACGTGATCGTCGGCCACTCGGAGCGTCGCACGCTCCACGGCGAGACGGACGCGGACATCGCCGCCAAGTCGGCTGCGGCCGTCAATCACGGCGTCGCTCCGATCATCTGCGTCGGCGAGACCGCGGAGGACCTCGAGAAGCACGGCCCGTCGGCCGTGCCGGTCGCCCAGTTGAAGGAGGCCCTCACCGGCCTGCCCGCGGACGCCGACCTCGTCGTCGCCTACGAGCCGGTATGGGCCATCGGCTCCGGACAGGCCGCGACGCCCGAGCAGGCCCAGCAGGTCTGCAAGGCGCTCCGCGGAGTCGTCGCCGACGTCCTCGGCGCCGACACCGCCGCGAAGACCCGCATCCTCTACGGCGGCTCCGTGAAGTCCGGCAACATCGCCGGCTTCATGCGCGAGCCCGACGTCGACGGAGCACTCGTCGGAGGCGCCAGCCTCCAGGTCGACGAGTTCGCGGCGATCGCACGATTCCGGAACCACGTCGGGGTCTGAGCTGCTGCGACGAGAGGGCGGGCCCATCGGGCCCGCCCTCTCGTCGTCCACGCCGCTCCCTGCGCGGCGTGGCGCGGTCGGCTTCGCGACGGGGCGCGGTTCCGGGAGCGGGATGCGTCCGGCTACGTCGATCCGCTGGAACGCGGATCACCGGTTCGCCTCGGAAGATCCCACACCGGCTTCGCGCGTTGGCCGGTGCGGGGCTGTCGGCTCGTCGCGGGGTGTCGTCCGAGAGCGCGGCGCGTTCGGCTCGATCGATCCGAAAGTGCGTGGATCACAGGCTCGCGGTCCGGCGACTGGAGAGGTTGTCGAGGGCACCGCGACGAGGCCACCCGCTGCGCCCCTCGACGGACACTCGTATACATCGCCCCGAACACGGGACGACGCATTCCTCGCGGATTCGCAGGCGCCGTTATACTCGTCGGGGCGCGCAACGCGCCAGAACTTCGAAAGGTACCGCGTGGACATCCTCCAGGTCGTGCTCCAGGTCATCCTGGGCATCACGAGCCTCCTGCTCACCATGCTGATCCTGCTCCACAAGGGGCGCGGCGGCGGTCTGTCCGACATGTTCGGGGGCGGAGTCACCTCCAACCTCGGCGCGTCGGGCGTCGCTGAGCGCAACCTGAACCGCATCACCGTGATCCTGGGCGTCGTCTGGCTGGCCTGCATCGTGGTGCTCGGACTCATCACCAAGTTCACCACCGGAGCATAGGGGTACTCGCAATGGCATCAGGCGGCAGTGCAATCCGCGGTTCGCGCGTCGGCGCAGGACCCATGGGCGAGCAGGACCGGGGCTTCCACGCGGAGCGCGTCGCGGTCTCCTACTGGGACGCTCTCGGCAATGAGACGGTGCGCCACTTCTCGGCGGCCCTCCCCGAGGACGAGATCCCCGAGGTGATCGACTCCCCGCAGTCCGGTCTCCCCGCGGGCCGCGACCGGGCGAACCCGCCCCAGGTCGCGAAGACCGAGCCCTACAAGACGCACCTCGCCTACGTGAAGGAGCGCCGCACCGAGGCCGAGGCGGCTCAGCTCCTCGAGGAGGCGCTGCAGCAGCTGCGCGCCCGACGAGGCACCGCGACCCCGTCCTGATCCTCACCGGACGACGAACGACGGAAGGCCCGCCCCCTCGGGGGCGGGCCTTCCGTCGTTTCCGGACCGTGCTCAGTAGCTCGGAGCGATGAGCGACTCGGGGACCTCGGCCGCTGCCTCCTGGTCGACGAAGAACACCGTGCGCTTGCGACCGAACGCGCCCGACGCGGGCACCTCGTTCGTGCTGGCACCCGCGAGCGCGAGACCCAGGGCCGAGGCCTTGTCGGCGCCGGCGAGCACCATCCAGATGCGGTCCGACTGGTTGATCAGCGGCAGCGTGAGGGTGAGGCGCTCGGGCGGCGGCTTCGGAGAGTTGCGGACGACGAGGACGCCGGGCGTCGTGGAGCGGATCGCGGAGCGCTCGGGGAACAGCGACGCGATGTGCCCGTCCGGCCCGACGCCGAGGAAGGTGATGTCGAAGCGCGGGTAGTCGCGCCCCTCGGAGGCGTGCTCGCGCAGCTCCGCGTCGTAGGCAGCGGCGGCGCCGTCGAGGTCCAGGCCCTCGTCCGAGGCCGGGTAGGAGTGCACGTTCGCCGCCGGCACATCGAGGACGCTGAAGAGGTCCCCGGCCTGGACGTCGTTGCGGTCCTCGTGGCCGCGGGGCACCCAGCGCTCGTCGCCCCACCAGAAGTGCACGCGCGACCAGTCCACGTTGCCGGCGGCGGAGGAGGAGCCGATCTCCTTGAGCGTGGCGGCTCCCATCGTCCCTCCGGTGAGCACGACGTTCGCCGAACCCAGGTCGTCGAGGACGTCGATCGTCTTGGTGAGGAACCGGGCGGCGACCGAGCCGGCGAGGGTCTGCTTGTCGCGGTGGACCAGCACGCGGCGTTCGGTGGTCATCTCAGGGGACTCCTTCGGGTTCGGGTGCCGATCGGCGGGGTTCGGCTCCGTGTCGGGAAGCTCTGAGGTGCGGGCGCCCTGGACGGGCGCCCACACCTCAGGAGGCGCTGCGGGCCTCGGCCTTCTCAGTGAGCATGTCGACCCCGCGCGAGATCACTTCACCGTACAGGTCATCCGGGTCGAGTCGGCGCAGCTCCTCCGCCAGGCAGTCCCGGAGGCTGCGGCGGGGGAGCGAGATGTCGTGGACCGGCTGATCGGGCTGAGTGAGCGTCGCGACGTTGGGCACCGAGCGCTCGAGCTCGATCACTCCGGAGTCGCGGATGAGCCGCACGCCGTGGATCCCGCTGGACCCGGTGGCGCTGATCGTGAGCTCGTGGTCGACGGGGATGTCGAGCTCGAGCTGCAGCCAGGCGGCGAGCAGGATCGTCGAGGGCGAGTCGGCCGCGCCTGAGACCTCGACGGCCGTGATCGGCTCGTAGGGCGGCTGGTCGAGCACGGCGGCGAGCTGCGCGCGCCAGAGGGTGAGGCGGGTCCAGGCGAAGTCGGTGTCGCCGGGGGCGTAGGTGGAGGCGAGGTGGTGCAGCGCGTCCGCCGGGTTCGACTGGGCCGACGCGTCGGTGATCCGCCGGGTGGCGATCCGGCCGATCGGGGACGCGGAGGCGTTGTCCGGAGCGCTGTTCGGCCACCAGGCCACGACGGGGGCGTCGGGGAGGAGGAGGCCCGTGACCAGGCTCTCCTCGTCCTCGGCCGCGTCCCCGTAGGGACGGAGCACGACGACCTCGCTCGCGCCGGCGTCGCCTCCGACCCGGATCTGCGCGTCGACCCGCGCCGTCGCGTCGACCGGGACCGTGGTGGTGCCGTCGTCCTTCGAGACCACGATGACGCGCATCGGGTGCTCGCGGGACGCGTCGTTCGCGGCTTCGATGGCCTCCTCCTCGTGACCCCGGGAGGTCGCGATGATGAGGGTGAGGACGCGGCCGAGGGCGACGGCGCCGCCCTCCTCGCGGATCTTGACGAGGGTCTTCGAGACCTCGCTCGTCGTGGTGTCGGGCAGATCGACGATCATGGACGCCTCCAGGTGCGGCCGTCGCGGGCGAGGAGCTCGTCGGCGGAATCGGGGCCCCATGTTCCGGGGCGGTACTGCTCGGGCTGGCCCTGCGTGGCCCAGAACTCCTCGATCGGGTCGAGGATCTTCCAGGACAGCTCGACCTCCTCGTGCCGGGGGAAGAGCGGCGGCTCGCCCAGGAGGACGTCGAGGATGAGGCGCTCGTAGGCCTCGGGACTCGCCTCGGTGAACGCGTGGCCGTAGCCGAAGTCCATCGTCACGTCGCGCACCTGCATGCCGGCGCCGGGCACCTTCGAGCCGAATCGCATGGTGACGCCCTCGTCGGGCTGGACGCGGATGACGAGCGCGTTCTGGCCCAGCGACGTGGTCTGGCTCTCGGCGAAGAGCTGCTGCGGTGCCCGCTTGAACACG
Source organism: Rathayibacter sp. AY1B8 (assembly GCF_002932775.1). Taxonomy (NCBI): domain Bacteria; kingdom Bacillati; phylum Actinomycetota; class Actinomycetes; order Micrococcales; family Microbacteriaceae; genus Rathayibacter; species Rathayibacter sp. AY1B8. Next base: position 106,573 of record NZ_PSWJ01000002.1, on the reverse strand, counting down.
ACCGCGATCTCGGTGACGCGGCGGCCGAGGCGCTTGCCGGCCCGCAGGTAGAACGGCACGCCGGCCCAGCGTCGGGTGCCGATGTCCAGGCGCATGGCGGCGTAGGTCTCGGTGGTCGAGGTGGGGCTCATGCCGTCCTCCTCGAGGAAGCCGAGCACCTTCTCGCCGCCCTGCCAGCCGCCGGCGTACTGCCCGCGGGCGGTCGCGGTGGAGAGGTCGGCGGGGAGGCGGACGGCCGCGAGGACCTTCTCCTTCTCCGCACGGAGGTCGGCCGCGTCGAACGAGATCGGCTCCTCCATGGCGGTCAGGGCGAGCAGCTGCAGCAGGTGGTTCTGGATGACGTCGCGCGCCGCTCCGATGCCGTCGTAGTAGCCCGCGCGCCCGCCCACGCCGATGTCCTCGGCCATGGTGATCTGCACGTGGTCGACGTAGTTCGAGTTCCAGAGCGGCTCGTACATCATGTTGGCGAAGCGGAGGGCCAGGATGTTCTGGACCGTCTCCTTGCCGAGGTAGTGGTCGATCCGGAAGACGGAGTCGGGCGGGAAGACCGACTCGACGACGTCGTTCAGCTCGCGGGCCGTCTTCAGGTCGCTGCCGAACGGCTTCTCGATGACGACGCGGCGCCACTGGCCGTCCTTCTGCTCGGCGAGGCCGGAGCTGCGCAGCTGCTCGGTGACCTGCGGGAAGGACTTCGGGGGGATCGAGAGGTAGAAGGCGAAGTTGCCGTTCGTGCCGCGCTCGCGGTCGAGGTCGTCGACGGTCGTCTTCAGGCGGGCGAACGCCTGGGGGTCGTCGAACTCGCCCTGCACGAACCGGATGCCCTGCGCGAGCTGCGCCCAGACCTCCTCGTGGAACTCGGTGCGGGCGTGCTTCTTCACGGAGTCGTGGACGACCTGCTCGAAGTCCTGGTCGTCCCAGTCGCGCCGGGCGAATCCGACGAGGGCGAAGCCGGGGGGCAGGAGGCCGCGGTTGGCGAGATCGTAGACCGCGGGCATGAGCTTCTTGCGGGAGAGGTCGCCGGTCACGCCGAAGATGACGAGGCCGCTGGGCCCGGCGATCCGGTTCAACCGGCGGTCGAAGCTCAACCTCAGCGGGTTGAACTCGGGGGTGATGTCCACAGACATGTGCAGTGTCCTTCTGTGTGCCGGTGGGACCGGCGCACTGCTATCGGTGAGGGAGGGGGAGGAGCGGGCGGGCCCGGCTGCTGCCCCGGGAAGTGGTCGCGGGACGACCGCGGGCACGCCGCCGCGCGCTCGAGAGCGCAACGGCGGCGTGCCCGTCGGATCAGGTGTTGAGGGCCTCGAAGAGCGCCTCGAGGTCGGCCTCGGGGTCGGTCAGCGTAAGGGTCAGCACCGGCCGGCCGTGCTCGGCGAGCACGCTCGCGTCGCCGGCGGCCTGCGCCAGGATGAGCTGGCCGAAGGTGAACGGGCTGTCCGGGATCTCGAGGTCCACGTCGGAGCGCTCGGTGATCTGGAGGAACACGCCGGTCGGGGCCCCGCCCTTGTGGTACTGCCCGGTCGAGTGCAGGAAGCGCGGGCCCCACCCGAAGGTGACGGGGCGCTGGGCCTGCGCGGCGAGGAGGTCGCGCACGCCCTCGAGCTGCGGGAGCGCGAGGCGGTCGACGTACGCCTGGATCGAGACGTAGCCGCCGTCGCCCAGCTGGGCGAGGAGGCGGTCGACAGCGGCGGCGACGGTCGAGACGCCCTCGGTGACGCTGCTGCTGCCGGTGACCTCGATGCCCGCGTCGGTGAACGCGGGCGCCTCGGGCTCGGGGCGCTTCTCGAGCAGGGCCCGGGTCGCGACCTTCGCCGACTCGACGTCGGGCTGGTCGAACGGGTTGATGCCCATAAGGCGACCCGCGACGGCGACGGCGTACTCCCACGTCAGCATCTGAGCGCCGAGCGAGCCGGAGAGGAGGATCTCGCCCTCGTGGCGGTCGCGCGGGAACAGGTGCAGCGCCGTGGCGTCCTCGACCAGGCGGACGACCTGCACGTCGGGCAGGTCCTCCGAGAGCTCGGGGGCCAGCGTGCCGAGGACGACGGGGAGGATGCCCGTGCCGTCCTTGCCGGTGGACTCGGCGATGAGCTGCTCCGCCCAGTCGGCGAAGCCGACGATGTCGGTCCCGTCGGCGACGATCGCGAGCTTGTCGCGGCGCGGGCTGGTCGCGGCGATCGCCGCTCCGAGGATCAGGCCCGGGTTCTCGGGGGAGTCCACGGCGAGCCCGAGGGAGGCCTCGGCCGCCTCGTCGAGGAGGGCCTCGATGTCGGCGCCGGCGAGCCCGGACGGCACGAGGCCGAACGCGGAGAGCGCCGAGAAGCGCCCGCCGATGTTCGGGTCGGCGTTGAACACGCGGTAGCCGGCCTCGCGGGAGGAGGTGTCGAGGGGCGAGCCCGGGTCGGTCACGATGACGATGCGGTCGAGCGGATCGATGCCCGCCTCCGTGAACGCCTTCTCGTAGGCCTTCTTCTGGCTCGCGGTCTCGACGGTCGAGCCGGACTTCGAGGAGATGACGACCGCGGTCGACGCGAGCCGGTCGTTCAGGGCGGCGAGCACCTGGCCGGGCGCCGTCGAGTCGAGCACGGTGAGCTCGACGCCGGCGGTGCGGGTGATGACCTCGGGCGCGAGGGAGGAGCCGCCCATGCCGCCGAGGACGATGTGGTCGACGCCCTTGGCCTGGAACTCCTCGCGCAGGGCGAGGATCTGGGGGATCAGGGGGCGGGAGACGGTGGTCGACTCGGTCCACCCGAGGCGCTTGGCCGCCTCCTCCTCCGCCGCGGCGCCCCACAGGGTGGGGACCTGGGCGGTGATGCCGGACGCGACCTCGTCGGCGACGAGCTCCGGGACGACGCGGTCGACGGCCTTCTCGGCGTCTCCGCTGACGTGGATCTGGATGGCCATGATCAGGCCTGCGCCTTCGCGCCCTCGAGCGCCGCGGTGACGGTGTCGAGCAGCTCGTTCCAGGAGACGATGAACTTCTCCACGCCCTCCTTCTCGAGCAGCTCGGTGACGTCGGCGTACGAGACGCCCTGCGCCGCGACGGCGTCGAGGACGGCGTTCGCGTCGGCGTACGAGCCGGTGACGGTGTCGCCGGTGATGACGCTGTGGTCGAAGGTCGCCTCGAGGGTCTTCTCGGGCATCGTGTTGACCACGCCGGCCGCGACGAGCTCGGTCACGTAGAGGGTGTCGGGGAGGTCGGTCGACTTGACGCCGGTCGAGGCCCAGAGGGGGCGCTGGCGGTTGGCGCCGGACTCCTGGAGCAGCAGGGCGCGCTCGGTGGCGAACGCCTCGACGAAGACCTCGTAGGCCAGCTGCGCGTTGGCGACGCCGGACTTGCTCTTGAGGGCGCGGGCCTCGTCGGTGCCGACGGCCTCGAGGCGCTTGTCGATCTCGGTGTCGACGCGCGAGACGAAGAACGAGGCGACGGAGTGGATGGTCGACAGGTCGATGCCGGCGTCCTTGGCCTTCTCGAGGCCGGCCAGGTACGCGTTGATGACGGCGCGGTAGCGGGCGAGCGAGAAGATCAGGGTGACGTTCACCGAGATGCCGGAGCCGATGACCTCCGTGATGGCCTCGAGGCCCTCGACGGTCGCGGGGATCTTGATCATCGCGTTGGGGCGGTCGACCTTGGCCCAGAGGGCCTTGGCCTGCTCGATGGTGCCCTGGGCGTCGTGCGCCAGGCCGGGCTCGACCTCGATCGACACGCGGCCGTCGTAGCCGTTGGTCGCGTCGTAGATCGGGCGGAAGATGTCGGACGCCGCGGCGACGTCGTCGGTGGTGATCTCGAAGACGGCGTCGGTCACCGAGGTGCCGGCGGAGGCGAGCTCGCGCACCTGGGCGTCGTAGGACTCGCCGTTGGTCAGGGCCGCGGCGAAGATCGTGGGGTTCGTGGTGACTCCGACGACGTTCTTCTCCTCGATGAGCTTCTGCAGCCCTCCGGTGGAGATGCGCGAGCGGGAGAGGTCGTCGAGCCAGATGCTGACGCCGGCGGCGGAGAGCTCTGCGGTGGGGGTGTTCTCGGTCATGTCTCTTCTTCTTCTGCGTAGGTGGTGCGTGGTGTGAGGGGGAGCCGCTGCTCCGACGGCGAAGGCCGCGTCCGTGGTGGACGCGGCCTTCGGGTCAGGAGGCTGCGAGCGACTCCTTGGCGGCGGACAGTGCCGCCTCGGTGGTGATCCCGAACTCGCGGAACAGGGTCTTGTAGTCGGCCGAGGCGCCGAAGTGCTCGATCGAGACGGAGCGGCCGGCGTCGCCGACGTACTTCTGCCAGCCCAGGCTCAGGCCGGCCTCGATCGAGACGCGCGCCTTCACCGAGGAGGGCAGGACCTTCTCGCGGTACTCGGCGTCCTGCTCCTCGAACCACTCGAGGGACGGAGCCGAGACGACGCGGGCGTTGACGCCCTCGCTCCTCAGGGCCTCGCGCGCCTCGACGGCGATCTGGACCTCGGAGCCGGTCGCGATGAAGATCACGTCCGGGGTGCCGCCCGGCGCCTCGGCCAGGATGTAGGCACCACGGGCGACGTTCGCGGCGGAGGCGAAGGTCTCGCCCTCCGCGTCGCCCTCGCCGCGCTCGAACACCGGGATGTTCTGACGGGTGAGCGCGAGGCCGGCGGGGCCCTCGCGGCGCTCGAGGATGGTCTTCCAGGCGTAGGCGACCTCGTTCGCGTCGCCGGGGCGGACGATGTCCAGGCCCGGGATCGCGCGGAGGGTCGACAGCTGCTCGACCGGCTGGTGCGTCGGGCCGTCCTCGCCGAGCGCCACGGAGTCGTGGGTCCAGACGTAGATGGCCGGCGCCTTCATGAGCGCGGCGAGACGGACCGCCGGGCGCATGTAGTCGGAGAAGATCAGGAAGGTGCCGCCGAAGGGGCGGGTGTTGCCGTGCAGGACGATCCCGTTGAGGATCGCGCCCATGGCGTGCTCGCGGATGCCGAAGTGCAGCACGCGGCCGCCCTTCTTCCCGGTCCACTCGTGGGTCGAGAACTCCGTCGGGACGAAGGAGCCGGCTCCCTCGATCGTCGTGTTGTTCGACTCGGCGAGGTCGGCGGAGCCGCCCCACAGCTCGGGGATCACGCCGGCGAGGGCGTTGATGACCTTGCCGGACGCGGCGCGGGTCGAGACCTCCTTGCCGGGCTCGAAGACGGGGAGCGCCTCCTGGACGCCCTCGGGCAGCTCGCCCGAGAGGACCCGGTCGAGCAGCTCCTTCTTCTCGGGGTTCGCGGACGCCCAGGCGGCGAGCTGCTCGTCCCACTCGGCGTGCTGGGCCTGGCCGCGCTCGACGGCCTTGCGGGTGTGCTCGATGACCTCGTCGGCGACGTCGAAGGTCTTCTCGGGGTCGAAGCCGAGCACCTCCTTGAGTCCGCGGAGCTCGTCGGCGCCCAGGGCGGAGCCGTGGATCTTGCCGGTGTTCTGCTTCTTCGGCGACGGCCAGCCGATGATGGTGCGCAGGATGATGAGCGACGGCTTGTCGGTCTCGCCCTTCGCGGCCTCGATCGCGGCGTGCAGCTCGGCGACGTCCTCGTGGTACTCGCCGGTCTTCTTCCAGTCGACGACCTGGACCTGCCAGTCGTAGGCCTCGTAGCGCGCCTTGACGTCCTCGGTGAAGGCGATGTTGGTGTCGTCCTCGATCGAGATCTGGTTGGAGTCGTAGATGACGACCAGGTTGCCGAGCTTCTGGTGGCCGGCCAGGGAGGAGGCCTCGCTGGTGACGCCCTCCTGCAGGTCGCCGTCGCCGGCGATCACGTAGACGAAGTGGTCGAACGGGGAGGTGCCCGCGGCGGCCTCCGGGTCGAACAGGTCGCGCTCGAAGCGCGAGGCGTAGGCGAAGCCCACGGCGGAGGCGAGGCCCTGGCCGAGCGGTCCGGTGGTGATCTCGACGCCGTCGGTGTGGCCGTACTCCGGGTGGCCCGGGGTCTTCGAGCCCCAGGTGCGCAGCGCCTTGAGGTCGTCGAGCTCGAGTCCGTAGCCGCCCAGGTAGAACTGGACGTACTGCGTCAGCGAGGAGTGGCCGACCGACAGGATGAACCGGTCGCGGCCGATCCAGGTCGCATCGGACGGATCGCGGCGCATGACCTTCTGGAACAGGAGGTAGGCGGCGGGCGCGAGGCTCATGGCGGTTCCGGGATGGCCGTTGCCGACCTTCTCGACCGCATCCGCGGCGAGAACCCTCGCCGTGTCGACTGCCTTCTCGTCAATGGATTCCCATTGCAGTTCTGACACTTGGTACTGACCCTTCTCGAGACGTGGGGCAGACGGGGACCGTCCGCCCTCTCGCATGGTGGAGCACGCCGCATGACGACTTCGACACGATGCTCCGGCGACGACCCTCTCGGCCCCGTGCCGACGATCGTCGGGCGGGCTCGGGTGCGTGCCGGGCGCTCTGGCGAGCAGTCCCGAGTATACGGAGGGGGGTGCGCCGCCGACCGGGGGTTGCGTGGTCGCATATGTCTGCGTCCGATTGGACAAGCGTGCACGCCGGGCCCGGCTCCCGGACGGGCGCATTACACTCGTTCGGGATCATCGAATCGTTAGAGGAGCAATGGACGCAGTCGTGGAGACCACCGCCGTCGAGCGGGACGGGGCGTCGCCGACGACCCTCTCGCGCAAGGTGAAGGCCTTCGTCGCTCTGACGAAGCCGCGCGTGATCGAGCTGCTCCTCGTGGTGACCGCTCCGACGATGATCCTGGCGCAGGGCGGGATCCCCAATCTGCTGCTGGTCCTCAACGTCCTGATCGGCGGCGCCCTGAGCGCCGGGTCCGCGGGCGCGTTCAACTGCTACTTCGACCGCGACATCGACCGGATCATGAACCGGACGAAGAACCGGCCGCTCGTGACCGGGGAGATCTCGGACCGGTCCGCGCTCGTCTTCGCGACCACGATCGGCGTCCTGTCGATCGTCTGGCTCGGCCTCACGGCCAACTGGCTCTCCGCGGGCCTCTCGCTCGCCGCGATCCTGATCTACGTCGTGTTCTACACGCTCTTCCTCAAGCGCCGGACGCCGCAGAACATCGTGTGGGGCGGCATCGCGGGCTGCATGCCGGTGCTGATCGGCTGGGCGGCGGTCACCGGCTCGCTCGACTGGGCCCCCGTCATCCTCTTCTCCGTCATCTTCCTCTGGACGCCGCCGCACTACTGGCCGCTGTCGATGAAGTACCGGGACGACTACCAGGCCGCCGGCGTGCCGATGCTGGCCGTCGTGCGCGGACGCACGATCGTCGGGCTCCAGGTCATCCTCTACGCCTGGGCCACCGTCGCCTGCTCGCTCCTGCTGATCCCCGTCGCCGGCATGGGGGTGCTCTACACGGTGGTCGCGCTCGGCAGCGGAGTCTGGTTCATCGCCGAGACGCACCGCCTCTACAGCCTCGCGATCCGTCACGAGCACGTCTCGCCGATGCGGGTGTTCCACGGGTCCATCGGATACCTCACCCTGCTCTTCCTCGCCGTCGGCATCGACCCGCTGCTCCCCTTCTGATGGTGACGCCGTTCTCCTTGCTCGCCGAGCGGGTGACCCTGGGTCCGCGCGCACTGCGCTGGGGGACCACCGCGGCGCTCGTCGCGAGCATCCTGATCATCTTCTTCGGGGGCGTCGTCCGGCTGACCGGCTCTGGCCTCGGCTGCCCCACCTGGCCGGCGTGCGAGCCGGGCTCGCTCACCTCGACCCCCGAGCTCGGGATCCACGGCTTCATCGAGTTCACGAACCGCGCGTTCACCGGCGTCCTCGTGGTCGCGGTGGGCTGGGCGATCACGGCCGCGCGCCTGCAGAAGCCGCGCGACCGCACCATGACCCGGCTCGCCTGGTCGCAGTTCTGGCTCGTCGTCGCGAACGCCCTCGCGGGCGGCGCGACCGTCCACTCGGGCCTCAACCCGTACATCGTGGCCGGGCACTTCGTTCTCGCCATCGCCCTCCTCACCACCACCGCACTGACGTGGCACCGCGCCCACCGCTCGCAGTCCGTGGCCTTCGAGCCGGACCGCGCGACGCGGGCGCTCAGCATCGGGCTCGTCGGCCTGACGCTCCTCGTGATCCTCGTGGGGACCCTCGTGACGGGAACCGGCCCGCACGCCGGCGACTCCGCGGAGGTGCCCCGCATGCAGTTCCACTGGGAGAGCGTGACCGTCGTGCACGGCGTGCTCGGCACAGCGGTGCTCGTCGTGGGCGCCGCGCTGCTCCTGCGCCTGTCGCGGGCGGCGGGCTCGGAGCTCGCCCGGCGGCGCGTGATCGCCTTCCTCGTGGTCGTCGTGCTGCAGGCGCTGGTCGGGGTCGTGCAGTCGCTCACCGCGCTGCCCGAGACGCTCGTCGCGGTGCACCTCCTCGGCTCGGCGCTCATCTGGGTCGGCGCGGTCCGCGTGCTGCTCGACGTGAACCCGAGGCTGTTCACCGTGCGCGCCCAGCGCCGGGACGCCGCCCAGGAGCTCCAACCCGCCGCCTGACCGCGGGCTCCGGCTCGGCGGAGAGCAGGTGCCGCCGGAGGCGCAGGAGCACGCGGGGGAGCGTCCGCAGCGGGAGGTCGGCCGCGATCGCGCGGGCGAGAGGGCCGAACGCCCGCGCGGGTCCGGTCGGCAGGCCGGCGCCCACCAGTGCGGTCACGAGTCGTGCGGGGATCGGGGTCGATGCGTCGTTCGTCATGGCGGAACCGAATCACGGACCACCGACACCGGTATGGCCATGCGCGTCTGGATGCGCGTCACCGGTGCCCGGCCGACACCCAGGTGCGGAGGTTCCCCTGAACGGCGGACGCCGGTAGAATGAGAAGCTGGTCACGGTTCGACGCACCCTGCGCACGTGATCCGCACACGGCCCGATGGAGCGCCGACGCACACCTCCGGAATCCAGGGACGCACATCATCCGCTCCGCGCATCAGATCGATCGCGCGACCGGCCGGAGAGCACCCGCGGGCCACCCCCGGGGGAATGACTCCGGGACCCGACCGGTTAGCAGTGGGTAGGAAACGAGGTACACATGTCAGACATCCTGATCGACCGCCCCGAGCTCGAGAGCCTGGGCGTCTACGAGTTCGGCTGGTCCGACTCGGACTCCGCCGGAGCCTCCGCACGACGCGGCATCTCGCCCGAGGTCGTCTCCGACATCTCCGCGCTCAAGAACGAGCCCGCCTGGATGCGCGACCGCCGCATGAAGGCCCTGAAGCTCTTCGAGCGCAAGCCCATGCCGACGTGGGGCGCCGACCTGTCGGACATCGACTTCGACAACATCAAGTACTTCGTCCGCTCCACCGAGAAGCAGGCGCAGACCTGGGACGACCTCCCGGACGACATCAAGAACACGTACGAGAAGCTCGGCATCCCGGAGGCGGAGCGCCAGCGCCTCGTCGGCGGTGTCGCGGCCCAGTACGAGTCCGAGGTCGTCTACCACCAGATCCGCGAGGACCTGGAGGAGCAGGGCGTCATCTTCATGGACACCGACACGGCGCTGCGCGAGCACCCCGAGATCTTCGAGGAGTACTTCGGCACCGTCATCCCCGCGGGCGACAACAAGTTCGCGGCGCTGAACACCGCGGTCTGGTCCGGCGGCTCCTTCGTGTACGTCCCCAAGGGCGTCCACGTCGACATCCCGCTGCAGGCCTACTTCCGGATCAACACCGAGAACATGGGCCAGTTCGAGCGGACCCTGATCATCGCGGACGAGGACAGCTACGTCCACTACATCGAGGGCTGCACGGCTCCGATCTACAAGTCGGACTCGCTGCACTCGGCCGTGGTCGAGATCATCGTGAAGAAGAACGCCCGCGTGCGCTACACGACGATCCAGAACTGGTCGAACAACGTCTACAACCTCGTCACCAAGCGCGCGATCGCGCACGAGGGCGCGACGATGGAGTGGATCGACGGCAACATCGGCTCCAAGGTCACGATGAAGTACCCGTCGATCTTCCTGGTCGGCGAGCACGCCAAGGGCGAGACCCTCTCCGTCGCGTTCGCGGGCCCGGGCCAGCACCAGGACGCCGGCGCGAAGATGGTCCACATGGCGCCGTACACGCAGTCGTCGATCGTCTCGAAGTCGATCGCCCGCGGCGGCGGTCGCGCCGGATACCGAGGCGAGGTCCGGGTGGACGCGAACGCGCACCACTCGGCGAACACCGTGCGCTGTGACGCGCTCCTGGTCGACACCATCTCGCGCTCCGACACCTACCCGGCGATCGACATCCGCGTCGACGACGTTCAGCTCGGCCACGAGGCGACGGTGTCGAAGGTCAGCGAGGAGCAGCTCTTCTACCTGATGTCGCGCGGCCTGCCGGAGGACGAGGCGATGGCCATGATCGTCCGCGGCTTCATCGAGCCGATCGCGCGCGAGCTGCCCATGGAGTACGCCCTCGAGCTGAACAAGCTCATCGAGATGGGGATGGAGGGCAGCGTCGGTTGACGCCCGCCTCCCCCCTCGAAGGGGCGCCCGGACGGGGCACCCCGCACCCATCGAAAGGAACCACCGCCAGATGACGGTCCCCACGAGCGCCGCGACCCCCGAGATCGACGGCGCGGCCGCCGCTGAGCGCCTGGGCATCAGCGCCCACTCCGACGGGGCGTTCACGCCCGTGCAGACGCGCTCCGAGCGCTTCGCGTCGGCCGACGTCGAGGCCTTCGAGGCCGTCACCGGCCGCGAGATCGCCTGGAAGCTGACGCCCGTCGCCCGCCTCGGCGATCTGATCGACGGCGCGCTCGACGGCTCGCCCGCCCCCCTCGAGCACGCGGCGGTGGACGGTGTCGACGTCTCGTGGGTCGGCCGCGACGACCAGCGGATCGGCACCGCCGGCCTCCCCGAGGACCGCGCCGCCGCGAACGCCTGGTCGAGCTTCGAGAAGGCCCTCGCCGTCCGCGTGACGGGAGAGGACGAGAAGGTCGCCACCCTCGTCCGCTCGGGCCTCGGCTCCGCACCCCGCGCCGCGCACACGATCATCGAGGCGGCGCCCTACGCCCGCGCCGTCGTCGTGCTGCAGAACGAGGGGGAGGCCTCCCTCGCGGAGAACGTGGAGATCCTCGTCGGCGAGGGCGCGCAGCTCACCGTCGTCACCGTGCAGGAGTGGGCGGACGACGCCCGGCACCTGGCCAACCACTTCGTGCGGGTCGGACGCGACGCGAAGGTGAAGCACATCGTGGTCACCCTCGGCGGCTCCATCGTCCGGGTGAACCCCTCGGCGCACCTCGTCGAGCGCGGAGCGGACGGCGAGCTCTTCGGCCTGTACTTCGCCGACGGCGGCCAGCACCTCGAGCAGCAGGTGTACGTCGACCACGACGCCCCCGACACCCGCAGCCGCGTGACCTACAAGGGCGCGCTGCAGGGCGAGGGCGCGCGCACCGTCTGGATCGGCGACGTCCTGATCCGCAACAGCGCCACCGGCACCGACAGCTACGAGCAGAACCGCAACCTCGTCCTCTCGGACGGCACGCGCGCCGACTCCATCCCGAACCTCGAGATCGAGACCGGTGACATCGCCGGAGCGGGGCACGCCTCGGCGACCGGCCGCTTCGACGACGAGCAGCTCTTCTACCTGCAGTCCCGCGGCATCCGTGAGGACGAGGCGCGACGCCTGGTCGTGCGCGGGTTCCTCAGCGAGATCGTGCAGCAGATCAAGGTCGCCGAGCTCGAGGACCGCCTGCAGCTCGCGATCGAGGCGGAGCTCGCCGGCAGCGCCGGCCAGACCGGCTCCTCCCGCGGAGCGGCGGTCCCCGCATGAGCAACGCCGCGATGATCTGCTCGGTCTCCGAGCTGATCCCCAACCAGGCCATGCGGGTCGAGGTCGACGGAGTCGCGATCGCGGTCGTGCAGGACTCCGCCGGCGAGATCCACGCCATCGGCGACACCTGCACCCACGGCGAGATCTCGCTCTCCGAGGGCTTCGTCGAGGGCGACAGCCTAGAGTGCTGGGCGCACGGCTCCCAGTTCTCCCTCCGCACCGGCACCCCCCTGAACCTCCCGGCCTACGAGCCGGTCCCCGTCTTCGTCGTCGAGATCATCGACGGCGACGTCTACATCGACCCGACCGTCACGAAGGAAGTCTGAATGTCCGTTCTCCAGATCAGCGATCTCCACGTCAGTGTCGAGACCGAGCAGGGGACCAAGCAGATCCTCCGCGGTGTCGATCTCACCATCAACCAGGGTGAGATCCACGCGATCATGGGCCCCAACGGGTCCGGCAAGTCCACCCTCGCGTACACGATCGCGGGACACCCGAAGTACCACGTCGACGGCGGCTCGATCACCCTCGACGGCGTCGAGGTCCTCGACATGTCCGTCGACGAGCGCGCCCGCGCGGGCCTCTTCCTCGCCATGCAGTACCCGGTCGAGATCCCCGGTGTGACCAACACCAACTTCCTCCGCACCGCCAAGACCGCGATCGCCGGCGAGGCGCCCGCGATCCGCACGTGGACGAAGGACGTCAAGTCGGCGATGGCGAACCTCCGCATGGACTCGTCCTTCGCGGCGCGCAACGTCAACGAGGGCTTCTCGGGAGGTGAGAAGAAGCGCAACGAGATCCTCCAGCTCGAGCTGCTCGCCCCGCAGTTCGCCGTCCTCGACGAGACCGACTCCGGCCTGGACGTCGACGCGCTCAAGATCGTGTCGGAGGGCGTCAACCGCGCCCACCAGAGCACCGGTCTCGGCGTGCTGCTGATCACGCACTACACGCGGATCCTGCGCTACATCCAGCCCGACTTCGTCCACGTCTTCGTCGCCGGCCGCGTCGCCGAGCAGGGCGGCAAGGAGCTCGCCACCCGGCTCGAGGACGAGGGCTACGACCGCTTCCTGACCTCGGCGACGGTCTGATCATGGCGGTCACCACTCTCGAGCCGAAGCTCTTCGACCAGGTCGAGGAGGCCCTCAAGGACGTGATGGATCCCGAGCTCGGGGTCAACGTGGTCGACCTGGGACTCATCTACGATCTGGGCTGGGACGACGAGAACGACGCCCTCGTCATCCACATGACCCTCACCTCGGCGGGCTGCCCGCTGACCGACGTGCTCGAGGAGCAGACCGCCGAGTCGCTCGACGGCATCGTCGAGGCGTTCCGGATCAACTGGGTCTGGATGCCGCCGTGGGGTCCCGACCGGATCACCGAGGACGGGCGCGACATGATGCGCGCACTCGGCTTCTCGATCTAGCCGCTGCACACCGACGCCGAAGGGCCGGGAGGAGTCGTCCTCCCGGCCCTTCGGCGTTCCTGTCGTCTTCAGCCTGTCGCAGTCCGTCGTGGAGTCGGAACGGCCGCGCGGGACGGCTCCGGAGTCCGGGGCCGTCGTCGCCCCCGCCGGTCGAGTCGGTGGAGGTGCCCACCGAGGTCGAGCAGGAGGACCGGGCGGCTCGACCTCTGCCGGACGCCCGAAGGGCCGGGAGGAATCGTCCTCCCGGCCCTTCGGCGTCCGTGCGACCGCTCAGCGCGAGCGGCGCGAGAGCATCGCCCAGGTGGTGGGGAGCAGCGCGGCGGCGACCAGCGCCTTGAGCGCGTCGCCGACCAGGAAGGGCACGAGTCCCGCGGAGAGGACGGAGCCGAGGTCGGCGGGCAGCCCCAGCGAGGCGAGGGCGGCGGCCAGCCAGGGCAGGCCGACGAGGTAGATGGTGGCGGTGCCGGCGAGGAAGGTCACCAGCGTGCCGAGGACGCGACGGTCCCACTGCCGCTGGGCGAGCCACCCGGTGACGATCGACGCGAGGACGAAGCCGACGATGTAGCCGCCGGTGGGACCCGCGAGGACCGCCCAGCCGTGCGAGCCCTCGGTGAAGACCGGGGCGCCGAGAGCGCCGACGAGCGCGTACACGAGCATGGAGAGCGCGCCGCGGAGTGCGCCGAGCGTCGTGCCGACCAGGAGGACCGCGAAGGTCTGGCCCGTGAAGGGGACCGGCCACATCGGGATGAACAGCTGCGCCATCGCTGCGGTGAGACCTGCACCCGCGAGCACCAGCAGGGCGTCGGTCGCGACGGAGCGGGTGACGAGCCGGTCGGCGAGGACCGGGCGCGGGAGGGCGGAAGAGGAAGGGGACATGGGTGATCTCCGAGAGTCCTGGTCGCCCGAGAGCGAGGAGCGAGCGCGTCCGCGGTGAGCGGACGTGGATCCGCCCCGCGGCTCAGGAAATATACTAGGGGGCTGCCGCATCGCGGCCCCTTGCCCCACTCCTCCCGAACCGAACGCCATTTCTTGGCGGGAACGGACAGCACTGTGCTCAGCGTGCACGACCTCGAACTCCGAGTCGGCGCCCGACTCCTGATGGAGAACGTCTCCTTCCGGGTGGGCGACGGCGACAAGGTCGGCCTCGTCGGCCGCAACGGGGCGGGGAAGACGACGCTGACCAAGGTCCTCGCGGGCGACCTCATCGCCTCGAAGGGCACGGTCGACCGCGGCGGCGAGATCGGCTACCTCCCTCAGGACCCGCGCTCCGGCGACCCGGAGGAGCTCGCGCGCACCCGCATCCTCGACGCCCGCGGGCTGGGGCAGCTGGTGCTCGGCATGCAGGAGGCGACGGTCGCGATGTCGAGCAGCGACACCTCCGTGAGCGAGGCCGGCATGAAGAAGTACGGCAACCTCACGGATCGCTTCCTCTCCCTGGGCGGATACGCGGCTGAGGCGGAGGCCGCGTCGATCGCGAGCAACCTCAACCTCCCCGACCGGATCCTCGACCAGCCGCTCAAGACGCTCTCCGGTGGCCAGCGGCGCCGCATCGAGCTCGCGCGCATCCTCTTCTCCGACGCGAGCACGCTGATCCTCGACGAGCCGACGAACCACCTCGACGCCGACTCCGTCGTCTGGCTCCGCGAGTTCCTCAAGAACTACCGCGGCGGCTTCATCGTGATCAGCCACGACATCGAGCTGGTCGGCGAGACCGTGAACCGCGTCTTCTACCTCGACGCCAACCGCCAGGTCATCGACGTCTACAACATGAACTGGAAGAACTACCAGCGCCAGCGCGCCGCCGACGAGGAGCGCCGCAAGAAGGAGCGGGTCAACGTCGAGAAGAAGGCCGGCGCCCTCCAGCTGCAGGCCGCGAAGTTCGGCGCGAAGGCCTCGAAGGCCGCAGCGGCGCACCAGATGGTCGCGCGTGCCGAGCGCATGCTCAGCGGGCTCGAGGAGGTCCGCGCGGTCGACCGCGTCGCGAAGCTCCGGTTCCCGACCCCGTCCGCCTGCGGTCGCACCCCTCTGCAGGCTCAGAACCTGTCGAAGAGCTACGGCTCGCTCGAGATCTTCACCGCCGTCGACCTCGCGATCGACCGCGGCTCCAAGGTCGTCATCCTGGGGCTCAACGGAGCGGGCAAGACGACGCTCCTGCGCATCCTGGGCGGTGTCGACCAGCCCGACACCGGAGTGATCGAGGCCGGGCACGGCCTCCGGATCGGCTACTACGCGCAGGAGCACGAGACGATCGACGTCAAGCGCTCGGTGCTCGAGAACATGGTCTCCTCCAGCCCGAACCTCACCGAGACCGAGGCCCGCCGGGTCCTGGGCTCGTTCCTGTTCACCGGCGACGACTCGCACAAGCCGGCCGGGGTCCTCTCCGGCGGGGAGAAGACCCGTCTCGCCCTGGCGATGATCGTGGTCTCGGGCGCGAACGTGCTCCTGCTCGACGAGCCCACCAACAACCTCGACCCCGCGAGCCGCGAGGAGATCCTCGACGCGCTCGCGCACTACGAGGGCGCGGTCGTCCTGGTCAGCCACGACGAGGGAGCCGTCGAGGCGCTGAACCCCGAGCGCGTCCTGATCATGCCGGAGGGCACCGAGGACCACTGGGCGGCCGACTACCTCGACCTGATCACGCTCGCCTAGCGGGCGTCGAGCAGCTCGTCCTCGACCTCGGAGTCGCTGCGGCCGCGGCGTCGGCGGCGCTCCTCGCGCCGCTCCTCGGCCGCGACGACCTCGGGGTCGTCGGCGTTGCGGATGCGGTACTCGTGGCGGATCGCCCAGCCGAGCCCGCCGAAGCCCATGACGGCGAACAGCACCCACTGGATGGCGTAGCTGATGTGCAGGCCCTCGTCGGCGACCGGCTTGATCGCGGCCAGCGGGGGAGCGTCGACCGGCGCCGGCGCCTCGGCGACCAGCAGGCCGTACGCCGAGGTCCGCAGGGGCTCGTCCAGCTGCGTCGACAGGTCGTCGAGCTGGATCGTGGCGATCTGGCCGGCCGGTGCGGAGCGTCCGTCGATCCGTCCCTCCGCGGGCTTGAGGCGGGCGACGACGGTCACCTCCCCCTCGGGCGGCGCGGGGATCGCGTCGGGGGAGTCCTGGGTCGAGCCGACGGGGACCCAGCCGCGGTCGACGACGAACACGCTGCCGTCGTCGAGCCGCAGCGGCGTCAGGATCTCGAAGCCGGGGTTGCCGTTGTAGGGCCGGTTGCGGACGAGGGTCTGCCCCTGCGTCTCGTAGACGCCGGTGACCTCGACCGGGCGGTACTCGAGCGCGTCGTCCCACGTGGAGTCGGCGGGGAGCAGCCCGTCGAGCGCCACCGGGTCGGCGGTCCAGTTCGCGGTGACCAGCCGGTTGGTCGAGGCGGCCTGGTCGAGCCGCGCGACCTGCCAGCGCGAGAGCAGCACGCAGGCGACGGCGAAGACGATCGCGAGAGCGAGGTAGCCGAACCAGCGTCGCGAGAAGACGAAGCGCCAGGAGGGACGGGGCGCGTCGCCGCTCATCGTTCCGCTCCGCGATCGACCGTGTAGAGCGGCTTCACCTCGAGCGGGAAGTCGCGGGCGAGGAGGAACTCGCGCAGGAACTCCAGGTGCTCGCCGCAGGCCAGCCAGGTCTTCCGACGGTCCTCCGCGTGGATCCTCGGGTTCCGCCACTCGATCGCGAACGTCGCCGTCCGCGGGCAGCCCGCTCGGGAGCAGGCGTGCGCGTCGGGGACCCGGCCGAGCGGGATCACGTCCGGTCTCCCCGCGGGTCGCCGCCCTCGGGGCCGGTCGGCGCCTCGGAGTCGGGGGCGGGGGGCGGCGGGACCGGCCGGGAGAGGACGATCGCACCCGGCCGCTCGACGTTGCCGCGCTCGCCCGCACTGCCGACGTTGGCCAGCACGACGGCGAAGTAGGGCAGGACCACGGCGCCGATGGCGAAGAACAGCAGCCACCAGCCGTGGGCGAAGAGCAGGCAGATGACGCAGAGCATCCTGATGCCCATGGCGACCGAGTACTTGATCGCGCGGGAGCGCCGCTCGGCGCTCGGCGACGGCGGTAGGGAGGTGAGTGTCTCGCGTGGTTTCACAGCCCTGCAAGCCTACGTCGCGGCGGGCGGGTGCAGGCCGGGAGGGCCTCATCCCGGAATCTGTTGCGCGACGCGCCTCTAGGATGTACGGGTCGCCCGGCGCCGCACGAGCGCCGGCAGGAGGGACACCATGACCACGCCGCGCACCGTCCTCGTCACCGGGGGCAACCGGGGGATCGGCTTCGCCATCGCCCAGGAGTTCGTGGCCGCCGGTCACCGGGTCGCCGTGACCGCGCGCTCGGGATCCGGTCCGGAGGGCTCTCTCACCGTCGTCGCGGACGTGACCGACGCCGCCTCCGTCGACGCCGCGTTCACGCAGGTCGAGGCGGAGCTGGGCCCGGTCGAGATCCTGGTGGCGAACGCGGGCATCACCCGCGACACCCTGCTGCTGCGCATGACGGAGGAGGACTTCACGTCCGTCGTCGACACGAACCTCACCGGGGCGTTCCGCGTCGTCAAGCGCGCATCGAAGGGGATGCTCAAGCAGCGCTTCGGTCGCGTCGTCCTCATCTCCAGCGTGGTCGGCCTCTACGGGTCGCCGGGCCAGATCAACTACTCCTCGTCGAAGGCCGCCCTCGTGGGCTTCGCCCGCTCGCTGACCCGCGAGCTCGGCGCCCGCAACATCACCGCCAACGTCGTCGCTCCCGGCTTCATCGAGACCGACATGACCGCGGAGCTCTCGCCGGAGCAGCAGGCGGAGTACCGGAAGAGCATCCCGCTCGCCCGCTACGGCACCGCTGCCGAGGTCGCGAAGGTCACGCGCTGGCTGGCCGGCGACGAGGCCGCGTACATCTCGGGTGCCGTGATCCCGGTCGACGGCGGCCTCGGGATGGGCCACTGACCGATAAGCCCTGGGCTTATATCCGACGGATATAAGCTCTAGGCTTATGCGATGACCTCCTCCGATGTCGTCGCCGTGCTCCTGGACCTGGTGACCTCCCGCTCCCTCGTCGACCGCGCGGGTGCTCAGCGCGAGATCGAGCGGGGCTTCGCCGAGGTGGAGGCCGCGGTCCCGGCGATCCAGCCCCTGCACCCGACGGTCGGCGACGAGTTCCAGGCGATCTACCCCTCCGTCCACGCCGCACTCCGGGCGACGCTGCAGGCGCGCCTCTCGCTCCCGGCCGGCGTCGACTGCCGCGCGGGCATCGGCCTGGGCGAGGTGCGGGTGGTCGGGTCGGGGATCGCGGGGGACCTCGAGGACGGGTCCGGCTGGTGGCGCGCGCGCGAGGCCATCGATCGCGCCCACGCGCTCGAGGACGGTGCCGTGCCCACGGCCCGCGGATGGTTCGTCGCCGGGGACGCCGACGGGGACTCCGGCGAGGCGGCCGTCAACGCCTACCTCCTCTCCCGCGACGCGCTGGTCGGAGCGCTCAGCGCGCGCGATCGCCGACTCGTGCTGGGGAGCCTGCGCGGAGCGTCGCAGAAGGAGCTGGGCGAGCAGGAGTCGATCTCGCAGCCCGCCGTCTCGCAGGCGCTGCGGCGCGCGGGAGCGGGCGCGCTCCTCGCCGGCGCGCGCCTGCTGGAGGAGACGTGCTGACGGTGCTGCTGCTCGCCGTGATCGGCCTCGGCGACCTCGCGCGCACGCACCTCCGCCGCCGTGCGGCCCTCCTCGCGATCCCCGTGCTCGCCGCCGCAGCCGTGACCGCAGCGCTCCTCGTCGGAGTCCCGCCGCTCGGTGCGGCGATCGTCGTCGTCCTGGCCGGAGCCTGGCTGCTGACGACCACGACCGTCGAGAACGCGCGGCCGCCAGGGGGTCTGCGTCCGGCCGTCGCCCTCGTCGCGGCGGTCCTGGTGCTGACCGCTGTCGACCGCGCAGTCGGCGTCCCGACGGGGCCGCTCGCGCCGACCACCGTCGCGAGCACGCTCCCTCCGATCGAGCAGCTCGCTCTGGCGGTCGGAGCCGGGCTCTTCCTGCTGGAGAGCGGCAACGTGATCGTGCGGGCGGCGCTGTTCCGCGAGCTCCCGCAGGCCGAGCCCGCGCCGCGTCCGCGCTGGAGCGAGCGGTTCGCGCGGCGGGAGCCGGCCGACGCCCGCCTGCCGGACCTCCAGGGCGGGCGCACGATCGGACCGCTGGAGCGGCTGCTGATCGCCGGTCTCACGCTCGCCGGAGCGATCGGCCTCGCCGGTGCTGTGCTCGCGGCCAAGGGGATCGTGCGCTTCCCCGAGATCTCCCGCGACGGCGGCAGCGGCGAGAAGGCGGAGTACTTCCTGGTGGGCTCGCTCGTCAGCTGGGCGCTGGCGCTCGGCTGCGCCGGACTCGTCGCGATCGCGGGCCGCTGACCTTCCTGAGGCCGGGGGAGGCGGGCCTCAGCCGCGGAGGCCGAGGACAGGCAGCAGCTGCGACAGGTCGAGGCCGCCGACGACGAGGTCGGCGCGCTCGCGCACCAGGGGCTTGGCGTTGAAGGCGACCGCGAGGGAGGCGACCGCCATCATCTCCAGGTCGTTCGCACCATCGCCGACGGCGATCGTGCGCTGCGGCGGGACGCCCGAGACCGCCGCCCACTCGCGGAGCGCCTCCGCCTTGGCCGCGGCGTCGATGACCGCCCCGTCGACCGCTCCGGTCAGCAGGCCGCCCCCGCAGCAGAGGCGGTTGGCCCGGACGAAGTCGAGGCCGAGCGCACCGGCGACCGGGTCGAGGACCTCGTGGAACCCTCCGGACACCACACCGATGCGGCCGCCGGCGGCGTGGACGCCGGCCACGAGCTCGGCGGCGCCGGGTGTGACGCGGACGCCCGAGCTCACACCGGGGAGCACCGACTCCGGGACCCCGGCGAGAGTGGCGACCCGCTCGCGGAGGCTCTCGCCGAAGTCGAGCTCGCCGCGCATCGCCCGCTCCGTGACGGCGGCGACGCGCTCCTCGGAGCCGGCGTGCACCGCGAGGAGCTCGATCACCTCGTCCTGGAGGAGGGTGGAGTCCGCGTCGAGGACGACGAGGAAGCGGGCAGGCGTCGCAGGACGCTCACTCATGGGCCGGTCCGATCGGTCGGGTGGGCGCGCCGGGGCGCAGAGCTCGACCCGCGGGGGTGCTACGGGTGGACGACGACGCCCTTGCCGACGACGGTGATGCCCGACTCGGTGACGGTGAACCCGCGCTCGCGATCGCGGTCGTGGTCCACGCCGACTCGAGCACCGGGCTCGACGACGACGTCCTTGTCGAGGATAGCGCGGACGACCAGCGCGTCCGGGCCGATGCGGACCTTGTCGAAGACCACCGAGTCGGTGACCGTCGCGTTCGACTCGATGACCGTCCAGGGCCCGACGACGCTGCGCTCGATGTGCGCGCCCGAGATCACGGTACCGAGCGAGACGACCGAGTCGACCGTCGATCCCATGTTGCCCTTGCCGTCGCGGACGATCTTGGCCGGAGGGGAGTTCAGCTGCGACGAGAAGATCGGCCACTGCTGGTTGTAGAGGTTGAAGACCGGCAGCGCCGAGATGAGGTCCTGGTGGGCCTCGAAGAAGGAGTCGATGGTGCCGACGTCCCGCCAGTAGTAGCGGTCGCGGTCGGTCGAGCCGGGGACGTCGTTGAGCTTGAGGTCGTAGACGCCGGCCTCGCCGCGCGCGACGAAGTCCGGGATGATGTCGCCGCCCATGTCGTGGTCCGACGTGGAGGACTCGCCGTCGCGGATGACCGCGTCGATCAGGGCGTCCGCGTCGAAGACGTAGTTGCCCATGGAGGCGAGGACCTCGTGCGGGGAGTCGGCCAGGCCGACGGCGTCCTTGGGCTTCTCGAGGAACTCGGAGATCATCGTCGGGACGATGCCGTCGCCCGCCTCGTCACCGGCGAGCTGGATGACGCCGAACTGGTCCGCGAGCTCGATCGGCTGGCGGATGGCCGCGACGGTCGCCTTCGCACCGGACGCGATGTGCGCGTCGATCATCTGCGAGAAGTCCATCCGGTAGACGTGGTCGGCGCCGACCACGACGACGATGTCGGGCTTCTCGTCGCGGATCAGGTTGAGGCTCTGCAGGATCGCGTCGGCCGAGCCGCTGAACCAGCGCTTGCCCAGGCGCTGCTGCGCGGGGACCGAGGCGACGTAGGAGTTCAGGAGCCCGGAGAGGCGCCAGGTCTGCGAGACGTGGCGGTCGAGCGAGTGCGACTTGTACTGCGTCAGCACGACGATCTGGGTGAGACCGGAGTTGATCAGGTTGGACAGCGCGAAGTCGATCAGCCGGTACTGCCCGCCGAACGGCACCGCGGGCTTGGCCCGGTCCGCCGTGAGGGGCATGAGGCGCTTTCCCTCGCCGCCGGCGAGGACGATGCCGAAGATCTTCTTTGACTGCATGGCACCACAGTAGGGGCTCGGGCTTCCCCGTGGACCCCGGCTGTCGCCGGGGGAGCGCCCTGTACTACGGTTCGGGGGTGCGAGTCGATCTGCTGACCAAGGAATACCCGCCCGAGGTGTACGGGGGAGCCGGTGTCCACGTGGCCGAGCTCACCAAGGCGCTGCGCAGCGACCTGGAGGTCGTGGTGCGCTGCTTCGGCGCGCCGCGCGAGGAGGAGGGCACGTTCGCGTACTCCGTCCCCGCGGAGCTCGCCGAGGCGAACGGCGCGCTGCAGACCCTCGGGGTCGACCTGCAGATCGCGCAGGACGCGGCGGGGGCCGACCTGGTCCACTCCCACACCTGGTACGCCAACGACGCGGGGCGTCTCGCCCAGCTCCTGCACGGCATCCCGCACGTGGTCTCGGCGCACAGCCTCGAGCCGCTGCGTCCGTGGAAGGCCGAGCAGCTCGGCGGCGGCTACCGCGTCTCGAGCTGGATCGAGCGGGAGGCGTACGAGAACGCCGACGCCGTGATCGCGGTGTCCGGCGGCATGCGCGAGGACATCCTCCGCTCCTACCCGGCCCTGGACCCGGCGAAGGTCCACGTGGTCTACAACGGCATCGACCTCGACGCCTGGCACCCGGTCGAGGACGAGGCCGTCCTCGCCGAGCTGGGCATCGACCCCTCGCGCCCCTCCGTGGTCTTCGTCGGCCGCATCACCCGGCAGAAGGGCCTGCCCTACCTGCTCCGCGCCGCCGCGACCCTGCCTCCCGAGGTGCAGCTCGTGCTCTGCGCGGGCGCCCCCGACACCCCCGAGATCATGGCCGAGGTCACCTCCCTCGTCCGCAGCCTCCAGGAGGAGCGCACCGGCGTCGTCTGGATCGACCGGCATCTGCCGCGCCACCAGCTCTCCGCGGTCCTGACGAACGCGACCACGTTCGTCTGCCCCTCGATCTACGAGCCCCTCGGCATCGTCAACCTCGAGGCGATGGCCTGCGGTGCGGCGGTCGTCGGGACGGCGACCGGCGGCATACCGGAGGTCGTCGACGACGGCGTGACCGGCCGTCTCGTCCCGATCGAGCAGGTCACCGACGGCACCGGCACCCCCGTGGACCCGGAGCGCTACGTCGCCGACCTGGCCGCCGCCCTCGCCGAGGTCGTCGCCGACCCGGAGACGGCGAAGCGGATGGGCGCCGCGGGCCGCGAGCGCGCGCAGAGCCACTTCAGCTGGACGCAGATCGCGCGGGACACCCGGGCGATCTACGACTCGCTCGTCTGAGCCTCCCGGCCGCCTCCTTTAGAATGGCTCCCATGCCCAGCGTTGTCTCGTTCGTCGATGTGTCCTTCGTCCGGAACGGCAAGCGGATCCTCGACCACGTGTCGTGGGACGTGGCCGAGGACGAGCGCTGGGTGATCCTCGGCCCCAACGGGGCGGGCAAGACCTCGATCCTGCAGATCGCCGCCGCGCAGAACTACCCCTCGACCGGTGCCGCGCACCTGCTCGAGGAGACCCTCGGCCGGGTCGACGTGTTCGAGCTGCGCCCGCGCATCGGCTACGCCTCGACCGCGATGGCGCGCCGCCTCCCGGCCGGCGAGAGCGTGCTCGACGTCGTGATGACCGCCGCCTACGCCGTCACCGGCCGCTGGAACGAGGGCTACGACGCGATCGACGAGCGCCGCGCCCGCCGCGTGCTGTCCGAGTGGAAGCTCGAGCACCTCGCCGAGCGCACCTTCGGGACGCTCTCGGACGGCGAGCAGAAGCGCGTCCAGATCGCCCGCGCGATCATGACCGACCCCGAGCTGCTCCTGCTCGACGAGCCGGCCGCGAGCCTCGACCTCGGCGCCCGCGAGGAGCTCGTCCAGCTGCTGGGCGGCTTCGCGAAGGACCCGGCGTCGCCCGCGATCGTGATGGTGACCCACCACGTCGAGGAGATCCCCGACGGCTTCACCCACGCCCTGCTCCTCCGCGACGGAGCGGTGGTGGCGGCGGGCCCGCTGGCCGAGTCCCTGACCGAGGCGACGCTCGCCGAGACCTTCGGGCTCGACATCGCTCTCACCCGCGAGAACGGGCGCTTCTCGGCCCGCGCCCGCGGCTGACCCCGGCTCCGGGGTCCGGGCGCGGCGCGACTTCTGCGCGCGCTTTCGGTCTGGTATTCTCGGTAGCTGGTTCGGGCCCGTTCGCGGTGCGCCCGCCCTCATCCACCCGTTCCCGTCGACGACAGGTGCGGTTCAGGACCATCGACGACAGGACACGACCATGAAGACCGACATCCACCCCGAGTACTCCGCGATCGTCTTCCGCGACCTCGCGTCCGGTGAGACCTTCCTCACCCGCTCGACCGCGAAGAGCAGCAAGACGATCGAGCTCGACGGCGTGACCTACCCCGTCATCGACGTCGAGATCTCCTCCGCCTCGCACCCGTTCTACACGGGCAAGCAGCGCATCATGGACTCGGCCGGCCGCGTCGAGAAGTTCAACAGCCGCTACAAGAACTTCGGCAAGTAGCACTCCTCGAAGGGCCCTCGACCTCACGGTCGGGGGCCCTTCGTCGTTCCCGCGGGGCGGTCCTCAGTAGCGGTAGAAGCCCTCTCCGGTGGCCGTTCCGAGGCGGCCGCGATCGAGGTATTCCGTCTTCAGGTGGGCGGCGAACGCCTGGGAGGCCTCGTCCGGGGCCGCGGCGGCGATGTTGTAGGCGGTCCGCAGACCGACGACGTCGAAGATCTGGAAGGGTCCGAGCGGGGCGCCGGTGCCGATCCTCCAGGTCTTGTCGATGGTCTCGTAGTCGGCGTAGCCGCCCATGAGCAGCCCCGACGCGGCGTTGAGGAGCGGCACCAGCAGCGAGTTCAGGACGTAGCCGGCCTTCTCCTTCTGCAGCCTGATGGGCTCGAGGCCGCTGGAGACGGCGAACTCCACGATGGCGTCGACCACGGCGGGGTCCGTGTCCGTCGTCCCCATGATCTCGGCCGTGTTCTGCGCCCAGACGTGGTTGGCGTAGTGCAGCGCGAGGAACCGGTCGGGTCGGCCGGTTGAGGCCTTCAGGTCGCTGGGGAGCAGCGTGGACGAGTTGGTCGCGAAGACCGTGCGCTCGGGAGCGAGCGCACCCAGGCGGCCGTACAGCTCCTGCTTCAGGCCCAGGTCCTCGGGGACAGCCTCGATCACGAGGTCGGCGTCGGCGACAGCCTCCGCGAGGTCGGAGGTGAGGCGGAGGGAGTCGAGCGCCTCCTGCGGTCCGCCGGCGACGCCGCCGGGCACCGACTCGTAGACGCCCGCGAGACCGCGGAGCCGCTCGCGCGCCGACTCGAGGACGTCGTCGGAGAGGTCGTAGACGGTGACGGCGAAGCCGTGGAAGGCCGACTGGAAGGCGATCTGGGAGCCGAGCACTCCGCTGCCGAGGACGGTGACCGTGCGGATCGTGGGCATGACTTCTCCTTGCGAGAGGGGGGAGGGGGAACACGTGCTCACCCGATCCCACAGCGCCGCGGTCCGCGGAGCGAGGGCTTGCGCCGACGGGCGGGCCGTGGCCGTCGGGGAGCCGGCGCGGTAGCGTCCCGGCATGGTGTCCTTCGCCGACAAGCCGATCCTGCCGTTCACGACTCCTGAAGAGTGGGACGCCTACCTCCGCGGCGAGCCCGACCCGGACGGAGTCCGGCTGAAGCTGCGGAAGAAGGCCGCCGTCGATCCGGGGATCACCTACGCCGAGGCGCTCGACATCGCGCTCTGCCACGGCTGGATCGACGGTCAGGCGGGAGCCTTCGACGAGCAGTTCAAGCTCCAGGCCTTCACCCCGCGGCGTCGCGCTAGCCCGTGGTCCAAGGTCAACCGCGATCACGTCGCACGGCTGCTGGCGGAGGGCCGGATGCTGCCGGGCGGGCTGGCCGAGGTCGAGCGGGCACGCGCCGACGGGCGCTGGGACGCGGCCTACCGGCAGCGCGATGCGGAGGTGTCGGACGACTTCCAGCGGGCGCTCGACGCGGATCCGCAGGCCCTGGCCTTCTTCGCGACCGTCGGCGGGCAGAAGCGCTTCGCGTTCCTCTTCCGCCTCTCGCAGCTGAAGCGGGCGGCGACGCGGGAGCGGCGGATCGCGGAGTACGTGGCGCTCCTGCGCGAGGGGCGCACGCTGACCTGAGGGGTCAGTGGCGGACCGGCCAGCCCCCGTCGGCGACGAAGGACTCGTCGCGGACGCGGCGCATGTACTCCTGGAAGGACTCGGCCTGGGTGCGGCACCAGTCGACCTGGAGCGCGTGCAGGGCCTCCGCGCCGACTCCGAGCTCGTCGGCGAAGGCGCGGCCCAGCGCCTGGGCGACCCGACCCGCCGCGATCGCGTCCGCGCCCGCGTCGTGCGCCTCGGTGAGGGCGACGCCGTAGTGCTCGGCGGCGAGGGTCAGGGTGCGCTTGCCCTTGCGGTAGCGGTCCACCGCCTTGTCGATCACGAGCGGATCGACGACGGGGCTCGGGTCGAGCAGCACGGGCACGCCCCAGCGGCGCGCCTCGTGGGCGAGGAGCGAGAGGTCGTAGGGGGCGTTGTAGACGACGACCGGGATGCCGCGGGCGAGGAGCGAGCGCAGCGCCTCGGAGATCTCGGCCACGACCTCGCCGGCGGGGCGGCCGTGCGCGCGGGCGTGCTCGGTGCTGATCCCGTGGACGGCGGAGGCGCCGGCCGGGATCTCGACCTCGGGATCGGCGAGCCAGGTCGTGCCCTCGATCGGCTCGCCCGCCGCGTCGATCACGCCGACGTGCGCGGTGACGATGCGGCTCGTGCGGACGTCGATGCCGGTGGTCTCGAGGTCGAACACGGCCAGCAGGTCGAACCACCGCGCCCCTTCGGAGGGGACGAGCTCCTGCTCGGCGTCGTCGAACAGCATCGGCTCGGTCTGCGTCTCGGTCGTTCCGGTGGTGCTCACGCCGACAGCCTAAAGGGGGCCTCCGACATCGGCCGGAGGCCCCTCGGCGTGCTGCCGGGTCAGCGGGCCTCGTGCGCCTTGGCGACGTGGAGCCAGAAGAAGCCCTGCGTGCCGAGCGTCATCGTCAGCGTGCCGTCGTCCGAGAATCCGGGGAAGCGGCCGCCGCCGAACAGGTCGCTCAGCGTCGATCCGGGGTTCTCCGGGTCGGTGATCGTGACCGAGACCGGGTTGTGGTTGAAGCTGAAGACGCAGAGCACCTCCTCGGGCTGGTCGCCCATCTCGGAGCCCGAGCCGGCGTAGTCCCGCACGAAGGCGAGCACCGACTCGTGGTCCGTCTCGAGGACGCGCATCGACCCGAGGCCGAACGCCGGGTGGCCGCGGCGCACGTGCAGGACGTTCCGCATCCAGTGCAGCAGGGAGCGGGACTGCGCCAGCTGCGCCTCCACGTTGACCTGGTTGTAGTGGTAGACGAGCGACTGGACGATCGGCTGCACGAGCTTGCCGGGGTCGGCGGCCGAGAAGCCGGCGTTCCGGTCGGGCGTCCACTGCATCGGCGTGCGCGACGCGTCGCGGTCGTTGAGCCAGATGTTGTCGCCCATGCCGATCTCGTCGCCGTAGTACAGGAACGGGCTGCCGGCGAGGGAGAAGAGCAGGGCGTTGATCAGCTCGAGCTCGGCGCGCGAGTTGTCCAGAAGCGGCGCGAGCCTGCGGCGGATGCCGATGTTGGAGCGCATCCGCGGGTCGTAGGCGTACCAGCCGTACATGGCCTGGCGGTACTCCTCGGACACCATCTCGAGCGTGAGCTCGTCGTGGTTGCGGAGGAACACGCCCCAGGCGGCGCCGCTGGGGATGTCGAACGTCTCGGAGAGCACCTTCTTCAGCTCGTTCGCCGTCTGCGCGCGGAGGGAGTAGAAGATGCGCGGCATGACCGGGAAGTCGAACGCCATGTGGCACTCGGGCTCCTCCTCCGTGCCGAAGAACGCGGCGACCTCCCGCGGCCACTGGTTCGCCTCGGCGATCAGGATGCGGCCGGGGTAGTCGCGGTCGACCATGGTGCGGAGGTTCTTGATGAACTCGTGGGTGGGCGGCTCGCCCTCTCCGTTGCCCTCGTCGGACTCGTAGAGGTAGGGGATCGCGTCGAGCCGGATGCCGTCGACGCCGAGGTCGAGCCAGAACTTGACCACGTCGTGGATCGCCTCGTGCACGGCGGGGTTCTCGAAGTTGAGGTCCGGCTGGTGCGAGAAGAAGCGGTGGAAGTAGAACTGGCGGCGCTCGGCGTCGAAGGCCCAGTTCGAGTCCTCGGTGTCGACGAAGATGATGCGGATGTCCGGCCACTTGTCGTCGGTGTCGTTCCAGACGTAGAAGTCGCCGTAGGGGCCCTCGGGGTCGGACCGGGACTGCTGGAACCACTCGTGCTGGTCGCTGGTGTGGTTGAGCGGGAAGTCCATCACGATGCGCATGTTGCGCTCGTGGGCCTTCCGGACGAGGTCGCGGAAGTCCTCCATCGTGCCGAACTCGGGGAGGATCGCCTTGAAGTCGGAGACGTCGTAGCCGCCGTCGCGCAGAGGTGACATGTAGAACGGCGGGAGCCAGAGGGCGTCGATCCCGAGCCACTGCAGGTAGTCGAGCTTGGAGGCGAGCCCGTTGATGTCGCCGGCGCCGTCGCCGTTGGAGTCGTAGTACGACCGGATCATCACCTCGTAGAACACCGCCCGGCGGTACCACTGGGGGTCGAGGGCGAGTCCGGGGAGTTGGATCGGCGACGTGAAGCTCACGGTGCTCCTTCTGCTGCTGCCTGAGCGGATGACCGTCTCGCGAGACGGGTGGGCGGTGCGCCGTGTTGCGAGCGCGTGATCATGCTCCCGGCTCGGATCGAGGCCACGCAAGGCGTTGCGGCCAGATCTTCGACGGGCTTTCCCTACGATAAGGAACGCGATGACCACTCCCTCCCCCTACGCCTCCGATCTCGGCCGTGTCCCCGTCCGCGAGGCCGCGGTGGACGTCGCCGGATCCCGCACCGCCTACTGGACCTACGGCGCTCCGGACGCCTCGACCGTCCTCGTGCTGGTGCACGGGTTCCGCGGCGAGCACCACGGCCTCGAGCCCGTCGTCGCCCGTCTGCTCGCCGGGGGAGCGGACGTGCGGGTCGTCGCTCCCGACCTGCCCGGCTTCGGCGCCTCGACCCCGATGACGCGCCTGCCGCACGACGTGGACGGCTACGCCTCCTGGCTCGGCTCCTTCCTCGACACGCTGGGGCTCCGCGGCGAGGCGGCCGTCCTCGGCCACTCCTTCGGCTCGATCGTCGCGGCCGCGGCTGTCGCCGACGGGCTGCCCGCTCCGCTCCTGGTGCTGGTCAACCCGATCGGCGCGCCCGCCCTGCAGGGTCCCCGCGGCGTCCTGACCAGGCTCGCCGTCCTCTACTACCGGCTCGGCGCGCTCCTGCCGGGGCCCCTCGGACACCGCCTGCTCAGCGACCCGCTGATCGTGCGGGTGATGAGCCTGGCGATGGTGAAGACGAAGGAGCCGGCGCTGCGACGCTTCGTGCACGACCAGCACGACCGCTACTTCAGCGCCTTCGCCTCCCGCGACACGGTCCTCGAGGCGTTCCGCGCCTCCGTCTCGCACGACGTCGGCGAGTACGCCTCCCGGATCGGCGTGCCGACGCAGCTGATCGCCGCGGCGCAGGACGACATCACTCCGCTCCCGGCGCAGTACCGCCTGCTCGAGAGGCTGCCGCACGCCCGCCTGCACGTCATCGACGGAGTCGGCCACCTGATCCACTACGAGACGCCGGACGAGGCCGCCGCCGTGCTGCGGACGGCCCTCGAGGAGGGGATCGACCGATGAGGATCGTCGTCGACTGCCGGTACACCCGGCTCGAGCGGCACGACGGGATCAGCCGCTACACCGCGGAGCTCGTCCGCGAGCTCGCGAAGCTGCACGACGTGACCATGCTGATCAGCGACCGCCGCCAGCTCGCGATGCTCCCGTCGCTCCCGTGGGAGCGCGTGACCGGGCCGACCAGCCCGTTCGAGCCGTTCGTCGCGCTGCTGGTGAACCGGCTGCGGCCCGACGTGGTCTTCTCGCCGATGCAGACCATGGGCTCGCTCGGCCGCCGCTACCGGCTCGTCCTGACCGTGCACGACCTCATCTACTACCGCCACCGCACTCCGCCGCGCGACCTGGCCGCTCCCGTGCGCGCGCTCTGGCGGCTCTACCACCTCGCCTGGTGGCCGCAGCGGAGGCTCCTCCAGCGCGCCGACGCGGTCGTCACCGTCTCGGAGACGACCCGCGACCTGATCCGCTCCCACCGCCTCACCACCCGGCCGGTGGTCGTCGTCCCGAACGCGGCGACCGAGCCCGACGAGGCGAGCGCTGCTCTGGCGGGATCGCTGCCCGACCGGTCGGCCGCGCGCTCGCTCGTCTACATGGGCTCGTTCATGCCCTACAAGAACGTCGAGACGCTCGCGCGCGCGATGCGGCTGCTGCCCGACTACGAGCTGCACCTGATGAGCCGAGCGAGCGACGAGACCGTCGAGACGCTCCGGGCCCTGGCGCCGACCGCGAAGCTGGTGTTCCACCAGGGGGCGCCGGACGCGGAGTACCGCGCGGTGCTCGCGCGGGCGACCGCTCTCGTGACGGCGAGCAGGGACGAGGGCTTCGGGATCCCGCTGGTCGAGGCGATGGCGCTCGGGACGCCGGTCGTGGTGAGCGACATCCCGATCTTCCGCGAGATCGCCCAGGACGCCGCCGTGTACGTCGACCCGTCGAGCGCGAAGGGCATCGCGGACGGTGTGCGGTCGCTCGAGGACGGCGCCGTGTGGCGGACGCACTCGGCCCGGGCGAGGGAGCGGGCCGCGGCCTTCTCCTGGCGCGACTCCGCCCGGGTGCTCTTCGGGCTCCTGCAGGACCTCGGCCGGCGCTGACGCGGTCCGGCGATCGGACCGCCTCCGGGAGGCGGGCCGTCAGGCTCCCGGGGCCGGGCTGAGCACGTCGTCGAGGTCGACGTCCGCCACGACCACGTCGCCGGAGTCGTCGACGCCGACGATGCGCAGTGCCCCGTCGACGATCGCGAAGTCGTGCCGGGAGCCGTTGCCGACCGAGACGCCGTGCACGGGGAGGTCCTCGCTGCTGAGCGCGCGGATCAGGCTGCCGATGACCGCACCGTGCGTGGCGACGACGACGGACGCGTCGGGGAAGCGCTCGGCCACCTCGAGCAGCGCGGCGGTCGCCCGCTCGACGACCTCGGCGCGGGTCTCGCAGCCGGGGATCGGCGCGCGCTCGATGCCTCCGGGGAAGCGCTCGGCGAGCTCGGGACCGGTCATCCCCTCCGCCTCGCCGTAGGCGCGCTCGGCCAGGCCCGGCACCGCCAGCGGCTCGTCGAGTCCGAGACCGCGCGCAATGATCGCTCCGGTGTCGAAGGCGCGCTGCAGCGGACTGGCGACCACCGCGTCGAAGCGCCGTTCGGCGAGCAGCCGCGCCGCCGCCCGCGCCTGGGCGCGCCCGGTCGCGTTGAGCGGGATGTCGCTCCTGCCCTGGATGCGCCGGGCGGCGTTCCAGTCGGTCTGGCCGTGGCGGACGAGGGTGAGCTGGGTCACAGGGGCCTCTCGGGAGGTCGGGTGCGGAGCGGGCGGGAGCTCAGAGGGCGGCGGTGCGGCGCGCGGGCAGGCGCTCGGCGAGCTCGCGGAGCACCTCGCTGGTGCCGCCGTCGATCTTGATGCTCGCGCGCGAGTCACCCTTGGTGGTGCCGCGGTTGACGATCACGATCGGCATCCGGGCGCGACGGGCGATCTCGAGGAAGCGGATGCCGGAGTTGACCACGAGCGACGAGCCGGCCACGAGCAGGGCGTCGGCGCCCGCGACGATGGCGCGCGCCTCCTCGAACCGCTCGGTCGGGATGAACTCGCCGAAGAAGACGATGTCCGGCTTCAGGATCCCGCCGCAGACCGTGCACTCGGGGACGGTCATCGCCGAGACGTCGTGGACCTCGGCGTCGCCGTCGGGGTTGAGGGAGGAGACGTCGGGGTCGTCGAGCCAGGGGTTGAGCGCCTCGATCCGCTCGGCCACCGCGTCGCGGGCGAAGTACTGGCCGCAGGTCATGCAGCGCACACGGTCCGCCGAGCCGTGCAGATCCACGACGCGGCGCGAGCCGGCCCGGACGTGCAGGCCGTCGACGTTCTGGGTGACGACGCCCGTGAGCAGGCCGCGCTCCTCGAGCCGGGCCAGGGCCCGGTGGCCGTCGTTGGGGAGCGTGCTGGTGAAGCGGCGCCAGCCGAGCTGGCTGCCGGCCCAGTACCGGCGGCGGTAGTCGGGATCGGCGACGAACTGGGAGTAGGTCATCGGGCTGCGCACCGGTGCCCCGGCTCCGCGGTAGTCGGGGATGCCCGAGTCGGTGCTCATGCCCGCGCCGGTGACGGCGGCGATGCGGCGCCCGCTGAGGAGTTCGACGGCCTGCTCGACCGCGAGCGCCTCGGGGCCCTCGGCGACCGGTGTCGGACTCGACTCCATCCGCGCCTCCTTCGAGGGCCGTTCGAGCGGCCCCCGACGAGTTTAGTCCGCGCCGTGCCCTAGATTGCCGGGATGCCGATCGTGCACATCACCGACCTCGACCACCCGCTCCTCGCCGACTACCACCGCCTCACCGACGTGGCGCTGCGGCGGGTGCTGGAGCCGGAGGGCGGTCTGTACATCGCCGAGTCGGCCAAGGTGATCGAGCGGGCGCTCGACGCCGGGCACCGTCCCCGCTCGGTCCTGGTGCAGGAGAAGCGGCTGCCGGACGCGGCCGGGGTGCTCGAGCGTCACCCCGAGGTGCCGGTCTTCGTGGCGCCGGATCCGCTGATCGAGGAGCTGACCGGATTCCACCTCCACCGCGGAGCGCTCGCCTCGATGCACCGTCCGCCGTTGCGGCCGATGGCCGAGCTGCTGGAGGGCGCGCGCCTCGTCGTGATCCTGGAGGACCTGGTCGACCACACCAACGTCGGCGCCGTCTTCCGCGCCGCGGCCGGCATGGGCGCGGACGCGGTGCTCGTGACGCCGCGGTGCGCGGACCCCCTGTACCGGCGCAGCGTCCGGGTGAGCATGGGAACGGTCCTGCAGGTGCCGTGGACGCGCACCCCCGAGTGGGCACCGGCTCGCCGCGCTCTGGAGGAGGCCGGGTTCTCGGTCGCCGCCCTGGCGCTCGCTCCGGACGCGGTGCCGCTCGACGAGTACGCGGCGGCTCGCCCCGAGCGCGTCGCGATCGTCCTGGGCGCCGAGGGGGACGGGCTCAGCCGCGCGGCGCTGGACGCCTCGGACACCGTCGTCACCATCCCGATGCTGCACGGCGTCGACTCGCTCAACGTGGCCTCGGCGAGCGCCGTCGCACTGTGGGCGCTGACCCGCGGGCGCTGACCGCCCGGCTCCGGCGCTCGGCGGCCCCGCGGTGACCTGCTGCTGACGCTCCCGACGCTGGATCGGGGTCGGTGCCGCGCGTCACCCGCCGCGTCCGACGACGGGGCGGCGTCCGGGACGGGTGAGAGGCTCGCCCGTACGATGACGGGGTGACCTCCCCGACCCGATCCGACGACGCCCTCGACCTGTTCGGGGAGCCCGCCGCGCCGGAGCCGCGACCGCGTCGACGGCGCGGGGCGGTCGTCGCCGGTCTCGTCGCCGCGACCGTGCTGGTCGGCGGAGGCGGTGCCTACGCGACCAACGCGGCGACCGCGGAGCTGCCGACGGCGAGCGCCGTCGCGGTGGACCCCGTCTCGAGCACCGTCGACGCGCCCGCTCTGGCCTGGCCTGCCTACGGCTCCGGCGCCGTGGCGGCCGTGGGCATCGACGGGACGGAGGAGGACGGGCTGCTCGCCCGCTACGGCTCCACCGGAACCGTGCCGACGGGGAGCATCGCCAAGGTCGTCACCGCTCTCGTCGTCCTCGCGGCGAAGCCGATCGCGGCGGGGACGGACGGGGAGACCATCACCTTCACGAGCGCGGACGTGCAGTACTACAACGACACCCTGGCCGAGAACGGCTCGAACGCTCCGGTCACCGCGGGTCTGCAGCTGACCGAGCGGGAGGCGCTGACCGCCATGATGCTCCCGTCCGCGAACAACTACGCGAAGTCGCTCGCGATCTGGGCGTACGGCTCGGAGGACGCCTTCCTCGCCGCGGCGCGCGGCTGGCTCGACGGGCAGGGGCTCGAGCGGACCTCCCTCGCCGACACCAGCGGGCTCTCGCCGGCGACGGTCAGCACGACGGCCGAGATGGTGCGCCTGGGCGAGCTGCTGATCGCGGACCCGGTGCTCGCTCCGATCGTCGCGATGCCGACCGCGGTCATCCCGGGGGTCGGCGAGGTCGACAACACCAACTCGCTCCTCGGCCGCTCGGGAGTGGACGGGATCAAGACGGGGACGACCGACGAGGCGGGGTCGTGCCTGCTGTTCTCGCTCGACTCGACCGTCGAGGGCCGGCCGGTCACCCTGGTCGGCGTGGTGGTGGGCGCGCGTACGCACCCGCAGCTCGCCGCGGACGTGCTGACCCTCGTCCCGACCGTCGAGGCGGGCTTCCGGACCGT
This sequence comes from Rathayibacter sp. AY1B8, assembly GCF_002932775.1. Lineage (NCBI taxonomy): Bacteria > Bacillati > Actinomycetota > Actinomycetes > Micrococcales > Microbacteriaceae > Rathayibacter > Rathayibacter sp. AY1B8. The sequence continues at coordinate 72,680 of NZ_PSWJ01000002.1, read as the reverse complement.
CCCGCTGACCGTCGAGGGGCAGGAGTACGGCACTCTCACGAGCGCGTGGGGGGAGACGGCGACGGCCGAGACCGCGGAGGCGCGGTCCGTGCTGGTGTGGGGCGCGGTCTCGACGACGACCACGGTCGCCCTCGATCCGCTCGAGACCGTCGCCGACGGTGAGCGCGTGGGGACCGCCGTCGTCGACGTCAACGGCACCCCGTACGAGCTTCCCCTCGTCGCCGACGGGTCGATCGAGGACCCGGGCTTCGCCTGGCGCCTCGGCCACCCGGCCGAGCTGTTCGGCTGAGCGCGGGGCGAGCCGCCGCCTCCCGGGAGCGGATCAGGCCAGGGGATCCGTGGCCCGGTCGTCGATGATCCGCACGCCCGCGGTCGCGATGTCCTCGGCGACCTCCTCCGGCGTCGCGTTGCCCGACACGACCGAGCCCGGCTCCGAGGCCGCGGGATCGGTGCTCCAGCGCTCGGCGGAGGGCCGCTTGGCGGTGATGAAGTCGCCGGAGGACTGGTGGCGGACGCGGCGCAGCACCCACGGCACGAGGTACTCCCGCGCCCACTGGATGTCCTCCGTGCGGGCGGCACGCCAGGTGCGGGCGTGCAGCGGCTCCGGGGCCAGGGGGCGCAGGTCGTCCTCGACGTTCAGCGACTCGAGGACCATGCGCGCGACCTCGTGGTGGCCGTGCGGGTTGAGGTGCAGGCGGTCCGGCGCCCACATCCGCACGTCCTGGATCTCCTGGAGGGACCACTGGTCGGCGACGATGCAGTCGTACCGCTTGGCCAGCGCCCGCAGGTTCTCGTTGTAGATCGCGACCTTCCCGCGGATCCGCCCGAACACGGGGGAGAAGCCCACATCCACTCCGGTGAAGAGGACGACGGTCGCCCCGTCGGAGCGGAGCCGGGCGAGGCCCGACTCGAAGCGGGACGCGATGTCGTCGGGGTCGGTCCCCGGGCGGATGACGTCGTTCCCGCCCGCGGAGATGGTGATGAGGTCGGGGCGCAGCTCCAGGGCGGGCTCGACCTGCTCGTCGACGATCTGCTGCAGGAGGCGGCCGCGCACCGCCAGGTTGGCGTAGGCGAAGTCCTCGTTCTGGCTGCCCAGGACCTCCGCCACGCGGTCTGCCCAGCCGCGGTGCCCGCCGGGGCTGCCGGGCTCGGGATCGCCGATCCCCTCGGTGAAGGAGTCGCCCAGGGCGACGTAGCGGGACCACGGATGACGCTGCTCGACCATCCCTCCATCATGCTCCGCACCCGGCCGCCGGTGGCACGGCGCGACACGCCGTGCGCCTCCCGGCGGGCCGCGGAGACCGAGCCGCTGTCGGAGGCGTCGGCTAGATTCGGTCCACGTGAACAGTCCCTCGAGCTTCGGTCATCAGGTCGGCACCTCCGCCGCTGAGCACCTGTCCCCGTCGTTCCCGGGCAGGGCACCGTGGGGTACCGCGAACAAGCTCCGCGCCTGGCAGGCGGAGGCGCTCGAGGCCTACTTCCAGCACGAGCCGCGCGACTTCCTGGCCGCCGCGACCCCGGGCGCGGGCAAGACCACCTTCGCGCTGCGGCTGGCCGCCGAGCTGCTGCACAACCGCACGGTCGACCGGATCACCGTGGTCGCTCCGACGGAGCACCTCAAGCGCCAGTGGGCCGAGGCCGCGCACCGCGTCGGCATCCGCCTGGACCCGACCTTCACCAACCGCATGGGCCGCCACGCCCGCCACTACCACGGCGTCGCCGTCACCTACGCGCAGGTCGCCGTCCGCGCCGAGCTCCACCGCGAGCTCACCCTGTCCGGCCGCACCCTCGTCATCCTCGACGAGGTGCACCACGCCGGCGACGCCCTCAGCTGGGGCGACGCGGTGCGCGAGGCCTTCGAGCCCGCGGTCCGCCGGCTCTCGCTGACCGGGACGCCGTTCCGCTCGGACACGGCGGCGATCCCGTTCGTCAGCTACCTGCCGGACGAGGAGGGCATCCGCACCTCGCTCACCGACTACGCCTACGGCTACGGCCGCGCGCTCGCGGACGGCGTCGTCCGGCCGGTGCTGTTCATGGTCTACGCCGGGCAGATGCGCTGGAAGTCGAAGGCCGGCGACGAGATGGAGGCGCGGCTCGGCGAGGGCAACACCAAGGACATCACCTCGCAGGCCTGGCGGACCGCGCTGGACCCGAAGGGCGACTGGATCCCCTCGGTCCTCCGCGCCGCCAACACCCGCCTCACCGAGGTGCGGCGCGCCGTGCCCGACGCCGGCGGCCTGGTCATCGCGACCGACCACTACACCGCGCGCGCCTACGCCGCGATGCTCCGCGAGATAAGCGGCGAGACCGTCACCGTCGTGCTCTCCGACGAGAAGGAGGCGAGCGACCGGATCGAGGAGTTCGCGAAGGACACCAGTCGCTGGATGGTCGCGGTCCGCATGGTCTCCGAGGGCGTCGACGTGCCGAGGCTCGCCGTCGGCGTCTACGCGACATCGGCGTCGACTCCGCTGTTCTTCGCCCAGGCGATCGGCCGCTTCGTGCGCGCGCGGCGCCGCGGCGAGACCGCCTCGGTGTTCCTCCCGAACGTGCCCGGCCTGCTCGCGCTGGCGGGCTCGATGGAGCTGCAGCGCGATCACGCCCTCGACCGCAGGACCTCCGACGACGAGGAGTACCCCGAGGCCGACCTGATGGCCGACGCCGAGCGCAGCGAGAAGGCGTCCTCGGATCTCCTGGAGGAGGGCCGCTTCGAGTCGATCGGCTCGGCCGCCACCTTCGACCGCGTCGTCTACGAGGGCGCCGAGTTCGGGATGGAGGTCGAGGTCGAGAGCGAGGAGGAGCTCGACTTCATCGGCCTGCCGGGGCTCCTCGAGCCCGACCAGGTGCGGGAGCTCCTCCAGCACCGGCAGCAGCGGCAGGCCAAGCGCGCCGGCAGCCGCGCGGGGGCGGCGGCCCCGGCCGAGCCGGTGAGCGAGATCCCGGCACCGCTCTACCGCACGCTCAAGGAGCAGCGCAGCCTGCTCAACTCCCTGGTCGGCCTGTGGGCACGGGGGACGGGCGAGTCGCACGGCCAGGTGCACACCGAGCTGCGCCGGCTCTGCGGCGGACCCGCGGTGGCGCAGGCGAGCGTGACCCAGCTGCAGGCGCGGATCGATCTCCTGCGGCGCAGGCTCGGCTCGCACTGATCGCGGTGCGGCGCCCCGGTCCGTGGCGACGTGGCCCTGACGACGGGGCCGATCGCTGCTCCCGCCCAGCCCGGCCGGCCCCTCCGCGTGCGCCGGACAGTCCCTCCGGCGCGTTCTAGCCGATGCACCCGGCGCGGCGCCAGCCCTCCCCGGCGGACCGGGCGCGACCGTACTGTTCGAGCGTGACCCACCGGAACGACCTGCCCGCTCACGCGCCCGCAGGACGAACCGGACGGCGGTTCCGGCCGCCGGTCGTGACCACCGGAGGAGGACCGCGCGATGAGCGCTGACCGTCAGGGGAATGCTCGAGACACGCTCGCTAAGCTGAGCAGTCGGTCCGTCGCGGAAGTGACGGACCATCACCCCCGACGTCGGGCATCCGCAGACCGCACATCGGCGTCTCCCGGACTGCCCGAGAACAATCCCCTGAGGAGTCTCGTGGAGACCTGGCCCGGAACCGCCTACCCGTTGGGCGCGACGTTCGACGGAAGCGGCACGAACTTCGCCCTGTTCAGTGAGATCGCCGAGCGCGTCGAGCTGTGCCTCTTCGAGGAGGACGGCACCGAGACGCGCGTCGAGATCCAGGAGTCGGACGCCTACGTCTGGCACTGCTACCTTCCGCAGGTCCAGCCGGGCCAGCGCTACGGCTTCCGCATCCACGGACCGTACGACCCCGATGCCGGCCACCGCTGCAACCCGAACAAGCTGCTGCTGGACCCCTACGCGAAGGCGATCTCGGGGGAGATCGACTGGGACCAGTCCCTCTTCTCGTACACCTTCGGCGACCCGGACTCGACGAACGACGAGGACTCGGCGCCGCACATGATGATGGGCGTCGTCATCAACCCCTTCTTCGACTGGGCCGGTGACCGCCGCCCGCGCACCTCCTACGACAGCACCGTGATCTACGAGGCGCACGTGAAGGGGCTCACCAAGACGCATCCCGACGTGCCGGAGGAGCTCCGCGGCACCTACGCCGGAGTCGCCCACCCCGCGGTGATCGACCACCTCAAGCACCTGGGCGTCTCGGCGATCGAGCTCATGCCCGTGCACCAGTTCGTGAACGATTCGACGCTGATGGACAAGGGCCTCTCGAACTACTGGGGCTACAACACGATCGGCTTCTTCGCTCCGCAGAACACCTACTCCTCCACGGGCGACCAGGGCCAGCAGGTCCAGGAGTTCAAGAGCATGGTGAAGGCGCTCCACGCTGCCGGCATCGAGGTCATCCTCGACGTGGTCTACAACCACACGGCGGAGGGCAACCACCTCGGCCCCACGCTGTCGTTCCGCGGCATCGACAACGAGGCGTACTACCGCCTCGTCGACGACGACAAGCGCTACTACATGGACTACACCGGCACCGGGAACACCCTGAACGTGCGCCACCCGCACTCGCTCCAGCTGATCATGGACTCGCTGCGCTACTGGGTGACGGAGATGCGCGTCGACGGCTTCCGCTTCGACCTCGCCTCGGCGCTGGCACGCGAGTTCTACGACGTCGACCGGCTCTCCACCTTCTTCGAGCTCGTCCAGCAGGACCCGGTGGTCTCGCAGGTGAAGCTGATCGCCGAGCCGTGGGACGTCGGGCCGGGCGGCTACCAGGTGGGCAACTTCCCGCCCCAGTGGACGGAGTGGAACGGCAAGTACCGCGACACGGTCCGCGACTTCTGGCGCGGCGAGCCGTCGACGCTGGGGGAGTTCGCCTCCCGCCTCACCGGCTCGGCCGACCTCTACGCGCACTCGGGCCGCTACCCGGTCGCCTCGATCAACTTCGTCACGGCGCACGACGGCTTCACCCTCCGGGACCTGGTCTCGTACAACGAGAAGCACAACGACGCCAACGGCGAGGACGGCAACGACGGCGAGTCGCACAACCGCTCCTGGAACCACGGCGTGGAGGGGCCCACGGACGACCCGCGGGTGCTCGCGCTCCGGGCGCGCCAGCAGCGGAACTTCCTCGCGACGATGCTGATCTCCCAGGGCGTTCCGATGATCCTCCACGGCGACGAGCTGGGCCGGACCCAGAACGGCAACAACAACACCTACGCCCAGGACAGCGAGCTGACCTGGATCGACTGGGCGCACGCCGACCGGCCGCTGCTCGAGTTCACCGCGGCGCTCATCCGCCTGCGCGCCGAGCACCCGACCTTCCGACGCATGCGCTTCTTCGACGGCCGCCCCGTCCTGCGCGGCGACGGCGAGCCCCTGCCCGACATCGTCTGGTTCACCGCTGCCGGCACCGAGATGTCCCCGTCCGACTGGGACTCCGGTCTCGGCCGATCGGTGGGCATCTACCTCAACGGCAACGGGATCCGCGAGCGCGACCAGCGCGGACGCCCCGTCACCGACGACAGCTTCCTCCTGTACTTCAACGCCGACGACGTCGACGTCGAGTTCGCGATCCCGAGCGACGAGTACGCGCTCGAGTGGAGCGTCCTCGTCGACACCGCCGGCGCCGAGGCGGACTCGATCCCGCGTCCGGCGGGGGCGGTGCTCACCGTCCAGGCGAAGTCGCTCGTCATCCTCCAGGAGCACAGCACCCCCGAGCCCGAGGTCGACCACTCGGTCGCCGCCTCGCTCGCGTCCCTGGCCGCCACCTCGGCCATCCCGATCGTCTCCTCGACGGGACCCACCAGCCCCCACGCCGAGTCGACCGACTCCGCGACCGCACCCTCGACAGGAGCCTGACGTGCGTCTGCCCGCCTCCACCTACCGCCTCCAGATCCGGTCGGCGTTCGACCTCGACGACGCCGCCCGCGTCGCCGACTACGTGCGCGCGCTCGGAGCGGACTGGCTGTACTTCTCGCCGCTGCTGAAGGCCGAGCCCGGCTCGGACCACGGCTACGACGTGGTGGACCACACCGAGGTCGATCCCGACCGCGGTGGCGCGGCCGGCCTGGCGAACGCCTCGGCCGCGGCGCGGGCGGAGGGCCTCGGCGTCCTCATCGACATCGTCCCCAACCACATGGGCGTCGCGACCCCGAGCGAGAACTCGTGGTGGTGGGACCTGCTGAGGAACGGGAAGTCCTCCCGCTACGCCACCGCCTTCGACATCGACTGGGAGGCGGGGGGCGGGAAGCTGCGCGTGCCGATCCTCGGCGACGGTGCGAGCGAGGGAGACAGCGACAGCGAGCTCGACGCGCTCGAGGTCGTCGGCGACGAGCTGCACTACTACGAGAACCGCCTGCCGATCGCGCCCGGCACCGCCGAGCCCGGCGACTCCGGCCGCACGGTGCACGAGCGCCAGAGCTACGAGCTCGTGAACTGGCGCCGCGCCGACGCCGAGCTGAACTACCGCCGCTTCTTCGCGGTGAACACCCTCGCCGCCATCACGGTCGAGCGGCCCGAGGTGTTCGACGCCTCGCACGCCGAGATCGTCCGCTGGTTCACCGAGGGGCTCGCTGACGGCCTGCGCGTCGACCACCCGGACGGCCTGGCCGACCCGGGCGGATACCTCGACGACCTGGCCCGCGCGATCGGCGGCGCCCCGGTCTGGGTCGAGAAGATCCTCGAGGGCGACGAGGAGCTCCCGCCGCACTGGGCGACCGTCGGCACCACGGGCTACGACGCCCTGGCCGACGTCGACCGCATCCTGGTCGACCCCGACGCCCGCCCCGTGCTGGAGGGCCTCGACGCCGAGCTCACGGGAAAGGGCGCCCCGCTGCAGTGGGCCGACCTCATCCACGACACCAAGCGCGGCATCGCCGACGGCATCCTCCGCTCCGAGGTCCTGCGGCTGGCCCGCCTGATCCCCGGCATCGAGGGAGCGGACGACGCGCTGGCGGAGCTCCTGGCGACCTACCCGGTCTACCGCAGCTACCTCCCCTACGGAGCGGAGCACCTCGAGCACGCCCGCGTCGACGCCGTGCGCCGCCGTCCCGAGATCCGCGCGACCATCGACGAGGTCGCCGCGGCGCTCGGCGAGACCGGCACGCCGGTGTCCGTGCGCTTCCAGCAGACCTCCGGCATGGTGATGGCGAAGGGCGTCGAGGACACGGCGTTCTACCGCTTCAGCCGCCTCACCTCGCTGAACGAGGTCGGAGCGGACCCGGACGAGTTCGCGATCGACCTGGTCGAGTTCCACCGCCGCCAGGCCGTGCGCCAGGCCTCGTTCCCCGCCTCGCTCACCACGCTCTCGACCCACGACACGAAGCGCGGCGAGGACACCCGTGCCCGCATCACCGCACTGGCCGAGGACCCGGAGGCGTGGGCGGCGACGCTCCGCGAGCTCCACGACCTCGTCGGCTTCGGCGACGGCCCGATCGAGCACCTGCTCTGGGAGGCCGTCGTGGGGACCTGGCCCGCCAGCCGCGAGCGCCTGCACGCCTACGCCGAGAAGGCGTCGCGCGAGGCCGACGACTCGACGCACTGGACCGCTCCTGACGAGCAGTTCGAGAAGCGGATGCACGCGGCGATCGACGCGGCGTTCGACGAGCCCGCCGTCCGCCGGCTGGTCGAGCAGACCGTCGAGCGGGTGTCGGCCGCCGGCTGGTCGAACGGCCTCGCCGCGAAGCTCGTGCAGATCACCGCCCCGGGCATCCCGGACGTCTACCAGGGCAGCGAGCTCTGGGAGACCTCCCTCGTCGACCCGGACAACCGCCGCGAGGTCGACTTCGGGCAGCGTCGAGCGCTGCTGGAGCGGATCGACGGCGGCTGGAAGCCCGCGATCGACGCCGAGGGAGCCGCGAAGCTCCTCGTCATCTCGCGCGCCCTCCGGCTCCGCCGCGACCGCCCCGAGCTGTTCACCCGCTATGCCGCCGTCCCCGCGATCGGGCCCGCCGCCGAGCACGCGATCGCCTTCGACCGCGGCGGCGCGCTGACCGTCGCGACCCGGCTCCCCGAGGGCCTCGCCGCTTCGGGCGGGTGGAACGGCACGGTCGTGGTCCTGCCCGGGCACCCGATGGAGGACGTCCTCACCGGCCGCACCTTCGCGGGAGGAGTGACTCCGGTCGCCGAGATCCTCGCCGACTACCCCGTGGCACTGCTCGCCCCGGTCTCCTGACCGGTTCCGCCACCGCACCGCAGACCGATCCGACCCCTCCTGGAGACAGCAGTGATCAGCACGACTCCCTACCGCTACGCACTCCCGACGACCGGGCCCGAGCGGTTCGACGTCTGGGCCCCCGAGGCCTCGACGGTCGAGCTCCTTCTCGGCGACGACTCGTCGCTGACGATGACCCGCCACGGAGACGACGGATGGTGGCGGGCGCCCGCGTCGGCTCCGGCCACCGGCGAGGTCGACTACGGGTACCGGGTGGACGGCAGTGGTCCGCTGCCGGATCCCCGCTCGCGCCGCCAGCCGAAGGGCGTGCACGAGCTCTCGCGCACGTTCGACCCCTCGGCGCACGAGTGGGGCGACTCCGCCTGGACCGGGCGCGAGCTCGCCGGCGCCGTCATCTACGAGCTGCACCTCGGCACGTTCACACCCGAGGGCACCCTGGACGCGGCGGGGGAGCGCTTCGAGCACCTGCGCTCGATCGGCGTGGACTTCATCGAGCTGCTGCCGGTCAACGCGGTGAACGGAACGCACAACTGGGGCTACGACGGCGTCCTCTGGTACGCCGTGCACGAGCCGTACGGCGGACCCGAGGCGTACCAGCGCTTCGTGGACGCCGCCCACCGTGCCGGCCTCGGCGTGGTCCAGGACGTCGTCTACAACCACCTCGGCCCGAGCGGCAACTACCTGCCGGAGTTCGGCCCGTACCTCAAGAACGAGAAGGCCAACACCTGGGGCAGCTCGATCAACCTCGACGGCGAGGGTTCGGACACCGTCCGCGGGTACATCATCGACAACGCTCTGATGTGGCTGCGCGACTACCACGTCGACGCCCTGCGCCTGGACGCGGTGCACGCCCTCTCGGACGAGCGGGCCGTGCACGTGCTCGAGGAGATGGCGAGCGAGGTGGCCGTGCTGTCGGCCCACGTCGGGCGCCCTCTGACGCTGATCGCCGAGTCCGACCTCAACGACCCGACGCTGATCACTCCGCGGGAGGCGCACGGCTACGGGCTCGACGCGCAGTGGAGCGACGACTTCCACCACGCGGTCCATGTCGCGCTGACCGGGGAGACCACGGGCTACTACGAGGACTTCGCGCCGCTCGGCGCCCTCGCGAAGGTGCTGACCCGGGGCTTCTTCCACGACGGCACCCTCTCGACGTTCCGCGGCCGTCACCACGGCCGTCCGGTGGACACCGAGCACATGCCGACCTGGCGCCTGGTGGTCTGCAGCCAGAACCACGACCAGATCGGCAACCGGGCGGTCGGCGACCGTCTGACGGCGTCCCTCGACGAGGGCCGTCTCGCGATCGCCGCTGCTCTGACGCTGCTGGGCCCTTTCACTCCCATGCTGTTCATGGGCGAGGAGTGGGCGGCGTCGACCCCGTGGCAGTTCTTCACCTCGCACCCGGAGAAGGATCTGGGCGAGGCGACGGCGAAGGGCCGCATCGAGGAGTTCGCGAAGATGGGCTGGGACCCGGAGGTCGTGCCCGACCCGCAGGACCCGGAGACGTTCCTGCGCTCGCGGCTCGACTGGTCCGAGGTCGGGGAGGGGCGTCACGCCCGCACCCTCGAGGTGTACCGCGAGCTGGCGGTGATCCGCCGCCGCTACCCCGAGCTGACGGACCCGCGCTTCGGGTCGCTCCGCGTGGAGTTCGACGAGGAGGCCCGCTGGCTTACTCTCGGCCGCGGTCGGGTGACCGTGGCGATCAACGTCGGCGAGTCCGCCGCCCGCATCGCCCTGCCGGAGGTGGCGGAGACGCTGCTCGGCGTCGGGGAGTACGCGGTGCAGCCCGGGGACACCGAGGTGGATCTCGGCGCCTCCTCGCTGCTGGTGACGCTGAGCGCCTGAGCGCCTGAGCACCTGAGCTCCGTGGCGGCAGGCTGTTCAGGTGGCCGGCCGCCGATGTCCTGAACGGCCGCCTGGGGCCCGAGCGCTCAGAGCGTGACCGCGGCGTACTCCGTCGCGGTCACGACCCGCACTCCCTCGTCGTGGACGAGCAGGAGCGCGCGGAGGGGGATGGCCCGCTTGTGGCACGCCGCCGCCAGGTGACGGGCGAGGACCCGATCGGTCTCGCCGAGGAAGGCGCGCCCGGGACGTTCCAGGGCGAAGGCGAGCGAGCCCACGTCCTGGTGCGCCACGGCCTTGGCGAGGGTGGCGACGATCCGCTCGGTCTTCTCCTCGTCGGGGTGCACGGGGAGTCCGTCCACCGGGTAGAGGATCGGCAGCTGCACGCCGTCGCGGTCGAGGAAGATCGGCCACAGGGCCCGGCGGTAGGCCGGTCCGATCAGCGAGGAGACGCGCTCGCGCAGCTCGCGGTCGTTCAGGAGCGGCGCATCGAGGTGCGGAGCGGGGGCGGCGTGGTCGAGAGTGGTCATGGTGTCGCTTTCTCGTGGGGCGAGCGGGCGGTGCCGCTGAGGGGTCATCGGAAGTTGCGGGAGGTGGTGCGAGCGCCGACCTTGAGGGTCTCGAACCTGTCGGCGATGAGGTTCGTCACCCCCTCGTCGGAGCGCTCGAGGATCCCCCTGACCAGCAGGGCGGGTGCCTCGCGGGCCACGCGGCGGTAGCGGTTCCATACTCCGACGGAGCAGATCACGTTGAGGATCCCGTGCTCGTCCTCGAGGTTGAGGAAGGTCACTCCACCGGCTGTGGAGGGACGTTGGCGGTGGATCACGACCCCGCCGACCTCGATCCGGGTCCCCGAGGGGATGGCGGGGAGATCGGCCGAGGAGCGGGCGCCGCGGCGAGCGAGTCCCTCGCGGAGGTGGCGCAGCGGATGGTCGTCGGGCGAGATGCCGGTGGCCCAGAAGTCGAAGACCACGCGCTCCTGAGGGGAGAGCATCGGCAGGAGCGGGGGCTGCACGACGACCGTGGAGCCGGCGAGGAACTCCTCGCGGTCGCCTGCGGCGGTGCCGGCCTCCCAGAGCGCCTGCCGGCGCTGCAGACCGAGCGAGTCGAAGGCGCCCGCGGCGCCGAGGGCCTCCAGCTGAGCCGCGGTCGTGCCGACCCGACGCGAGAGGTCGGCCATGCTCGCGTAGGGTCCGCCGCGTTCGCGCTCGGCGACGATGTGCTCGGCGAGCGCGGTGCCGATGCCCTTCACCCCGGCCAGCCCGAGCCTGATCACGAAGCCGCTGTCGCGCCTGTGGTCGTCCGTGTGGAAGTGCTCGGTGCGGTCGAACAGTCCCGTGGGCGGCTGATCGGCGCGGAGGCAGTCGTCGCTCCCGTAGGCGGCGCCGCTCCTCCGGCGTGCGGGGGCATCCTCCTTCGCCTCGAGCCCAGGAGGCGCCAGGGAGCGGTTGACGTCGGGCGAGACGACCTCCACTCCGTGACGCCGGGCATCGGCGACCAGGGTGTGCGGGGCGTAGAAGCCCATGGGCTGCGCCCTGAGCAGCGCGGCGGTGAACGCGGCGGGGTAGTGCAGGCGGAGCCAGGCGCTCGCGTAGACCAGCAGGGCGAAGCTGATCGCATGGCTCTCGGCGAAGCCGAAGTTCGCGAAGGCCTGGATCCGGAGGTAGATGTCGTCCGCGACCTCGCCCGTGATGCCGTTGCGGGCCATCCCCTGGTAGAGCCGCTCGCGGAGGGTCTCGATCTTCTCGGTGCCGCGCTTGGACCCCATCGCCCGGCGCAGCAGGTCGGCGTCCTCCGCGTTGCAGTCGCCGACGGCCACGGCCACCTGCATGAGCTGCTCCTGGAAGAGCGGCACGCCGAGGGTGCGCTTGAGCGGCGTCACGAGGAGGGGGTGCTGGTACGTCACCGGCTCCTCGCCGAGCTTGCGGCGGATGTAGGGATGGACCGCACCGCCCTGGATGGGGCCGGGGCGGATGAGCGCTACCTCGATCACCAGATCGTAGAAGCGGCGCGGCTGCAGCCGGGGGAGGGTGCCCATCTGCGCCCGGCTCTCGACCTGGAACACCCCGATCGAATCGGCGCGGCAGAGCTGGTCGTAGACGCCCTTCTCCTCCCGGGGGAGGGTGGAGAGGTCCCACTTCTCGCCGACGTGCTCGGCGACGAGGTCGAACGTGTACTGCAGGGCGGCGAGCATCCCGAGCCCGAGGAGGTCGAACTTGACCAGGCCCATCCAGGCGCAGTCGTCCTTGTCCCACTGCAGGACGGTGCGGTCCTCCATCCGGGCGGGCTCGATCGGGCAGACCTCGCCCACAGGCCGGTCGGTCAGCACCATGCCGCCGGAGTGGATGCCCAGGTGCCGGGGCGTGCCCAGCACCCGGGTGGTCAGGGCGACCACGTCCTCGGGGATGTCGTGGTCGGTGCTCTCGGTGACGGACCCCCACCGCTCGACCTGCTTCGACCAGCCGTCCTGCTGCCCGGCGCTGTATCCGAGGGCCTTGGCCATGTCGCGCACGGCGAACTTGGGCCGGTAGGTGATGACGTTGGCGACCTGGGCCGCGTTCAGACGTCCGTACTTCCGGTAGACGTACTGGATCACCTCCTCGCGCCGCTCCGAGTCGAAGTCGACGTCGATGTCGGGCTCCTCGTCGCGGATGCTGGAGAGGAACCGCTCGAACGGCAGGTCGTAGAAGATCGAGTCGACCGCCGTGATGCCCAGGACGTAGCAGACCGCCGAGTTGGCGGCCGAGCCGCGTCCCTGGCAGAGGATGCCGTTCCGCTTGGCGTAGTGGACGATGTCGTGGACGATCAGGAAGTAGCCCGGGAAGTCCTTCTGCTCGATCACCGCGAGCTCCTTCTCGAGGCGCGCGAGGACGTCGGCGTCGGCGCGGGGGTACTTGGCCGGCACGGCCTCGCGCACGAGCTCGCGCAGCCAGCTCATCGAGGTGTGCCCCTCGGGGACCTCCTGGCGCGGCAGCCGGGGCCGGACTCGGCCGAGCTCGAAGGCGATCTCGTCGGCGACGCGCACCGTGTTCTCCACGGAGCCGGGGTAGCGGCCGAAGCGCTCGGCCATCTCGGCGCCGGAGCGCAGGTGGGCGCCGCCCGCTGCGGGGAGCCACCCGTCCATCTCGTCGAGGCTCCGGCGTGCTCTGACCGCGGCGAGGGCCGTCTGGAGGGGGCGCTCCTCCGGCCGGGCGTAGTGCACGTTCCCGGTGGCGACCGTCCGCAGCCGGAGCTTCTCGGCGATCGCCGCCAGCTGGTCGTTGGCGCGCGAGGCGAGGGGATCCCCGTGGTCGTACAGCTCCACGAGGACGTTGGCGGGACCGAAGAGCCGGACGAGCTCGCGGACCTCCTGCTCGGCCGCGGCCACTCCTGCGGCGGCGAGCGCTTGACGGACCGCTCCCTTGCGGCAGCCCGTCAGCACGATCCAGTGGCCGTCGGCGGCGCGCGCGAGCTCCTCGAGGTCGTAGCTCGGCTTGCCCTTCTCGGCTCCGGCGAGCTGGGCGGTGGTGATCGCACGGGCGAGGCGGTGGTAGCCCTCCTCGCGGCGCGCGAGGACGAGCAGGTGGGTCCCCTCCGGATCGGCGACCCCGTTCTGAGGCGAGGTGAGCCCGATCGAGAGCTCGGCTCCGAAGGCCGTGCGGACGGCGTGCCCCTGCGCGGCCTCGGCCATCCTCACGATGCCGTAGAGGCCGTCGTGGTCGGTGAGCGCGAGAGTGTCGATGCCGAGCCGGACCGCCTCCTCGACCAGCTGTTCCGGCTTGCTCGCCCCGTCGAGGAAGCTGAAGTGGGAGTGGGCGTGCAGCTCGGCGTAGGGCACCGGATGAGCCGGCGGCCGGACGTCGTCCCCTGCCACGTAGGCGGGGCGCTTGTGCGACCAGGCCGGACTGTCGCCGCCGTCGCCCCGGACGACCGTGCCGTCGGCGCGCTTGCCGCTGGAGAGGCGGCGCTCGAACTCCGACCAGGGGATCGGTGGGTTGTTCCAGCCCATCGGGGCTCCTTCGGTGCTCGTTCGCGGTGGTGGAGGGATGCTCCGGTTCAGTCGTAGCGGGCCTCTGCGGCCCAGACCCCGTCGAGGCAGAGCAGCAGCCAGGCGACACCGGCGGCGTCGACCACCTGGAAGCGGTCGTAGCGGACGGCGGTGCTCGGATCCCACCAGCGCTCGTCGATCGGCCAGGGACCCGCCCATCCGGCGAGGGGCTCCAGGCGTGCCTGAGAGGTCCCGGGGGTGAAGTAGGCGGGCACGGAGCTGAGGGCGCCGCGCTCGTCGACCGCGACGGGTTCGCCCCTCGATCCGCAGACCAGCACGGCCGCGGGCTCCGCGAAGACCGTCGGCGGGAGGGGCGGCGGCAGGGAGCCGGGCCAGGGCAGGGTCCTCGGCCGTGCGTCGCCCGGCTCCCGGTCGCCCCAGGGGATCAGGTGCTGGCGGTCGCGGAGGGATCGACCCCCTCCGATCGACGCGGTCATCACGGCCTCGTGCCCGAGCATGCTCTGCACGCGGCTCAGCCCGTGGTGGACGCGCTCCTCCGGAGCGGTGCCCCAGAGACCCTGCTCGTGGTTGCCGATCGCGTCGACCGCCTCGGGCTCGACGCACAGCCGCGAGATCGGCGCTCCGAGACCGGTGTCGATCTCCCCGCTGCCCTGCAGCTGCCAGCGGACCCGGTCGAGCACGTCGCCCGGGGTGAACCATCTCGGGTGCAGCCAGCTCCGGGAGGAGACCTCACCGCGCTCGCTGACGACCTCGATGCGGATGGCGGTCGCGACCAGCTGTGCGCGGGTGAGCCCGGCGACGAACTCCTCCGCGGGGACGCGGAAGGCGAAGGCGGCCTGGTCGATGCGGTCCAGAGGGGGCTCGAACTCCATCGCCCGGTCGAGACGCTCCGGCGGGAGCCGGGGCACCACCGTCTCCGACTCCGCACCGGCGGCGAGGAGGTGCGCGTGGGCGCCCTCCGGTCCGAACCGGGCGGCGACGTCCTCGCGAGGGAGGGCGGCGAAGGCGCCGAGGGTGCTGACGCCGAGTCTGCGCAGGAGCGCCACCAGGTCGTCCCCCCGGCGGGGAACACGGGCAGGGGCTGCGACGGACTCGGTCTCGAGGGCGTCGAGCGGGAGAGGAGCGAGGAAGCCTGCCGCTGCTCCTGGGGGCACGACGGCGACGGGGCGGCCGGAGTGCTTCGCGGCGAGCTCGGAGGCGAAGAGCCCGTCGGCGATCCCGATGCGGGCGTCGGGGAGACCCAGCTCGGCCAGCCGCTGCAGGATCGCCTCGGCCGCGCTCTGCTCGCTCCCGTAGTAGCGGCGCGGACCGCGGGCGCGGATCGCGCACAGACCGGGCCTGATCAGCTGGACGCCCGGGGTGATCTCCTCGAGCGCCTGGATGAGCGGCTCGAACGCCCGGTGGTCGAGCACCGGGTCGTACGGGAGGACGGCGAGACCCGTGCAACGGGACTGCGCCTCGCGCACGCGCATGCCCCGCCGGACCCCCTCCGCCCGGGCAGCGGGGGAGGAGGCGAAGACCAGGCTCTTCTCCGTGAGGGCCAGGGGGTGCTCGGCGCCCAGGCCGGCGTCGGCGGCGGCCGCGAGGAGGGGCCAGTCGGGGCACCAGACGAGGATCGTCCGCCGCAGCTCGGGTGCGCTCGCCATCTCAGACCGCCCGCTCGTGCAGGCGGCCGTGCTCGACCCGGGAGCCGAAGGCGCTCTCGACGCCGGGCATGCTCATCCGCACCGTGCGCACCCGGGTGCCGGCCCGGCCGACCACATCGACCATCGCCTCCCGGGAGCGCAGGTAGCCGTGGCCGTCGCCGAGCCCCTCCCAGCGGCTGCTGCGGATGCTGAGCCGCGCCTCGGCCTGGGGCCACTCGCCGAGGACCACGAGCGCGGCACCCCGCTGGCGCAGTCGTGCTCCCAGACGCGAGACGTCGGCCGAGGAGACGGAGGCGGGCGGACGGGTGAGCACGACGGTCAGCACATCGACCAGAGCGGCGGTGACGGTGAGCCAGTGCTCGGCCGGTGCGGGCACGAGCACCAGGCGCTCGAGGTCGATCCCCATGCCGGCCGCGGCCTCGGCCCCGAACTCCGGGACGCCCACCACGCCGCACCACGAGCCCTCGGCGGACGGGCCGGCGAGCAGCCCCATCGCCAGACTCATCGAGCCCTCCACCGAGTAGGCGGCACCCTGCTTGAGCGAGCCGCCCGGGAGCACGGAGGAGAAGGCCGGCAGGGTGGCGAGGCTCCTGGTCTCGAGAGTGGTCGCCTGCATGTCCCGGATGCGGGACTGCAGCTCCTTCACCGACGCGAGCTGCCGCAGAAGGGGCTCTGCGGCCTCGGCCGTCTCCGCGGAGACGAGGGATGAAGGGGGGCTCATCTGCCCATGTTCGAACATGTGTTCGAGTATGTCAATCGCCACCGACATCCACCGGCGAGCCGCTCGGACCCTTCCGCGACCGCCCGGCGAGGCGCACTGAGGAGGAGGTTCCAGACGTCCCGGGCAGTCTCGCATCCGCCTCCGACATCCCCGTCCGGGGGCGTTCTCCACCGGGTCTCGGCGAGGGAGGGCCTCCTGCCGCGCCTCTACCATGGGAGCCATGTCCGACGCCCTGCCCGACCCCGCCGACTCCGACGCCACCGCCCCGGCCGCGCCGCGCAGAAGGACCCTCGTGGTCAAGATGGGGTCCAGCTCGGTCACCAAGCAGTCGGGTCCGGATCCAGTTCTCCTGGCCAGCGCGCTCGAGAGCGCCTTCGCCGCCCGCGCGCTGGGCTGGGACGTCGTGCTGGTCTCTTCCGGCGCCGTCTCCTCGGGCCGGGCGCTCTTCGCCCGCTCACAGGAGGAGCCGATCAGCGCCCGCCTGGCGGCAGCGGTGGGCCAGACCGTCCTGATGGGCTTCTACCGCTCGGTGGCCGAGCTCTCGGGCGCCCTGGTCGCGCAGATCCTCATCGGCGAGTCCGACCTCGCCTCTCCCCGGCAGATGGCACACGTCGCCGAGGCGATCTGCCACGCCCTCGACGCCGGAGTCGTGCCCGTGGTCAACGGCAACGACACGATCGACTCCGCCGGCTCGGACAACGACGGCGTCGCCGGCGGATTGGCGATGCTCCTCGGTGCCGACCTTCTGCTGCTGCTCACCGACGTCCCCGGCGTCTTCGCCGGCAGCATCGCCGAGGGCGTGCACCTCGAGGAGCTGGGCATCTCGGAGCTGCGCCGCATCGGCGTGCAGAAGGGCGGTACCGGCCGAGGGGGCATCCGCTCCAAGCTGCGGGCCGCCGAGCTCGCCGCGCACAACGGCGTCTCGACCAGGATCGCCGGGGCGCGCACCCCCGAGGTCATCCTGGGCGCCCTGGGAGGGCCGGGCCCGGGCACCCTCGTCCGCGCCGTGCACGCGCATCCGCCCGTGGAGCAGCGCTGGATCTCCGGAGTGGCCACCGGCCGCGGCCGCGTCGAGATCAACCTCGAGGCCGAGCGGAGCATCGGAGCCGGCTCGAGTCTGTTCGCCTCGGGCATCAAGCGCGTCTCCGGCGAGTTCGGCGGCGGCGACGTGATCGAGGTGCGCGCCCTCAGCGGAGAGCTCCTCGCGCGCGGCGTCTCCCGCGTCTCCTCGCGTCTGCTGACCCTGGTCCGCGCACTCCGGGTCGACGAGATCGCCCGCGTCTTCGTGGCGGTCCTCGGGCATGCCGCCACGACGGCGCCGTCGGCGAGTCCGGAGGGGGAGGAGAGGCCGCAGCTGACCCGCGCTCTGGAGTACGCGCGCACTCTCTCCTCCGAGCACGCGCGGGCCGTCGCGATGGAGATCGTCTCCCTCTTCCCCGCCGAGAGCATCTCGGCCCTGCTGGGACAGGGCGCGGGGGAGGGCGAGCTCGTCGAGCGCTACACCCGCCTCGTCCGCACCCTCGCCATCGTGGAGAACGAGAACCTGGCCGTCTTCCGCTCCTGACCGCCGGTGGCACGCCACTTCTCAGTGCATTTCGCGCCTTCGCGTCATGATCGCCGTTCTCCGGTGTCTTCCTGGTGATGGCGCCGCTCCTGGGCGCCCCCGACGGAACGGATCATCGATGAGCGTCCCCACTTCCACAGCCGGCCACTTCCGCGAGTCCGACATCACGCCCGAGAGCTTCGAGACCGAGAGGCTCGAGCGGCGGCTCGCCCTGCTCGAGGCCTCGATCGCCCAGGGGGAGCGGGCACTGCTGGGCCGGGTCGACCCGAGCAGCGGAGCTCCCCTCCCGGGCGCCTGCGGGGGGCACCGAGCCCAGCTGGTCAGCAACCTGACGACGGAGCGGGCCCTCGCCGACCGCATCCGGGAGATGCTCGCCGCTCGGAGCTGACGGGGTGCTTACGGCACGATGGGGCCATGGTCACCATCACCGTCGCCGGTCTCGCCCAGCACTTCCACCCCGCCGAGCGGGGCACCGTCCGCCTCGAGATCCGGCGCGAGTCGCGATCCCGGCCCCAGGCGCTCGCCGAGGTCACCGCTCTGCACGCGCGGGTCCGTGAGGAGGCGGCCGCCGAGCAGGCGTCCGGCGCCGCCACCTGGTGGTCCTCCGATCAGATCTCGGTCTCCTCGATCCGCCGGTACATCAAGGACTCGGACGTCACGCAGCTGTTCCATGTCGCGGCCGCCGGGGTCCGGGTGAAGTACCGGGACTTCGCGGCTCTCGGGCGCTGGGTCGGCTCGATCTCGGAGGTGCCGGGGATCCAGATCTCGGGGGTCGACTGGGACGTGACGGCGGCACGACGTGCGGGCATCGAGCGCGAGGTCCGCACCGCTGCCGTCCGCGACGCGCGCGAGCGGGCCGAGGCCTATGCGGCGGCTCTCGGCCTGACCGAGGTGCGGGTGCTGACCCTCTTCGAGCCGGGACTGCGGCCGCATACGCGCATCGAGGGCGGCTCGGCGATGATGAGCCGCGCCAAGGCGTTCTCCTCTCCTGAGGAGCCGCTGGCCCTCAAGCCGGAGGACATCGAGGTCACCGCCTCGGTCTCCGCCGACTTCGAGGCGCACTGACGCGGAGACGCGACCGGGCGACCGGTTCCGCTGCGGACGGAGAGCGCCTGCCTGCACCTGCGACCCGCTGATCGTCTGCATGGCGACCCCGAGAGTCGCCCCGAGGCGACCGACCATCGGCTCCACGACGACCCCTCTCCGCCCCGATCAGCGGGCACGCGACCACCATACGTGTATTGAGTACTCCTCGGGAGCGCTGTCGCGGTTCGGCGACCGCCGTGCACACCCTCCGGGAATAGCGGGGGACCCCCGGGCGCTGAGGCAGGCATGGTCTCGCGCATCGGCTTCCTCTCCTTCGGCCACTACCAGTCCGTCCCCGGGTCTCAGACCCGCTCTGCTCGCGACGTCCTCCTCCAGACGATCGAGCTCGCGGAGGCGGCGGAGGAGATCGGCATCGACGGCGCCTACGTCCGCGTGCACCACTTCGCGCCGCAGCTCGCCTCGCCGTTCCCGCTGCTGGCGGCGATCGCCGCGCGCACCCGCCGCATCGAGATCGGCACCGGGGTCATCGACATGCGCTACGAGAACCCGCTCTACATGGCGGAGGAGGCGGCCGCCACCGACCTGATCTCCGACGGCCGGCTCGAGCTCGGGGTCAGCCGGGGATCGCCCGAGACGGCCCTGCGCGGGTCCGAGGCGTTCGGCTTCGTCCCCCCGGAGGGGATGACCGACGCCGACCTCGCCCGGCAGAAGGTGCGGATCCTCCGGGAAGCGCTCGCCGGGGCGCCGGTCGCGCAGTCCGATCCTGCGATGACGCGCCAGTCGCTCCCGCTCTCGATCGAGCCGCGCTCGCCCGGCCTCGAGGACCGGATCTGGTGGGGTGCCGGCAGCTTCGCGACCGCGCGCTGGGCGGCCGAGCAGGGCATGAACCTGCAGTCGTCGACCCTGCTCCTGGAGGAGGAGGGCGTGCCCTTCGACGAGCTGCAGGCCCGCCAGATCCGCGAGTACCGCGCCGCGTGGAGCGAGGCGGGCTGGGAGCGCACCCCGCGCGTCTCCGTCTCGCGCAGCGTCCTCCCGATCACGAGCGATCTCGACCGCCTGTACTTCGGCGGCCGCGGCGAGCAGGACCAGGTCGCCACCCTCGAGGGCGTCCGCGCCCGCTTCGGCCGCAGCTACACGGGCGAGCCGGACGCCGTCGCCGCCGAGCTCGCTGCGGACGCCGCCGTGCAGGAGGCGGACACGCTGCTGCTCACCGTTCCCAACCAGCTCGGGGTCGAGTACAACGCGCGGCTCCTGCGCACTGTCGTGGAATCGATCGCTCCGGCTCTCGGCTGGTCGCCGGCAGCAGTGGGCGTCTGACACCGAGGCTCGGTCCGTGCGGGAGGGCCCTGCGGTGCAGGAGCGCCCGTCCGCTGCAGAAGCGCCGTCCGATGCAGCAGCCGCCCCGTCTCCTCGTGAGGAGCCGGGGCGTCTGCACTCTCCGCCCACAGCATCCCTCCCGCCGGCGCGAGGAGGGAGGTGCCGGAAACGACGGAACCCCCCGCCTCTCCGAGGAGAGACGAGGGGTTCCGATCAGTGTGTCCGAGGGGGGACTTGAACCCCCACGCCCTATACGGGCACTAGCACCTCAAGCTAGCGCGTCTGCCATTTCCGCCACCCGGACGAGTGTTTCCTTCGACCTGCGTTTCCGCGGCCGAAGAAGACATTAGCACGGTTCCGGAGCCTCTCACGCCACCTCCCGGCCCACCGTCCTCCGCGCGCCGTCGAGCCCGCGCCGGTACCGTTGCCCGCATGTCCGACAGCATCGACAGCGCGCCCGTGACCGACAGCACCCTCGACGAGACGGCGCTCATCGCGCGCGATCTCATCCGCTTCGACACCAGCAACTACGGCGACGGGAAGGCGGAGCCGGAGCGCCCGGCCGCGGAGTACGTCGCGGCGAAGCTGCGCGACCTCGGCCTCGAGCCCGAGCTGATCGACTCCGACCCGGGACGCACGAGCGTCGTGGCGCGGGTCGCCGGGGAGGACCGCGAGCGCGGCGCCCTCGTCGTCCACGGGCACCTCGACGTGGTGCCCGCCATCGCCGACAACTGGAGCGTCGACCCGTTCGGCGGCGAGATCAAGGACGGCATGCTCTGGGGCCGCGGCGCGGTCGACATGAAGAACATGGACGCGATGATCCTCGCCTCGCTCGGCGACATCCTCCGCGAGGGGCGGCGCCCCTCCCGCGACCTCGTCATCGCCTTCTTCGCCGACGAGGAGGCGGGCGGCGTGCGGGGATCGGGATTCCTGGCCCGTGAGAGGCCCGAGCTGTTCGCCGGAGCGACCGAGGCGATCAGCGAGGTCGGCGGCTACTCGATCGAGCTGGCCGGCAAGCGCGCCTACCTCGTGCAGACGGGCGAGAAGGCGCTGATGTGGCTGACCCTCCGCGCGCACGGCACGGCGGGGCACGGCTCGCAGATCAACTCCGAGAACGCCGTCACCCGGCTGGCGCAGGCGATCGCCCGCATCGGCAGCGAGGAGTGGCCCACGCGCCTCACCGACACCACGCGCGAGCTGCTCGACGAGGTCGCCCGCCTGCTCGGCCACGACCCCCAGCGCAGCACTCCGGAGGAGCTGGCACTCGCCACCGGCACCGCCTCGCGCTTCATCGCCGCGACGCTGCGCACCACCGCCAATCCGTCGATGCTGTCGGCCGGCTACAAGGCCAACGTCATCCCGGACACCGCGGAGGCCACCATCGACGTGCGCGTCCTCCCCGGCGAGGAGGATTCCGTGCTCGAGCGCCTGAAGGTCCTCGCGGGCGAGAACGTCGAGATCCTCGTCCAGCACCGCGACATCGGACTCGAGGTGCCCTTCGCCGGCCCCCTCGTCGAGAGCATGGCCGCCTCGATCCGCCGGTTCGATCCGGGCGCCGAGGTCCTCCCGTACCTGCTCTCCGGAGGCACCGACAACAAGGCGCTCTCGACGCTCGGCATCACCGGATACGGGTTCGCGCCGCTCCAGCTGCCGTCGACCCTGGACTTCCCGGCGCTGTTCCACGGGGTCGACGAGCGCGTTCCACTGGACGCACTAGTGTTTGGCAGGAAGGTCCTGACCGATCTCCTGCTGAGCTCCTGACGGCGCCGCGGACCGGGTCAGCACCGACCGATCCCGACCGACTGCTGGCCGACGACGCCCCAGCCCTCCTCGAAAGTGACGCATGGGCCTGCTCGACGCGCTGATCCTGGGACTCGTCCAGGGTCTGACCGAATTCCTCCCCATCTCCTCCAGCGCCCACCTCCGGATCGTCAGCGAGCTGCTGCCCGGTCTCGGCGGCCGCGACACCGGAGCCGCGTTCACCGCGATCACGCAGCTGGGCACCGAGACCGCCGTCATCATCTACTTCTGGCGCGACATCGTGCGGATCGTGTCGCACTGGGCGCGCTCCCTCGTCGGCCGGATCCCGCGCTCGGACCCGGACGCCCGCATGGGCTGGCTCATCATCCTGGGCAGCCTTCCGATCATCGTCCTCGGCCTCGTCTTCCAGGACGCGATCGAGACGACCCTCCGCTCCCTGTGGGTGGTGGCCACCACCCTCATCCTCTTCGGCATCCTGCTCGGCATCGCCGACGCGGTCGGCGCGAAGAAGCGCCGCCTGCGCGACCTGGGCGTCCGCGACGGCCTGATCTTCGGAGGCGCGCAGGCGCTCGCCCTGATCCCCGGCGTCTCGCGCTCGGGAGGCACCATCACCGCCGGCCTCTTCCTCGGGTACGAGCGCAAGGCGGCGGCGCGCTACTCCTTCCTCCTCGCGATCCCCGCGGTGTTCGGCAGCGGTCTCTACCAGCTGTACAAGAGCATCAGCGACCCGGTCGTGCTCCCGAACCAGGTCCAGGTCGGCGGGCTCGAGACCCTCGTGGCGACCATCGTCGCGTTCGTGGTCGGCTTCGTCGTGATCGCGTTCTTCATGAGCTACATCTCCCGCCGCAGCTTCCTCCCGTTCGTCGTGTACCGCATCGTGCTCGGCGTCGTCCTGATGGTCGCGCTCGCCACCGGCCTGATCGCCGCCTAGATGCGCGCCTGGACCGCCGCCGACGTCCCCGCCCTGCCCGGCCGGGGGAGCGCACCGCGCCTGCACGACACGGCGACCGCGGGCCCCGTCGAGCTCGACGCGCCCAGCGGAGTCGCGAGCCTCTACGTCTGCGGCATCACGCCCTACGACGCCACCCATCTGGGGCACGCGTCGACCTACCTCGCCTTCGACACGGTCCAGCGTGTCTGGCTCGACGCGGGCTACACGGTCGAGTACGCCCAGAACGTGACCGACGTCGACGACCCGCTGCTCGAGCGTGCGACGGCCACCGGTGTCGACTGGCGCGACCTCGCCGAGGAGCAGGTCGAGCTGTTCCGCGGCGACATGGCCGCCCTGCGCGTCCTGCCTCCGCAGCACTACGTCGGAGTCACCGAGACCGTGGATCCCATCGCGGAGGCGGTCGCCCGCCTGGAGCGCGACGGC
This sequence comes from Rathayibacter sp. AY1B8, assembly GCF_002932775.1. Lineage (NCBI taxonomy): Bacteria > Bacillati > Actinomycetota > Actinomycetes > Micrococcales > Microbacteriaceae > Rathayibacter > Rathayibacter sp. AY1B8. The sequence continues at coordinate 49,271 of NZ_PSWJ01000002.1, read as the reverse complement.
GTCGCCTACCGCGTCGCTGCTCCGGACGCGGCGGAGGAGGGCGCGAGCGACCTCTACTACGACATCGCCGCGGCCGAGAGCGCCGTCTGGCACCTGGGCAGCGAGAGCCGGCTCGACGCGGAGTCGATGGCCCGCTTCTCGGCGCTGCGCGGGGGCGACCCGGAGCGCGCCGGCAAGCGCGACCCCCTCGATCCGCTGCTCTGGCGGGCCGAGCGCGCCGGCGAGCCCGCCTGGGACGCCGAGGTCGGCCGCGGCCGTCCGGGCTGGCACATCGAGTGCTCGGTGATCGCCCTCGACCGGCTCGGACCCGAGTTCACCCTGCAGGGCGGCGGCAGCGACCTGGTCTTCCCGCACCACGAGTTCAGCGCAGGCCACGCCGCTTCGCTGTCCGGCCGTCCTCTGGCCCGCGCCTACGCTCACGCCGGGATGGTCGCCTACCAGGGCGAGAAGATGAGCAAGTCGCTCGGGAACCTGGTGCTGGTCTCCCGTCTGCGGAGCGAGGGCGCGGACCCGCGGGCGATCCGCCTCGCGCTCCTCGCGCACCACTACCGCTCCGACTGGGAGTGGCTGCCCGAGGACCTGCCGTCGGCCGAGGCGCGCCTGGCGCGCTGGGAGTCGGCCCTCGCCGCCGTCGGACCGCGCTCGGCGCTCGAGGTGCTGGCGCAGCTGCGCGAGGCGCTGGCCGACGACCTCGGCACTCCGGCCGCCCTCGCCGTCGTCGACGCCGCACTGACCGAGGGCGTGGACGACCCGTCGCTCCTGCGCGACGCGGTCGACGCCCTGCTCGGGGTGCGCCCGGCCTGAACCCCGTCAGGCTCGAGTCCCGGACGGCTCGAGTCCCGAACGGCTCGAGTCCCGTCAGAGCGGCCCGGAGTGTCATCGGTCGGGAACAGTCCAGTGATCGACGACCGTCTCGGACGAGCGGGCGCCGGCGGAGGCTACGGCCGCCAGGGCTCCTCGCCGGAGCGGCCGTCGCCGCGCCGGCGCAGGTAGCGCTCGAACTCCTGGGCGATCGCCTCGCCGCTCGCCTCGGGCGAGTCGACGGTGTCGCGCGCCTGCTCGAGCTGGGCGATGTACGACGCCATCTCCTCGTCCTCGGCGGCGAGGGCGTCGATGCCGCGCTCCCACTCCTCCGCCTCCTCGACGAGGTCGCCGCGGGGGATCGCCAGGCCGACGACCTCCTCGAGCTTCTCGAGCAGCGCCAGCATCGCCTTGGGCGAGGGCGCGTTGTGCACGTAGTGCGGGACGGAGGCCCAGATCGAGACGGCCGGGATGCCGACCTTCTGCGCGGCCTCGCCGATCACGCTGAGGATGCCGACCGGCCCCTCGTAGCTGGAGCGCTCGAGCTCGAACGAGCTCCGCAGCTCCGCGTTCTCGCTCGAGGCGAAGATCGAGATCGGCCGGGTGTGCGGGACGTCGGCGAGCATCGCGCCGAGGAAGACGACGGCGGAGATGTCGATCGCGAGCATGGCGTCGACGACCTCGGCGGCGAAGCTCTTCCAGCTGCGCGAGGGCTCGGTGCCGATCATGAGGTACAGCGCGCTCTCGGCGTCGACCGAGGTGTCGGCCGGGCCGAAGATCTGGGTGCCGGGCCAGGCGAGGCTGCGGCGGCCGTCCTCGCCGATCGAGAGCATGGGGCGGGTGTACTGGAAGTCGTAGTACTGCTCGGCGTCGACGGCGAAGAGGGGCACGTACTCCCCGGCGTCCTTGACCAGCCGCAGCGCGCCGCTGGCGGCGTCCCCGGCGTCGTTCCAGCCCTCGAAGGCCACGACCAGGACGTTCCCCGTGATCACGTTCATAGGCAGGATCTCCGCGTTCGGCTCGATGTGCGGGGAGCGCACACCGCGCCTGTCCCTCCGTCCAGGATAGGACCGCCCCCGGCCCCGCCCGTCCCGTCCGGCGGGATCGGCCGCGCTGTTCGCTCTCGGCCCGCGGCCGGGGAGGGGCGCGGCCCTGCCGGTACCATGGTCGCTCGTGACTCCCGAGACCTCCGCCCGGCCGCTGTCCTCCGAGCCGCTCGGAGGAGCGTCCGCCCCCGCCGCCGTCCTCTGGGACATGGACGGGACGCTCGTCGACACCGAGCCGTACTGGATGGCGTCGGAGCACGCGCTCGTCTCCTCCTTCGGCGGAGTGTGGACCCACGAGGACGCGATGGGACTCGTCGGCTCGGGCCTGCCCGCCGCCGCCCGCATCCTGCAGGGCAAGGGCGTCGACCTCTCCGTCGACGCGATCATCGACCGGATGACCGACGAGGTCGTCGACCAGCTGGCCGTGAGCATCCCGTGGCGACCGGGCGCGCTCGAGCTGCTGCACGCGGTGTCCGAGGCGGGTGTGCCGCAGGCGCTGGTCACGATGTCGATCTCGCGGATGGCCGCGGCCGTCGTGGACCGGATCCCGTTCCCCGCCTTCGCCGCCGTCGTCAGCGGCGACATGGTCGAGCGCAGCAAGCCCCACCCCGAGGCGTACCTCCTCGCCGCGAGCACCCTCGGCGTCGACATCGCCGCCTGCGTCGCGATCGAGGACTCCCTCACGGGCCTCGGCGCGGCCGTCGCCTCCGGAGCCGCGGCGATCGGCGTCCCGCACCAGCTGGAGCTCGACCCCGCCGCCCCCTACGCCCTCTGGCCCACCCTCGCGGGCCGCACCGTCGCGGACCTCGCGACGGTGTCCTCCGAGCACCGCGGCTCCGGCCCGGCCACGACCGAGACGGAGGCCCGCCGATGACCGGTGAGGCACTGCAACATTCCGGACCCTTCCGCGCGGGGGACCGCGTCCAGCTGACGGGACCCAAGGGGCGGATGAACACCATCACGCTCGTTCCCGGCAAGGTGTTCCACACGCACCGGGGCGGCATCGAGCACGACACGGTGATCGGGCTGCCCGACGGCTCGGTGGTGACCAACACCGTCGGCGTCGAGCACCTCGCGCTGCGACCCCTCCTCGCCGACTTCGTGATGTCGATGCCCCGCGGCGCGGCGATCGTGTACCCGAAGGACGCGGCCCAGATCCTCGCCCTCGCCGACGTCTTCCCCGGCGCCCGCGTGGTCGAGGCCGGTGTCGGCTCCGGCGCGCTCTCGCTCTGGCTGCTGCGGGCGGTCGGTCCGACCGGCCGGCTGTCGTCGTTCGAGCGGCGCGAGGAGTTCGCGGATGTCGCACGGGCGAACATCGAGACCTTCCTCGGCTACACGCCCGACAACTGGAGCGTCACCGTCGGCGACCTCGTCGAGGCGCTGCCCGGCACGGTCCCGTCCGGCGAGGCCGACCGCGTCGTGCTCGACATGCTCGCGCCGTGGGAGTGCCTCGACGTCGCCGCCGAGGCTCTCACGCCCGGGGGAGTGCTCCTCTGCTACGTGGCCACCGTCACGCAGCTCTCGCGGACGGCGGAGGCGATCCGCGCCTCGGGCCTGTTCACGAACCCGTCGTCGAACGAGACCATGGTCCGCGGCTGGCACGTCGAGGGCCTCGCGGTCCGGCCGGACCACCGGATGATCGGCCACACCGGCTTCCTCATCACCGCTCGCCGGCTCGCTCCGGACACCGTGCTCCCCGAGCTCAAGCGGCGCCCGTCGAAGACGGACTTCAGCGACGAGGACGTGGAGGCCTGGACCCCCGGCGCGCTCGGCGAGCGCGCCGTGAGCCCCAAGAGCCTGCGCAAGCGGGTCCGCGAGTCCGCCACCAGCGCCGAGCTCTCCCGGGCCCGCGGGTTCGGCGAGGAGACCGCGGAGCCCGACGACGAGGGCATCCTCTAAGCTGTTCCCGGCCTCCGGGCCGTCTCCACCCCGGGCGTCACCGCTCCCCTTCTCTCGAATCGAGGACCCGTGCGCAGGACCACCGCGCTCATCGCCGGCATCGGCATCGTCGCCGCTCTCACCGGATGCACCGCGTCCTCCTCGCAGGCGGACTGCGACGCTCCGTTCTCCTCCGGCGACTCCTCGGCGGCGGTCAGCGCCACGGGCGACTTCGGAGCGAAGCCGGACGTCAGCGTCCCGACGCCGCTGAAGGCGGACGGCACGCAGGTCAGCACCCTCATCGAGGGCTCGGGCGCACCCCTCGAGAAGGGCCAGCTCGTCACCATCGACTACACCCTGGTCAACGGAGCGGACGGCACGGTCCTCGAGACCTCGCCCTACGACGGGTCGAGCACCGCCCGCTTCGGCGTCGGCGGAGCCGGGCTCGTCGGCCTGAACGAGGGCCTCCTCTGCACGCAGGTCGGCTCGCGCGTCGCCATCGCGATCGCCCCCGAGGACGGCTTCGGCCAGTCCTCGTCGCAGCTCGGCATCTCGGAGGACGACACGCTCGTGCTCGTCGCGGACGTCCGCGAGGCCTCGCTGGCCCGCGCGAACGGCGCCGTCCAGCCCGCGCCCGACGGCTTCCCGACGGTGACGCTCGGCGACGACGGACGCCCGGGGCTCGCGATGCCCTCGGGCGACGCGCCGTCCGACCTCCGCATCGCCCAGCTCAAGAAGGGCGACGGCGACGTCGTCGCCGAGGGCGACCAGGTCGTCGTGGCCTACACCGGCTGGCAGTGGAGCGACGGGAAGGTGTTCGATTCCAGCTGGGAGAAGGGCGCTCCCGCCGTCTTCACGGCCGCCGACGGCTCGACCACGCAGGGCGGAGTCATCGCCGGATTCGCCGACGCCCTCATCGGCCAGCCCGTCGGATCCCAGGTCATCGCGGTCATCCCGCCCGACCAGGGCTACGGCGACCAGGGCTCCCCCCAGGGCGGGATCCCCGGCGGCGCGACGCTGATCTTCGTCGCCGACATCCTCGGAAAGGTCTGACCGGGCCCGGCCCTAGACTGGAGGGCGTGCCTTCCGACGCCCCGTCCTCGAGCCGCGTCCCGGCCGAGGAGCGTCTGTTCAACCTCGTGCTCGCGCTCGTCGCGGCCGAGAACGGACTGACGAAGGCCGACGTCCTCTCGACGGTGCAGGGCTACCGGCAGCGGGTGGGCCGGGGCGACCGGACCTCGCTCGAGCGCCAGTTCGAGCGCGACAAGGACGACCTGCGCGAGCTGGGCATCCCGATCGAGACGGTCGACGCCCCGGGCGACCCGGGCAACACCCAGACCGTCCGGTACCGCATCGCGAAGCGCAGCTACGACCTCCCGGCCGACCTGACCTTCGATCCGGAGGAGCTCGCGCTGCTCCGCCTGGCCGGGGCGGTCTGGCGCGAGGGGACGCTCTCGGCGGAGTCGCGGCGCGCGCTGATCAAGCTGCGCTCGATCGGGGTCGAGTCCGTCGACCCCGTCATCGGCATCAGCCCCTCGATCCGGGTCCGCGAGGCTTCGTTCGAGCCGCTCAACGCCGCGCTCGACCGCGGCCAGGTCGTCCGCTTCCCCTACCTGAAGCCCGGCGGCGAGGAGCCGCGCGTGCGCACCGTGCAGCCCCGCGCCCTGGTGAACCACCAGGGGCGCTGGCACCTCCACGGCTGGGACGAGGGCGCCGAGGGCACGCGGACCTTCCTCCTGTCGCGGATCGTCGGGCCGGTCGCGTCCACCGGCCGCACCGCGCCTCCCGCAGAGGGGGACCACGCGGCGACCGCTCTCGCCCAGCTCGACGAGATCCTGCAGCGCAACAGCGCGCTCCTGCGCGTCGCCCCCGACTCCGACGCCGCCCTCCGTCTCGGCGGGCGTGCCGAGGCCGAGGGCGAGGGCCAGGGCCTGCTGCGCCTGCACTACACCGACCCGGACGTGCTCGCGGACGAGCTCGCCGGTCACGGTCCCGAGGTGCGGGTGCTCGAGCCGGAGGAGCTCCGCCGCCGCGTCCTCGACCGCCTCCGCCGCACCCTGGACGACTATGGAGGGGATCCCCGTGGCTAGACCCCGCTCCCTGCAGGCGCGCGACCGACTGGCCGTCCTCCTCTCCCTCGTTCCCTACCTGCTCGACCGGGGTCGCGTCTCCGTCGCCGAGGTCGCCGCGCACTTCGAGATCCCGGAGGAGGAGGTGCGCCGCGCGGTGCGCCTCATCGCCGTCTCGGGCATCCCCGGCGAGACCGCGCAGTACCAGGCGAACGACCTCTTCGACATCGGCTGGGACGACTTCGAGGAGAACGACCACGTCGTCCTCACCCACCAGGTCGCGATCGACGACTCGCCGAGGTTCTCGGCGCGGGAGGCCGCCGCCCTCATCGCCGGCATGCAGTACCTCGCAGCGCTGCCCGAGAACCAGGGCAACGACCGGATCGCCTCGCTGATGGGGAAGCTCGCGCGCGGCGCCTCCTCGGCCCCGAGCGCGGTCGCGGTCTCGCGCGGCACGGGCGCGGACAGCGCTGTGGCGCTCCTGCGGACAGCGATGGGCTCGGCGACGCAGGTCGCTTTCGACTACCGCAGCGCCCGCGGCGAGACCGAGTCCCGGCTCGTCGACCCCTTCGTGCTCGAATCGGTCGACCGGGACTGGTACCTGCGCGGATGGGACCACCTCCGCGAGGGCGTCAGGACGTTCCGGGTCGACAGGATGCGCTCCCTCCGCGACACGGGGACGCCGATCGTCCGGCGCCGCAACGAGGTGACCCTCTCGGAACGGCTCTTCGAGGCCTCCGCCTCGGATCTCGTCGTGGACCTGCGCGTCGCCCCCAGCGCCGTCGTGCTGCTGGGCGACTACGCGGCCGACGCCGAGTTCCCCGATCCCGTGCCGGGGGAGGAGGACCACGGTGTCCTCGTCCGTCTCCGCGTCGCCCATCTGGAGGGACTGACGCGCCTGGTGGCGTCGTTGGCGGGTCTCGTCACCGTGGTGGCACCCCCCGAGGCGCGCACCGCGGTCGCGCACTGGGCGGCCTCCGCGCTCGCCGCGAACGAGGGGGAACCGTCGTGACCTGGTGGTCGTGGATCCTGATCTGGCTCGGCCTCGCGCTGGGGGCTCTGACGATGCTGGTCCTCTTCGCCCTCTCCTACTGGCGCAAGGGGAAGGTGCTCCTCGGACAGCTGTCCGAGGTCACCGCGAAACTCGAGACACTGAGTCCTGGAGTGACGGACGACCTGCCGCCCCGGCCGCCCTCGTCGCTGTTCGCCGATCGCGACGACGTGAGGCGTGCGCACGAGGGCCGACGTGACGTACGTCGCGACAGGATCGATCTCCGCCGGTCAGGACGGGTCGAACGGGGTAAGCTCCTCGTACACCGCAACCGACAAGTGAAGTGAGTCTGCAATGTTCGCTGGCCTCCAGGGGTGGCACCTCCTCATCATCCTCGCCGTGATCCTCCTCCTGTTCGGTGCGCCCAAGCTCCCGCAGCTGGCCCGCAGTGTCGGGCAGTCGATGCGGATCTTCAAGAGCGAGGTCAAGACCATGAAGGACGAGGACGGCACCGAGCGCCGTGAGTCGACCGAGGGGACCACCGGCACCGTCGCCGGATCCACCGGCTCGACCACCGGCACCGGCACCACCACGCCGCCCGAGTCCCCGCTCAAGTAATGACGTCCGTGGCACCGAAGAAGCCACGGACGAAGCGGACGAAGAACCCCGACGGGCGCATGTCGCTCGGGGCGCACCTCGTCGAGCTTCGCAACAGGCTCTTCAAGTCGGCGATCGCGATCGTCATCGCATGCGTCGCGGGGTGGTTCGTCTCGGAGTGGGTCTTCGAGGCCCTCAAGGCTCCGATCTCCGAGGTGGCCTCCACCCAGGGCAAGGAGGCGATCCTCAACTTCCCGACGATCGCCGGTGCCTTCGACCTGCGGCTGCAGATCGCCATCACGGTGGGCATCGTCCTGGCGAGCCCGGTCTGGCTCTACCAGATCTGGGCGTTCCTCGTCCCGGGCCTGACCCGCAAGGAGATGCGGTACGGCCTCGGCTTCATCCTCACCGCCATCCCGCTGTTCTTCGCGGGCTGTGCGGCCGGCTGGTTCGTGTTCCCGCACATCGTGGAGCTCCTGACGAGCTTCACCGGCAGCAACGCGGCGAGCTTCCTCGACGCCAAGATCTACTACGAGTTCGTTCTCAAGCTCGTGCTGGTCGTCGGCATCGCCTTCGTGCTGCCCGTCTTCCTGGTGCTCCTCAACTTCCTCGGCATCCTCCCCGGCATGCTGATCCTCAAGTCGTGGCGCATCGCGATCATGGCGATCGTGCTCTTCACGGCGATCGCGACCCCCGCGGCCGACCCGATCTCGATGTTCCTCCTGGCCATCCCGATCATCTTCCTGTTCTTCCTCGCCTGCGGGATAGCGATCCTGCACGACCGGCGCGCCGCCAAGCGCCAGCTGGTGTTCGACGGCAGCCCCTCCGACCTGCCCGCGTGACCGGACCGTCTCCCGCCGAGCGGTTCGCCGCGTTCCGGACGCGCCAGGGCCACGCGAGGGTCGAGGCGTTCCGCTCGACCCTCGCGTTCGACCTCGACCCCTTCCAGTACGAGGCCTGCAGCGCTCTCGACGACGGCCACAGCGTCCTCGTCGCCGCGCCCACCGGCGCCGGCAAGACGGCGGTGGCCGAGTTCGCGATCCACCTGGCCATGCAGGACCCGACGGCCAAGGTCTTCTACACGACGCCGATGAAGGCGCTGAGCAACCAGAAGTTCCAGGAGTTCGTCGAGGACTACGGAGCCTCCGAGGTCGGTCTGCTGACCGGCGACTCCAACGTCAACGCGCGCGCCCGCATCGTCGTGATGACGACCGAGGTGCTGCGCAACATGCTGTACGCCGACTCGGACCTCCTGCGCGACCTCGCCTACGTCGTGATGGACGAGGTGCACTACCTCGCCGACCGCTTCCGCGGCGCCGTCTGGGAGGAGGTCATCATCCACCTCCCGCAGCGCGTGCGGCTGGTCTCGCTCAGCGCGACCGTGTCGAACGCCGAGGAGTTCGGCGACTGGCTCCAGACCGTCCGGGGCGAGACCGAGGTCATCGTCTCCGAGGAGCGGCCCGTCCCGCTCGACCAGCACGTCCTGGTGGGCGGCAAGCTGGTCGACCTCTTCGACTCCTCCGGTCGGGCGGCGACGAACCGGGTGAACCCCGAGCTCGCCCGCATGGCCCAGGGCGGCTCCCGGGTCGAGCGCGGCGGCAGGGGCGGCCGCAACGGCAGAGGCGGTCGCGGCCGCTACCCGGAGCAGCGCACCGAGGAGCTCGTGCTGCGCTCGGAGGTCGTCGAGATCCTCCGCGGCAAGAACCTCCTCCCCGCGATCTTCTTCGTCTTCAGCCGTGCGGGCTGCGACCAGGCCGTGCGCCAGGTGCTGCGGTCGGGCGTGCGCCTCACCGAGCGCCACGAGCGCGACGAGATCCGCGCGATCGTCGAGGAGCGGTGCCGGACGATCCGCGACGAGGACCTCGCGGTGCTCGGCTACTGGGAGTGGCTCGACGGACTCCAGCGGGGCGTCGCCGCGCACCACGCCGGGATGCTCCCCGCCTTCAAGGAGGTCGTCGAGGAGCTGTTCCTGCGCCGTCTCGTGCGGGTGGTCTTCGCGACCGAGACGCTCGCGCTCGGCATCAACATGCCGGCCCGCACGGTCGTCCTCGAGAAGCTCGAGAAGTTCAACGGCGAGGCGCGCGTCCCGATCACACCGGGGGAGTACACCCAGCTCACCGGCCGGGCGGGCCGACGCGGCATCGACGTCGAGGGCCACTCGGTGATCCAGTGGCGCGGCGGGATGGACCCTCAGGCGGTCGCGTCCCTCGCCTCCCGGCGGACCTACCCGCTCAACTCCAGCTTCCGCCCCAGCTACAACATGGCCGCGAACCTGATCGAGCAGTTCGGGCGGGTGCGCACGCGCGAGATCCTCGAGTCGTCGTTCGCGCAGTTCCAGGCCGACCGGTCCGTCGTCGATCTCGCCCGCCGGGTCCGCCAGCAGGAGGAGTCGATGGCGGGCTACGTCACGGCGATGCAGTGCCACCTGGGCGACTTCGAGCAGTACGCGGCGATCCGCCGTGAGATCGGCGACCTCGAGCGCCGGGGCGCGGTGCGCGGCGAGTCGGCCTCCCACGCCGAGCGCGAGAAGCGCCAGGGACAGCTCACGAGCCTGCGGCGTCGGATGAAGGCGCACCCGTGCCACGCCTGCTCCGACCGCGAGCAGCACGCGCGATGGGCCGAGCGCTGGTGGAAGCTGCGCCGCGAGACCGACGAGATCGAGCGCCAGATCCGCTCGCGCACCGGCGCCGTCGCCCGCATCTTCGACCACATCACGGACGTGCTGCTCGAGCTCGGCTACTTCCGCCGGGACGAGGTCGGCGAGCTCTCGCTGACGCCCAACGGTCGCACGCTCCGCCGGATCTACGGGGAGCGGGACCTGCTCGTCGCCGAGTGCCTCCGGAAGCAGGCGTGGACGGAGCTCGATCCGGCCGGCCTCGCGGCAATGGCGTGCTGCCTGGTCTTCGAGCCGCGACGCGAGGAGGGGACGCTCGGCGAGCAGTTCCTGCCCCGCGGCGCGTTCCCCGAGGCGCTGGAGAAGACCCAGCTGCTGTGGGCCCGGCTCGACGACGTCGAGCGGGAGCACCGCCTGCCGGGCAGCAACCCGATCTCGACGAGCCTGGCGCTGTCGATGAACATGTGGGCCAAGGGCATGCCGCTCGACATGGTGCTCCGCGAGTCCGACATGGCCGCCGGCGACTTCGTGCGCTGGGCGAAGCAGACCATCGACCTCCTCGATCAGCTCTCCGTCGTCGCCGAGGGCAAGGTCGGCCGCGCGGCCCGGACCGCCCTCGACCTGGTCCGCCGCGGCATCGTCGCGTACTCGACCGTCGCATGACGCCGGTCGCTCCTCCGCCCGACGGGCGGACCGTTCCGCTGTGGGTGGCGCTGCCCCTCGCCGCCCTCGGCGGCGCCGTGCTCGACCGCGGCTTCCCCGACTCCGATGTCTGGCCGCTGGCGATCGTGGGCGCCGCGGCGATCCTGTTCGCGCTGGCGGGGCGCGGCTTCTGGAGCGGAAGCCTCGTCGGCCTCGTCGGCGGAGCGGTCTTCTGGGGCGTCCACATCGAGTGGCTGACCCTCTACCTCGGTCCGGTCCCGTGGGCGGCCCTCGCCGGCCTGCAGGCGATCTTCTTCGCGCTCTCCGCGGGGCTGATGGCGGTCGTCTCCACGCGCGGCCACCGCGTCTGGACGGGACCGCTCGGCCGGATGGTCGGCCTCCCCGCCCTCGTGGCGGCGCTCTGGATCGGGCGCGAGTCGATCACCAGCGTCTGGCCCTACGGCGGCTTCGCCTGGGGCCGCCTCGCGATCTCGCAGTCCCTCGGCCCGCTCGCCGGTCTCGCGGCGTGGATCGGCTTCGCCGGCCTCGGCTTCGTGGTGGCGTTCCTCGCGGCCGTGCTCGCGCAGGCCGTCCGCGAGATGTCCGTCCCGGCCTCCTCTCGCGTCAGCGCTCTCGCGGGCTTCGCGATCGTGGCGCTGGTGTTCCCCGCCTGGCCGGCACCGACGGAGGGCACGACCCGGATCGCCGCCGTCCAGGGCGACTCCGATGCGGGCCTGTTCTCACAGAGCTACCGCGGGCAGATCCTCGAGGACCACACCTCGGCGACGCTGCCGATCCTCGACCAGGACGTCGACATGGTGGTGTGGCCCGAGAACGGCGTCGACATCGATCCGACCCGGAACGCCCAGTCGGCCGCCGTCCTCGACTACCTCAGCCGGACGATGGACGCGCCGTTCGTCGTGGGCACGATCACGAACCCCTCGGACGACGTCTTCTACAACAGCTCGCTGCTCTGGAAGGCGGGGGAGGGGGCGACGCAGGTCTACGACAAGGTGCATCCCGTCCCGTTCGCCGAGTACATGCCGGACCGGGCGTTCTGGCGGATGTTCGCTCCGGACCTGGTCGACCTGGTGAGCCGCGACTACTCGATCGGCACCCGTCCCAACGTCTTCGACGTGAACGGCGTCCTCGCAGGCATCGCGATCTGCTTCGACATCTCGGACGACGCGCTGACGAACGCGATGGTCGACGGGGGAGCCCAGGTCATCCTCGGGCAGACCAACAACGCCGACTTCGGCCGGACCGACGAGAGCGTCCAGCAGCTCGCCATCGCTCGCCTGCGGGCCATCGAGACCGGGCGCAGCGTGGTCAACATCTCGACCGTCGGGACGAGTGCGATCATCGGGCCGGACGGCGCGACGATCGACTCCCTGACATGGTTCGAGCCGGGTGCCATGGTGGACGAGGTCCCCCTCAGCTCCACCACGACCCCGGCTCTGGTGTGGGCGCGAGACCTCGGCTGGTACTTCCTGGCCGCCGGTCTCATCGGCATGGTCTCGTTCGTCCTCAGGACGCGCGAGCCGCGACGCCGTTACCGCTGACCGGCGCTACGCGCCGATCTTGTGCTCGCCGCGCCTGGCGCGCAGATAGGCGAGCCGCTCCTCGAGCAGCTCCTCCAGCTCCGCGCGGGTCCGACGCTCGAGCAGCATGTCCCAGTGGGTGCGCGGAGCCTTCTGCTCGCCCTTGTCCACGACGACCGGCTTCGAGTCCACCATCAGAGTGGCCTCGTGACCGCAGGAGCGGCACTCCCAGGACTCCGGTGCTTCCGCGTCGGCCGAGAACACCATGTCGGTGTCGTGGCCGCAGTTCGCGCAGTGGTACTCGTACGTCGATCGCGGGGAGAAGACGACGCCTTCTTCGCTCTGCAGGCTCTGGGATCCGAGCCGCATTCCTCGCAAGCTTCGATCTGCCATTGTGTGGTCTCCTCTCGCTGTGCTTCCCCAGTGTCAACGTCGTACCTGGAGGTGGTCTTCCCGTCCCTGCCATTGCCAGAGAATCCTCAGGTCGGAGGCGTATTCCGCGGCTCCTGAGGGCGTGGCCGACGGGCGCTGAGGAAGGCGTCGACGGCCGCTCGGGCGAGGTCGGTGCGGTCGGTCACGAGCCCGTCGATCCCGAGCGCGAGGAGCTGCTCCATCCGCTCCGGATCGTCGATGGTCCAGAGGTGGATCTCGCAGCCGGTCACCCGCAGCCGGGCGAGGATCCGCGGCTCGGCGACGCGGAGGCCGAGCGCGCGCTCGGGCACCTGGAGCGCGTCGATGCCGCGGAGAGCGAGACGCACGGGGAGGGCGGCGCCGAGGTGGGCGGCGACCAGGGCGACGACGAAGCGGACCGCCGACGCCGAGGTCGCGGCGCCGGGAAGACGGCGGAGGGCCGCTGCTCGACGGATCTCGGAGAACGAGGTGATCAGGACGCGCTCCGCGGCGGCGGCGCCGGACACCGCCGCGACGACCGGGTCGATCGCGTCCCGCGACTTCACGTCGATGTTGAAGCGCGCGCGGGGGAGTGCGGCGAGGGCCTGCTCGAGAGAGGCGAGCCGGGCGCCGCCCGCCAGTCGGAGGTCGGCGAGCTCCTCCCACCGGGTGGCGGCGACGACGTGGCGGCGGCCGGAGCGGTCGATCACCTCGGCGTCGTGGACGAGCACGGCGACCCCGTCGAGGGAGGCGCGCGCGTCCGTCTCGAGGAGGTCCGCACCCGCGGCGAGGGCGCGTTCGAAGGCGGCGAGCGTGTTGCCCTCGGCCTGCGGGCCGAACCCGCGATGCGCGATCACCCGGGGGGTCGGCCCGCTCAGGGCGAGGGGTCGCTCAGGGGTGCGCATCGCGGACCGGGTCCGTGGCTAGACGGCCGGCGGCGGGGGAGTGGGCGCGGAGTCCGGGGTTCCGTCGGTCGTCGCGGCCGCCAAGGGGGCGGACGTATCGGATCCGGGCACGACAGGCGTGGAGCCGACGGACCCGGATGCGGCAGGCGCGGACGCCGCAGGCGCCGACGTGGGTGCCGCGTCCTGCGGGCGGACCGCCGGGGCGGACTGGCCGCGCTGGCCGAGCGCGCCTCCGATGCCCTTCAGCGCCTCGGTGAGCTCGCTCGGGATGACCCAGAGCTTGTTCGCGCTGCCCTCGGCGATCTTGGGGAGTGTCTGGAGGTACTGGTACGCGAGGAGCTCGCTGTCGGGGCGGCCCTCGTGGATGGCGTGGAAGACGGTGGTGATCGCCTTGGCCTCACCCTCGGCCCGCAGGACCGCCGCCTTCGCCTGGCCCTCCGCCGCGAGGATCGCGGCCTGGCGCTGACCCTCGGCGTTCAGGATCTGGGACTGCTTGGTGCCCTCGGCGGTGAGGATCACGGCTCGACGGTCGCGCTCGGCGCGCATCTGCTTCTCCATCGAGTCCTGGATGGAGAGGGGCGGGTCGATGGCCTTGAGCTCCACGCGTCCGACGCGGATGCCCCACTTGCCGGTGGCCTCGTCGAGGACGATGCGCAGCTGCCCGTTGATGTTGTCGCGGGAGGTCAGCGCCTCCTCGAGGTTCAGGCCGCCGACGACGTTGCGGAGCGTGGTGGTGGTCAGCTGCTCGACCGCGCCGAGGTAGTTGGCGATCTCGTAGGTCGCCGCGCGGGCGTCCGTCACCTGGAAGTAGACGACCGTGTCGATCGAGACGACGAGGTTGTCCTCCGTGATCACGGGCTGGGGCGGGAACGAGACGACCTGCTCGCGCAGATCGATCAGCGGGCGGACCCGGTCGATGAACGGCACGACGAGATTGAGGCCCGGCAGCAGGGTCTTGTGGTACTTGCCGAGGCGCTCCACGACCCCGGCGGTGGCCTGGGGGATGATGCGGACCGCTCGGAAGAGGACGACCAGGGCGAAGAGGACGACGGCGGCGACGACGACGATCGTCACGACGGAGGACGGTGTCACGGTGTGCTCCTTTCGGCGGGGACGACGACCGCGGTCGCGCCCTCGATGGCGGTGACGACGACTCTCTCGCCGACTCCGAGTGTGCGGTCCTCGACGAGCGGGGACAGGCGGACGGTCCAGGTCTCGCCGTTGGCGAGCTTGACCTGGCCGGCTCCGGGACCGGCGAGGACGACGCTGCCGGAGAGCCCGAGGAGAGCGTCTGCTCCGCTGGGGGTGGGATCGCCGCCCCGCTTCAGCAGCCGCAGCAGCGGCGGACGGACGGTGAACAGCAGGAGGGCGGCGAGGACGGCCGCGACGGGGACCTGGACCCAGAAGGGAGCCCCGACCAGCCCGGTCAGCAGTCCGCCTATGCTGCCGACGGCGAGCATCAGGAACGTGAACTCGAGAGTGATCATCTCGACGATCACGAAGATGAGGATCAGCGCGAGCCAGAGGATCCACGCGTACTGGGTGACAGCGTCCATGCTGTGTGCTCCTTCCCCTCGACGAGCATTCCCAGGCTATCAACGCCCCCCGGACGAGGGCTGGGAGAGGGGGTGCGCCGACGATCTCGAGGCCCTTGGTAGACTCCTCCGTCGGGCCGTGGCCCGTCATCGTGCCCGATCCGGTCTCCGAGCCGGCGTTCTGGAGGAATACCCGTGTCCAATCCCCTCGCCCCCGGCTCCTTCGACGGCAAGCGCGCTCTCGTCACCGGGTCGTCCCGCGGCATCGGCGCCGACACGGTCCGCTACCTGGCCGAGGCCGGAGCCCGCGTCGTCGTCAACTACCGCTCGAAGGCGCCGCGCGCCGACAAGCTCGTCGCGCAGATCGTCGAGGCCGGCGGCACCGCCATCGCCGTCGGCGCCGATCTCACCGACGCCGACTCGCGCGCCGAGCTCTTCTCCCGCATCGAGAAGGAGTACGGAGGACTGGACGTGCTCGTCCTGAACGCCTCCGGCGGCATGGAGAGCAACATGGGGGAGGACTACGCGATGGTCCTCAACCGCGACTCGCAGGTCGCCGTGCTCGACGCGGCGCTGCCGCTGCTCTCCGAGGGCTCCCGTGTCGTGTTCGTCACGAGCCACCAGGCGCACTTCATCCGGACCACGCCCACGATGCCCGAGTACGAGCCCGTCGCGCTCTCCAAGCGCGCCGGCGAGGACGCCCTGCGCGAGCGGATCGGTGAGCTCGCCGAGCGCGGGATCGAGTTCATCGTCGTCTCGGGCGACATGATCGAGGGCACCATCACCGCGACCCTGCTGGAGCGCGCGAACCCGGGCGCGATCAGCTCGCGTCGCGAGTCGGCCGGCAAGCTCTACAACGTGCAGGAGTTCGCGGCCGAGGTCGCTCTGGCGGCCGTCGAGCCGATCCCCGCGGACAACACCCGCCTCGTCGGCGACATCTCCGACTTCGCCTGATCGCCTTCGCGGAATGACCCCGGCGCGCGGGTCTGCGATCCTCGACGGATGACTCCGATGGACGGCAGCGGACCGGTATCGGGGGAGTCCGACGCCGTCGTGGGCGCAGGCCGTCCGCCGGCGGACGCCGGGCGGCGTGAGCATCCTTCTCGATGCCGTCGCGGTGATGGTGAACCGGCGGGAGCGCTCGCAGGGCCGCTGACGCGCGTTCCGGCAGGCGCCCGAGAGGATCGGGCCGACGACGGCGTCCGCGGAAAGGTGACCGTCGATCCGCGGCTGCGGCTGCGGCTGGTCACGCGCTTCGACACTCCGACCGAGACGTGCTGGTACGAGGACGTCGAGCCGTGGGTGGAGCATTCGCCGATCCGCTGATGACGTGCCGGACCGTCGGGCGGCCTCAGTCCCGGTCCGTCCGGCCCTTTCGCCGTTATCCGATAATGCACATTATGTCAGTTTGTTCGCACACACTCCGCCCGACGGGCTCCGAGGTGTGGTTGCACACGAGCCTCGGAACCCGCCGGAGTCCCGCCGGCTAGGCGCCGGGTGCGAGGCCGAGCTGCGTGAGGATGCCGAGCTCGTCGCTGCTTCCCCAGCGCTCGGCGAGCTTGCCGTCGACGAAGGTGCTGATCTGCATGCCGCGGATCTTCACGGACTTGCCCGTCGGCGCGTGGCCCTGGAACACACCGGTCTGCGTGCCGGTCAGTGTGTAGGCGAACGCGACGCTGTCGTCGTCCGCGACGAGCTTCTCGACCTCGAGTGCCATGTCGGGGAACGCGGTCCGCAGGTCGCCGAAGAACGCGGCGTATCCCTCCGGGCCGGGTGCCTGGCCGGGCGCCGGGTCGTGATCGACCGAGTCGGGCGCGACGAGTGCGTCGAACGCGGCGAAGTCGCCGGCGTTGACCGCCTCGCCGAAGGCCTGCTGGGAGGCGATGTTCTGCTCGCGAGTCATGTGCTGTCACCTGTTCTGCACCGGTCCGGTGCCTCGAGGAGTGGTGCGGGTCGTCAGCGACGGTACGCAAGCCCGTCGAAGGCGGTACAGGGCTTGCGCGCTCCCCCGGGCGCTTCCCACTGCCGCTTCTCATAAGCGAGATTATGTCAGTTCGACCGAAGTCCCGTTCTGCAGGGATGGCGATCGGCTCCCCTCAACGCTCCTGCGACAGGACGTCATCGATCGCCGCCGCGCTCCGATGGCAGACCGGGCGCTTCGACGGTGAGACCTCGGATCACCGCGGCGACGACCATGCGCTGCGTGAGTTCGGCGCTGGTGTCCACGGGCCACTGGCTCACCGACCCGACGTGCGCCGCGACGACCGCCTTCGCCAGGACGGCGGACTCGACGGCGGGGACGCGGCCGTGCACGGCGGCGAGGGCGGCGAAGCGCTCGCCCAGCTCGCGCGAGACGCGGTCGTCGTCGATCATCATCCGCTCGGCGAACTCCGGGTCCACGGCGGCGCGTGCCAGGAGCACCGACCGCAGGGAGAACCACTCGCGGCTGGACGGGAGCGCGCCGAGGAGGGAGCGGACGGCGCCGTCGAGGGTCGCCGCGCGGTGCTCCTCCTGCAGCTGGACGTCGAGGGCCTCCTGCAGGCTCCCCCACACTCTCGCGGCCTGCTCCTCGTGGAGTGCGAGGAAGAGCTGGTCGACACCGGCGAAGTTCGAGTAGAACGCGCCGCGGGTGAAGCCCGCCTGCCCGCAGATGTCCTCGACGCGCTGGCCGATGGTGCCCGTGCTCTCGAAGAGCTCGGCGGCCGCGGCGAGGAGACGTCGTCGCGTCTCGCTCCTCCGCCGGACCGGAGCCTGCTCGCCTGTGACCACGCCCCCAGCCTATTCGGATCCTTGCGCTGGATGGGCTTTTTCAGTACGTTTCGTTTCCAATGCATACCGTATCGAGAACTGGAACGCCCGATCCTCGACGGCGACGGTCCCGGTGGCTGCCGACCGCGACCGTCGTGCTCATCGGGGCGGTCCTCGCCTGGCTGAACCGGGTGGAGTGGTGGGGGTGGCTCGTCGTCGCGGCGGCCGCGGTCCTGATCGCGGCCGTCTCGAGGAGCTGGCGGCACCGGCACTGGATGCTGCGTACGGCGGCCTGGGTCGCGTCCGCAGGGCTCGTCGGAGCCGTCGCCCTCGCCGCGGGTCCTCTCCCGGCGACGCGGACGCTCGCCGGTCCGCACACCGCCCCGGTCACGACCCGGCAGGGCGACGTCGTCGGTGTGCACGACGCCGCAGCCGGGGTCGACGCCTTCGCGGGGATCCCCTACGCCGCTCCCCCGGTCGGTCCGCTGCGCTGGGAGGCGCCCCGCCCGGCCCCGCAGCGGTCGGCGACCCTCGTGGCCGACGACTTCGGCCCCTCCGCCGTTCAGCCGGAGCCGACGTTCCTCTCCCGAGCGGCGACCCGCGTGCTCGACCTGCCGCTGGAGGAGACGCTCCTCGGCGGGTACGCGACGGACGAGGACAGCCTCCGCCTGAACATCTGGACGCCGGCCGGCGGGGCGGGCGACTCCCGCCCGGTCCTCGTCTACCTCCACGGCGGCGCGTTCGTCTCGGGGTCCGGCGCCCTCCCCGCCTACGACGGCGCGGCGCTCGCCTCCCGGGGCGCGGTGGTCGTCACCGTCGCCTACCGTCTGGGCGTCCTCGGATTCCTCGCCGGTGATGTGCTCGGCGGCGGCACCCCGGGGAACCAGGGACTGCTCGACCAGGTCGCCGCTCTGCAGTGGGTGCAGGACAACATCGCCGCTTTCGGCGGGGACCCGGGGCGGGTGACGGTCGCCGGCCAGTCCGCCGGCTCCGGCAGCGCCTGCATCCTCGGGGCCTCGCCCCTCGCGGCCGGCCTCCTCCACGGGATCATCGGGGAGAGCGGAGGATGCCTGGGGTCGGCGGGAGACCGCGAGGCCGGCGACCTCTACGACGACGCCGCCACCGCACGGGAGGCGGCTGCGCGCCTGAGCGAGGCGCTCGGCGGGGCGAGCCTCGCCGAGATGAGGGCCCTACCGGCCGAGCGCATCGTCACGGCCGCCGCTGGCCTCTCGCAACACTGGTGGCCCTCGATCGACGGCGTCGTCCTCCCCGACACGCCGCTCGCCGTCTACGAGGCCGGTCGGCAGAACGACGTCCCCCTCCTGCTCGGCAGCAACTCCGACGAGACCTCGCTCGATCTGCTGGGAGGCGTCGACCCGGATCCGGACGCCTACGAGCAGGAGGTGCGCCGGGAGCACGGAGACGACGCGGACCGATTCCTCGCGCTGTACCCGGGTGCCGTCGAGGACCAGGTCGTCGACTCCCGGCTGCGCGCCGACAGCGACCGGACGATGACCGCCCCGATGCGGCTCTGGGCGCTGACGGCCGCCCGGACCGGACGGGCGGGCGTCCACGCCTACATCTTCACGCGCACTCCCCCGGAGAGCGGACTCGAGCGGTTCGGCGCGTACCACGGCGCCGAGGTGATGTACGCGTACGGGAACCTCGGGGCGGACGGCGACGCCGACTACACGGACGTCGACCGCCGGCTCGAGCAGGAGATGACCGCGCGCTGGCTCGCATTCGTCTCCCACGGCGATCCGGACGCCGCCGGCCGCGAGCGGTGGCCGGCCGTCAAGGAGGATCCGGACAGCGTGCTCGAATTCGGCGACGTCGTCCGGGTCGCCGAACGCCCGTCCCCCGACGCGGTCGACTTCTGGCTCGAAGGGACGGGCTGACGCGGGGGCGCTCCTCGCGGCGGAACCTCCGGACAGCGGGGAGCCTTCGCTCAGAGCTGCCCGACGAGGTGCGCCTGCCGACCGTCGCGCGCGAAGACCGGGATGACGGCCAGGGGCGCGTCGGCGACGATCCACTGCCCGCCCTCGTGCTCGGCGCCCGTCGAGAGCTCCGTCCAGCGCGCCCCGGCGGGCAGGTAGACCCGTCGGGAGACGGCTCCGGCGTGCGTGACCGGAGCCACGAGCAGGTCCGAGCCGAAGAGGTACTGGTCGGCCAGATCCCAGGCCTCCGGGTCCCCCGGGAACTCGTGGAACACCGCGCGCAGCACGGGCTGGCCCAGCTCGTGCGCCTCCCGCATCGCCTCGCGCGTGTACGGGCGCAGGGTCTCGCGCAGATGCAGCAGGCGGGTGAGGATTGGCGTGGCCTCCTCGCCGAAGCTCCACACCTCGTTCGCGGCTCCGGTCGCGGCGCGGCGGCTCCCGTCGGCGGCCGTGACCGGGGCCGACGGCGCGCGGTCGCCGTGGAGGCGCATCACCGGGCTGAACGCGCCGAACTGGAACCAGCGCACGAGGAGCTCACGGAACTCCGGATCCGACGGGTCTCCCCCGGCGAATCCTCCGATGTCGGTCGTGAACCACGGGATCCCCGCGACGCCCATGTGGATGCCGGCCGTGATCTGGTGGCGCAGGTCCGCGAAGGTCGAGTGGATGTCGCCCGACCACACGAGCGCACCGTAGCGCTGGCTGCCCGCCCACGCGGTGCGGACGAGGTTGACGATCGCGGTCTCCCCGCCCTCGCTCTGCCCCTCGAAGAAGCCGCGGGAGAACGCCTGCGGGTAGAGGTTGCCGACCTGGACGGCGGGGCCGGCGGCGTAGCGGTAGTTGTCGAAGTCGTAGACGCCGTACTCGGGCTCGGCCTCGTCGAGCCAGAAGAGCCGGATCCCGTGCTCGCCGTAGTTGCGCCGGCACGCCTCCCAGACGAACCTCCGGGCGGCGGGACTCGTCGCGTCGTAGAACGCGCTCGGACCCTCGAACTGCATGTGCAGGTCCAGGCCCCGCTCGGCCTTGACGAGGAGGTTCCCCTTCTTCATCGCGATGTAGTTCTCGGACTCGACCGACACCTGCGGCCAGACCGAGACCATCAGCTCGATCCCGAGCTCGCGCAGCTCGGCGACCATGGCGGACGGATCCGGCCAGAACTCCTCCTCGAAGCGGAAGTCGCCCATGTGCGGCCAGTGGAAGAAGTCGGCCACGATGACGTCCATCGGCAGGCCGCGGCGCCGGTGCTCGCGGGCGACCTCGAGCAGCTGCTCCTGGTTCCAGTAGCGCAGCTTGCACTGCCAGAAGCCGAGGCCGTGCTCGGGCATCATCGGGACGTGCCCGGTCGCGTCGGCGTAGGCCCGGGTGATGTCGGCCGGGGTCTCCCCCGCGGTCACCCAGTAGTCGAGCTGCTGGGAGGACTCGGCGGACCACTCCGTGCGGTTGGCTGCGAAAGTCGCGCGGCCGATCGCGGGGTTGTGCCAGAGGAACCCGTAGCCGCGGCTCGACAGCACGAACGGGACGCTCGACTGGGAGTTGCGGTGCGCGAGCTCGAGCGTGCAGCCCTTCAGATCGAGGATGTCCTGCTGGTACTGCCCCATCCCGTACAGCTTCTCGTCGGGGGACGTCTCGAACAGCGCGGTCAGCCGGAAGTCGCCGCCCAGGTGCGGACGCTGCTCGCGGGCGCGCAGCTTGAGCGCTCCCCCGCTCCCGAGCTCTCGGAAGAGCAGCTCCCCCCGACGGTCGTAGAAGGAGAGGGAGCAGGAGAGCTCGTGGTAGCCGGTCTGGTACCCGTAGCCCTCCTGCTGCTCGAGGACGACGGTGATGCCGCCGGCGCGCAGCGTCGCCCGCGGTCCCTCGATCGAGACCTCCGGCGCGTGGCGCTCGGGGGCGATCAGCGCCCAGTCGGTGTCGAGGACCTCCCCGGACCGGCGGGCGCGGACCCGGACGCTGTCCCTCCCCCACGGCTCGACGACGACGGTCTCGCCGTCGCCGCGCCAGACGAGGCGGTCCCCCTCGAGGGCGAACGCGTCGGTGTCCATGTGCTCCTGCTTCCTCGAGTCGGGCACGGCGCTCAGTCCTTGACCGCGCCGGCGGTGACCCCGGCGGCGACGTAGCGCTGGGCCACGATCAGCAGCACGGCGGCCGGGATGGAGGCGATCACGGCGGTCGCCATGATCCCGTTCCAGTTGGTGGTGGTCGATCCGATGTAGCGGTAGAGGCCGAGGGTGAACGGCACGATGCTGTTGCCCGAGGTGAGCGAGTTCGCGTTGAGGAAGTCGGCCCAGGCGAACAGGAACGAGAACAGGCCCGCGGTCACGATCGAGTTCCGGCTCAGCGGGATGACGATCGAGACGAAGGAGCGCCAGTTGCTCGCACCGTCGATCCGCGCGGCCTCGATCAGCTCGTCGGGGATGCCGAGCATGAAGGCCCGGAGGATGATCACCGCGAACGGCACGGAGGCGGTCGCGTCGGCGAGGATCAGGCCCGGATAGGTGTTGAGCAGCCCCAGCGCGTTGTAGATCGCGAACAGCGCGGTGACCAGGACGATCCCGGGGATCATCTGGGCGAGGAGGAACACGAACATCACGACGCCGGTCCCCCGCACCCGGAACTTCGCCATCGCGAAAGCGGCGGGCAGGGCGATCGCCAGCGTCAGGATCACGCAGCCGATCGAGATCACGAGGCTCGTGATGAGGTTCGGCAGCTGCGTCGAGAACGCCTGCACGTACCCGTCGAGGGTCGGGTCGCCGGGGAACAGGCTCGGCGGGGTCTGGATCAGGTTCTGCGGCTTGGTCAGCGAGACGTTGACCATCCAGTAGAGCGGGAAGAGGAGGAAGCCGCAGAGCACGATCGCGATGACCACGTCGATCCCGCGGCGCAGCCCTGTGGTGTGCCGGTTCATCCGAGGTCCTCCTTGCGCTGGGCGCGGATGTAGATCACGCCGAAGACGAGGGCGACGATCACGAGGATCTGGCCGGCCGCCGCTCCGACTCCGAACTGCAGGTCGGTGAAGGACTGCTCGTAGGCCCACGTCGCCAGGGTGTGCGAGCTGTTGGCCGGGCCTCCCTTGGTGAGGATCCAGATGACGTCGAACACCTTGATCGTGTAGACGAGGCCGAGGAGGAGCGTGACGGAGGTCACCGGTCGCAGCAGCGGCCAGGTGATGCTCCAGAAGGACCGCCAGCGCGAGGCGCCGTCCAGTGCCGCGGCCTCGTAGAGGCTCTCGGGGATGCCCTGCAGGCCTCCGTGCAGCAGCACCATGTTGAACGGGATGCCCAGCCAGATGTTGGCGATGATGACCGCCCACAGCGAGACGGACGGATCGGTCAGCCAGCCGACCGGCGTGCCGATCGCGGCGTTCAGGATGCCGAACTGCTGGTCGAAGATCCAGCGCCAGGCCGTCGCCGAGACGATCAGCGGCAGGAGCCACGGCAGCAGGATGAGGGAGCGGAACGTCGCCGAGAGCGGGAACCGGCGGCTGAAGAACAGCGCCAGGGCCATGCCGATCGTGAACTGGCCCACCAGCGAGACCACGGTGAAGACCACGGTGTGCCAGGCGATGCTCGCGAAGATCGGATCGGTGACGACCGTGACGTAGTTGTCGAAGCCGACGAAGGGGGCGATCCCGGTCACGAAGGACGACGGTCCGAAGTCCTGGAGGCTGAGGACGACGCCGCGGATGATCGGGTAGACGAAGAAGACGGCGAGGAAGATCACCACGGGCGCCATGAAGGCGGCGGCGGCGATGCGGAGGTGGGAGCGGGGTCGGCGGCGGGCGGGCGGCCTGGTGGCCGCCCCGCCCGCGACCGGCGCCGTGAGCACGGCGGGGTCGGTCATGCGGCCGCTACTTCAGGCTCGCCGCGGCGTCGTCGAGGGCCGCCTGCGGCGTCTTCGAGCCGGTCAGCGACTCCTGGATCGCGGTCCAGAGCGCCTTCGAGGTGTCGGGGTAGGCGACGCCGAGGTCGCTGGTGCGTCCCTGCGCGACCGAGATGGCCTCCACCCAGGGCTGGAGCGCGGGGTCCTCGGTCGCCTGCTCGGCGGCCGCGTCGGCGTACGGCATGATGTACGACTGGCCGGCCGCCCAGGCCTTCAGGCTGTCGGGCTGGATGACGCACTGCGCGAACTCCGTGGCGAGCGTCTGCTTCGCGGCGTCGGAGGCGACCACCTCGACGAACTCGCCGCCGAGCGGGCTCGGTGCCGCTCCCCCGTCCTTCGCCGGGATCGGCACGACGCCGTAGTCGATGCCCGCCTCGTCGAGGGCGGAGAGCTGCCAGGTGCCGTTGACCATCATCCCGAGCTTGCCCGCGAGGAACTGGTCGCGGACGTCCTGCTGGTTGGCGTTGACGTTCGCCTGCGAGGCCGAGCCGCTCTTCACCAGGTCGGTCCAGAGTGCGAGCGCCGAGACGGCGTCGTCGGAGGAGATGTCCTCGAGGGTCGCACCGGAGCCCCAGAAGAAGGGCAGGAACTGGAAGGTGCCCTCCTCGGTGCCGATCGCGGAGAAGCCGAGCCCGGTGACGTCGCCCGCGGTGAGGGCCTTCGCGGCGGTGGTCAGCTCGTCCCAGGTCGTCGGCGGAGTGACGCCGGCGGCCTCGAAGAGCGCCTTGTTGTAGAAGAGCGCGAGGGTGTTCGAGCCGATCGAGGAGCCGTAGGTCTTCCCGTCCAGCTGGCCGGCGGCGAGCACGTTCGGGAGGACGTCGCTGGTGTCGAGCCCGGAGGCGGCGTTGTCGACGAGCAGGCCGGTGTCGGCGAACTTCGCGACGTTGGGGTTGTCGAGGACGACCAGGTTCGGCGTGGTCTTCGACGCGGCCGACTGCAGGAGCTTGGTGGTGAGGTCGGGGTCGGAGGTGCGCTCGAGGGTGATCCCGGTCGAGGCCTCGCAGCCGGCCAGGAGCTGGCCGTAGGGGGAGGACGCGTCGTACTGGGTGAAGCTGTCCCAGAGAGTGAGCGACTTCGACGAGTCGTCGCCCGCTCCCTGTGCGCTGCACGCGCTGAGGGCGACTCCGGCGATGAGGACGAGGGAGGCGGCGCCTGCGGCCCGTCGGATGCTGTTCTTCACGGTATTCCTCTCTGAATACGGTCGGGACGAGCGGAGCGCTCGCGCCGGGAAGACCCTCCGGGGGCGCCCGCTGAGGCGGTCCGTCCGGAAGTCGTGGCGAGCCTAACCGAGTCGGAGAACCGGTTCAATAGATTTCGGAGAACCGGTTCACCGATCGCCCGGGGAACGCTCCGGACGACCCGGCGACGTCAGCCGCGCGCCCGCCGCCACGAGGGGACGACGCCCCGGCTGGTGCCCGGCGAGAAGGGCGCGGTGGTGCCGAGGTCCACGACCACCGCGGGCAGCAGCTCCGTCACTCCCGGAGTCGCGGTGCCGGCGAGCTCGTCGAGCACCAGGTCGACCGCCCGCGAGACCATCTCGTCGCCGGGCAGGTCCACCACGGTGACCGGCTGGTCGGCGTGCCGCATCACCGCCTCCGGGGCGATGGTCATGATCGAGCAGTCCTCCGGGACGCGCAGGCCCAGGCCGCTGAGGCGCTGCAGGAACGGCTCGAGCACGCCCGGCCCGTGCGTGACCACGGCGCTCAGGCCGGGGAGCTGCTCCTGCGCCTGCTCGAACCAGTCGTCGACGTCGTCGGTGCTGGGGATGACGGCTCCCCGCACGCCGCGCAGGCGGCACTGGTCGAGGAAGCCCTCGCGGAACCGCAGGGCGAAGGCGTAGCCGCTCTCGTAGGCGTCGGGGCCCATCCCGAGGACCGCGATCTCGACGTGCCCGAGGTCGGCGAGGTGGTCGACGGCGACCCGCGCCGCGCCGTCGAAGTCGAGGTCGATCGCGCTGAACGGGCTGCCCTCGCCCGGGTAGCCGACCAGCGCGGTCGGCAGGCCGATGCTCGCGAGGACCGGCAGCCGGGGGTCGTCCCGGCGGATGTCCATCACGACGAGCGCATCGGCGAGGACGTCGCGCGCGAGCTCCCCCTCGCCCGTGCCCATCATCAGCAGGTCGAAGCCGCGGGCGCGGGCCGCGTACATCGCCGCCCGCACGAAGCGCATGAAGACGTCGACATCGGTCTGCCGCGACTCCGGATCGACGGAGGCGAAGAAGCCGAGGATGTTCGTGCGCCGCAGCGCCAGGGCCCGCGCCATCGGGTCGGGCCGGTAGCCGAGCCGCTCCACGCTCGCGAGCACGCGCAGGCGGGTCGCCTCCGGGAGCTTCTTGTTGCCGGAGAGCACGTAGGACACCGTGCTGCGGGCCACCCCCGCATCGGCCGCGACGTCGCGAATGGTCACCATGGGCTCAGCGTAGTGAGGGCCCGGCGACGGGAGGGCCCGCCGGCGACCCCCTCGACCGGCGGGCAGCAGCGTGCACACCCGGGCGGTCCGGCCGTCCCGCCGTGGGTGGAGAGCCGTCCGCCGCGAGCCGCGCGACGGCGCCGACGGACGCAGGCCGCGGACGAGCAGTCGGTCACGGTTGCGCACGGGTCCGACGGGCACGTACGGTCGACCCGTACCTCGTCGCGAGCCGCGACGTCGGTGCGGCCGCCACACCGGCCGATCCAGCGGCTCGCGGTCACGGGGGCTCCCCGCACGGAAGACGGACTCTTGCGCCCCAGCACCGGTACTGCGTCCACGACGCAGCAGCTGCTCTCGCACTGACGTCCCCCGTGCCCGCCCCTCAGGGGCGAGCCGTTGCTCCTTCGGAGCCCGGTGGTCGTCGTGCGCCGACACCGACCCCTGGAGCACCGTGCCCTCCACTTCCCGCACCACCCCGCCTGCCGTCGTCCTCCACGACTGCACGTTCGCCTGGCCCGACGGCTCCGTCGTCCTCGACCGCGTGACCACTGCGTTCGGCCGCGGGCGCACCGGTCTCGTCGGCGCGAACGGCGCCGGCAAATCCACCCTCGTCCGCCTCGTCACCGGCGGCCTCTCCCCCACCGCCGGGAGCGTCTCGACGACGGGACCCGTCGACCTGCTGCCCCAGCGCCTCCGGCGAGGGCCCGACGACACCGTCGCCGATCTCCTCGGGATCCGGCATCGCCTGGACGCTCTGCACGCGATCCTCCGCGGCGACGCGGATCCGCGGCACTTCGAGGTGCTCGCGGACGACTGGGACCTCGAGGCCCGGGCGCTCGCCGCACTCGGCGACGCCGGGCTCGACCTGGAGGAGGCGGACCTGCTGCGGCCGGTCGCGACCCTCTCCGGAGGGCAGGCCGTCCTCACGGCCGCGACCGGCGTCCGGCTGCGCGGCCGGCCGATCGCCGTGCTCGACGAGCCGACGAACGACCTCGACCGGCGCTCCCGAGGGCTTCTGCTCGACCTGGTCGACCGGTGGCGCGGGACGCTCGTGCTCGTCAGCCACGACCGGGAGCTGCTCGAGCACGTCGACGAGATCGCGGAGCTGCGCGACGGGGCGGTCCGCACCTCGGGCGGGACGTTCTCGGCGTTCGAGGAGCGGCTCGCCCTCGAGCAGGCGGCCGCGGAGCGCGATCTGCGCGACGCCGACCGGCTTCTCCGCGCCGAGCGGCGGCAGCGCATCGAGGCCGAGACGACCATCGCCCGCCGGGCGCGGGCGGGGGCGCGATCGGCGGAGTCGATGCCCGCGATCCTCGCGAACGCGCGGAGAGGACGAGCCGAGGCGACCGCGGGACGGCTGCGCTCCGGGCACGGGGCCGCGGAGGCGCGGGCGCGCGAGCAGGTCGACGCAGCGTCGCGAGCAGTCCGGGACGACGACCGGGTCCGCCTCGACCTGCCGGACCCCGGGGTCGCGGCCGGGCGCCGTCTGGCGGAGGTGACGGTGCGCGGC
Source organism: Rathayibacter sp. AY1B8 (assembly GCF_002932775.1). Classification (NCBI taxonomy): domain Bacteria; kingdom Bacillati; phylum Actinomycetota; class Actinomycetes; order Micrococcales; family Microbacteriaceae; genus Rathayibacter; species Rathayibacter sp. AY1B8. The sequence continues at coordinate 21,782 of NZ_PSWJ01000002.1, read as the reverse complement.
CGGACGACGGTGCTCCAGGGGCCGGAGCGGATCGCCGTGGTCGGCGCGAACGGGACGGGGAAGACGACCCTGCTCGAGCACCTCGTCGGGGCGCCGGGTGCGCGGGAGCATCCGCTCGCCGGCACCACGGCCCGAGCGCTGACGGAGCGGGTCGGCTGGCTCCCCCAGCGCCGCGAGGGACTCCTCGACGAGGAGGCCACCGTGCGGGAGCACGTCTCCCGGGCCGCGCCGGATCGTCCGGCGGTCGAGCTGCGGAACGCCCTCGCGCGGCTCCTGGTGCGCGGCGACGTGGTCGATCGGAGGATCGCGTCGCTCTCGGGCGGCGAGCGGTTCCGCGTCGCGCTCGCCGGGCTCGTGCTGGCGCAGCCCGCTCCGCAGCTGCTCGTGCTGGACGAGCCGACGAACGACCTCGATCTCGCCACGACCGACCACCTCGTCGACGTTCTCGCCGCCTGGCGGGGCGGCCTGGTCGTCGTCAGCCACGACGAGGCGTTCCTCGACCGGCTCGGACTCCACTCCCGAGTGGTGCTCGACGCGGAGTGACGGCTGGTCCCCCGGCCCCCGGCGGTTCTGGCCTCGACCGGGCCCCTGCCGCCGGGGAGACTGGCCGGGCCCCTCCCGCCCCCAGCGAACGGACCGACGTGCTCACCGGACTCAGCGCCTTCCCCCTCACACCGCTCCGCGACGACAGCATCGACGAGCGGTCGTTCGCCGCTCTCGTCGAGCGGCTCGCGCGGGCGGGAGTCGACTCGATCGGCGCACTGGGCTCGACCGGCTCGGCTCCGTACCTGGACCGCGGCGAGCGCCGGCGCGCAGCAGAGATCGCCGTCCGCGGCGCCGGCCCGGTGCCGGTCGTGGTCGGGATCGGGGCGCTGCGCACCTCGCAGGTGCTGGCGCTCGCCGAGGACGCGCAGAGCGCCGGAGCGAGCGCGGTGCTCCTGGCGCCGCTCGGCTACCAGCCGCTGACGGACGAGGACGTGCTGGGGCTCTACGAGGACGTGACGGCTCAGCTCTCGGTGCCGCTCGTCGTGTACGACAACCCCGGGACGACGCGCTTCTCCTTCTCCGACGACCTCTACGGGGCCGTCGCCCGGCTGCCGCAGGTCGCCTCCCTCAAGATCCCCGGCGTGCCGGAGGGACCGGGCGCCGCGGCGGCGCGCGTCAGCGAGATCCGGGAGCGGGTGCCGGAGGGGGTCACCGTCGGGGTCTCGGGGGACGCCGCGGGTGCGCGCGGGCTGCTCGGCGGCTGCGACGCCTGGTACTCGGTGATCGGCGGCCTCTTCCCGCGGACGGCGCTGTCGATCGCCCGGGCGGCGCAGTCGGGCGATGAGGCGGCCGCGATCGCGGGATCGGCACGCCTGCAGCCCGTCTGGGACCTCTTCGCGGAGCACGGCGGCAGCTACCGCGTGGTCGCGGCGATGGCGGAGCAGCTCGGTCTCGCCGAGGCGCGCTGCCTCCCGCGTCCGGTCCGCGGGCTCGGTGCACGGGCGCGGGCCCGGGTCGCGGAGGTCCTGGCGGAGCTGGGGCCTGTGCTGGAGTGATCCGCGGGCGGGTCGGCGGGAGGACGGCTCGGACGGCGTGGTCGTTCCGGACAGCTGGAGGGGCGGGCCGGGATGTCCCCGACCCGCCCCTCCGGCGGAGCACGCGACCTCAGCAGGCCTTGGACGCGCGGTAGGTGTTGCGTCCCGCCGCCACGAACAGCGCGTCGAGGACTCGGGCCTTGCCCGGCGCCACGGAGTAGCAGCTGCCGTCGAAGTCGGCGATGATGTCGGCCTTGCGCTCGACCGTGCTCGACCCGCAGTTGCGGAAGACGAGAGCGCGCTGGCGCAGGACGCCCTCGGGTCCGAGGGTGGCGCCGGTGGCCACCTCCTGGGCTCCGCACGCGTAGTTCCCGGCGCTCACGTACTGTCCGTTCGCGACCTCGGCCGCGGAGGCGGGCGTCGCGACAGCGACGACGCCGACGGAGGCGATGGCGCCCGTGAGGGCGAGGGTGGCAAGAGTTCGTCGAAGAGTCATGGTCGTTTCTCCTTCTGCTTCTCGGTCTCTTCACGCTGGCACCGGTCCGCCGACGAGCGCGAGGAACCTGGGAGCCTTCACACCGGGGGGCCAGACCGGTGCGGGGAAGTGCTCCCGAACGGGGCGAAAGGGTCGGAACCGGCGGGGCGGACGATCAGGAACGGGCCTCTCCTTCGCTTCCTGAGCGCCTCGATCCGCCGCCGATGCGGTCGCCGAGCCGCCGACCGTTCCGTCCGTGCGGCGTCGTCCCTCCGCCGTCCCGCGACTGGCGCGCATCGACGGGTCGTCCGGCCGGTCCTCCGGCTAGCGTTGCAGGCACACCCCCCCGCCGACCCGGACCGCTCCGCCGACCTCGTCGGTTCGCGGTCCCTGCACGAGGAGCCCCCGTGTCCCCCGACGATTCAGCAGTACCCCCCTCTCGAACTCCCGGCCTACGGCGGCGCGCCGTCATCGGCGGCGCCCTCACGGGTGCTCTCGCTCTGGGCGCGGCGACGCTCCCGGCCGCCTCCGCCTCCGCCTCCCCCGTGCCCGGCCTGCCCGGGGAGAGGACCCGCACGATCAACGTGAGGACGAAGAACCGCGGCGTGCTCTACGACGTCCTCACGGTCTCGATCGCGGGCGACCTCGCGCGGATCTTCGTGCCGCAGACGGTGAAGCCGCGGCAGGCCGCGGCGGTACCGGTGATCTGGTTCATCCACTCCGCGCAGGCCGACCACACCTCGCTGTCCAGCGTCTTCGCGTACCCGGCCGAGCTCGCCGTCGAGCGGGGCGCCATCGCGATCTGCCAGACGCTCGGCGGAACGATCTGGACCAACGACACCGCTCAGAAGCACCAGCGGAACGGCTACGCCTACCTCTCCGGCCAGTTCCCGATCGCCGCGAGCTACCTCTGGGCGATGTCGGCCGGCGGTGCGCTCGCCTGCGAGGACTACGGCGCGCGGGTCTTCCCCGGCATCAACGGCGTCTACCTGGTCAACGGCGTCTACGACCTCCGCGACACCCACGACCGCACGACGCGGGGCCGCTTCTCGATCGGCGGTGCCTTCGGCGGCAGCACCGCTCAGATCGACTCCCACAACCCGAAGCGGCTGCCCGCCTCCGCCTGGGCCGGCGCGAACATCCGCGCGGTGGTGTCCGACACGGCCCACCCGGACCCGAGCGTGCCGCCGGCACTGCACGGGCTCGCCCTCGTGAAGAAGGCGACGGCCACGGCCAGGGAGGCGACCGTCCGGACGCACGCGCTCGGCCACAACGCGCCGTCGTGGGTGAACCAGGACGGCATCGACGCGATCTTCCGCTGGCACGCCGGGCTGGCCGCCGCACCGGCGCCGTCCGCGACGCCGACCCCGACGAAGACGCCCGTCGTCCGCCCGTCCACCGCGGGCCGCTGGGACTTCGACCAGGCGGACGCCCCGTACGCGGGAGAGCCGGGGTCTCCGTTCCGACCCCGCTGAGCGGTCCGGACGCGACGGCGTCCCTCGGGAAGCGCTGACCGTCACATGCGCTCGGCGCGGCGATCGGCGCAGCTGCGCGGGCCTGCCGCGGGACCGGGCGAGCCCTCCTCCGCGGAGCTCCGCGGCGCCCTCTTCCGGACAGGGCCGCTAGAGGACATTGTCAGCGGCGGGACGGCCGTGCCACGGTTCGAGGACGGCCGATGGGGGCCGTCCCGATCGAAGGCAGCACATGCGCTCCAGCACCGTCCCTCGTCCGCCCGCCGTCGAGGACGGCACGTCGCAGCCGCGGGATCCAGGAGCGGCGCGGCGGCTCCGGCGGGGTCTGCTCGGGTTGACCGCGGCCGTCGCGCTCCTCGTCGGCACCGCCGTTCCTCTCGCGGCGGTCGCCGCTCCGTCCGCCCCTGTCCTCGGGGTGGCGGCCTGGGGAAGCGGCACCGACGGGAAGACCACGGTCCCGGCCGGGGTCGAGGGTGTCCTCTCCCTCGCCGCGGGCCGGACCCACAGCCTCGCCGCGAACGGCGACGGCGGGGTCGTCGCCTGGGGCCGCGGGTCGTACGGGCAGACCAGCGTCCCCGACGGTCTCACGGGGGTCGTCGCGGTCACCTCCGGCGACTACAGCAGCCATGCGCTGAAGAGCGACGGGACCGTCGTCTCCTGGGGCTACGACGGCGACGGGCAGGTGTCGAGGAGTGCCGCGCTGACCGGGATCGTCGCGATCTCGTCCTCCCGCGACAACAGCCTCGCGCTCGGCAACGACGGCACCGTCACGTCGTGGGGCAGCAACGGGCTGGGCGAGGGCCTGGTCCCGGCCGGCCTCGGAGGCGTCACGGCCATCGCCGCGGGCCAGCGCCACAGCCTCGCCGTGTCCGGCGGAAGGGTGGTCGCCTGGGGCTGGGACCTCTACGGGCAGACCGACGTCCCCGCGGGGCTCGAGGGCGTGGTGGCCGTTGCGGCCGGAGAGACCCACAGCCTCGCGCTGAAGGAGGACGGCACCGTCGTCGCCTGGGGCGCGAGCTCCGATTCGGTCGTCGTCGACTACGGCCAGACCACGGTGCCGGAAGGCCTGTCCGGGGTCGTGGCGATCGCCGCCGCATCCGACTACAGCCTCGCGCTGAAGGGCGACGGCACGATCGTCGGGTGGGGCCGGAGCTCGGCCGGGCAGCTGCAGTTCCCCGCCGGCCTCGCCGGCACGACGGCTCTCGCAGCCGGACCCGATCACGTGCTCGCCCGGGGCCCGCGTCCCGTCCTGACGGCGGACGCTCCTCCCGCGTCCGGGCCGCTCGGAGCGGCCGCCTCGTACACCTTCGCGGCCGACCGCCCCGCCTCGTTCGCGATCGCCTCCGGCTCCCTCCCCGACGGCCTGACCCTCAGCGCGTCCGGGCTCCTCTCCGGCACGCCGACGACCGCGGGGACGTCCACCTTCGCCGTCTCCGCGCGGAACCCCTTCGGCTCCACCGTCGGGGCCTCGCACACGTTCGCCGCGGCGGAGACGACGGTCGCGCCGACCCTGGCCGGCGACCCGCCCGCCGCGACGGTGGGCACCCCGTACGACTTCGACTACAGCGTGACGGGCACACCGGCGCCGACGGTCTCGCTCGTCTCCGGAACGCTCCCCGCCGGCCTGAGCCTCGATGATCGTGGCGGCCTGACCGGGACGCCGACGACCGCCGGCCGCTCCACCTTCACCCTGCGGGCTCAAAACGCTGCGGGGAGCGCGGAGACCACCAGCACCGTCGTCGTCTCCCCCGCCGCCGCTGCACCGGCGATCTCCGGCACCCCCGGGCCGGGCGTCGTCGGCACCCCCTACGACTTCGGCTACACCGTCTCGGGCTTCCCCGCGCCGTCGGTGGCCGTCTCCTCCGGTGCGCTCCCGTCCGGCCTCACCCTGACTCCGGCCGGGCGCCTGACCGGGACTCCGTCCGCGCCGGGCACCTTCACGTTCACGCTGACGGCCCGCGCCGGCACCGCCTCCGCGGAGACCACCAGCACCGTCACCGTCTCGTCGCCGACGGTCGCGCCGACCCTCTCCGGGACGGTCGCGGCCGGCGTCGTCGGCTCGGCCTACGACTTCCGCTACGCGGTGAGCGGGACGCCCGCTCCGTCGGTCTCCCTGGTCTCCGGCGCACTGCCCGCCGGGCTCACCCTCGACGCGACCGGGCGCCTCTCCGGGACGCCGACCACGGCCGGGACCACCACCTTCAGCATCCAGGCCGCGAACTCGGCGGGCACGGCTCGGGCGACGAGCACGCTGACGGTCTCGCCGAAGCAGGTCGCGACGAAGGCCGATCTGCGCGTCTACCTCTCCGGGCCGGCCTCGGCGGTGAAGGGGAGGACGCTCACCTACACCCTCATCACGACGAACGCCGGTCCGGTTGCGTCTGGGTCGGTCTTCTCGCAGGTCGTCCTGCCCGCGGGTGTGCAGTTCGTCTCGGCGACCGGCTCGTACACCAGGGTCGGGAACGTCGTGGTGTTCCAGCGGGCCGGCCTGGCGGACGGGCGGACCGTGTCGGAGAAGATCACGGTGAGGGCGGCCGTCTCGGGCACGGCGACCGCGCTGGCGGCGGCGTTCTCGACGAAGACGCCCGACCCGTCCATCCGCAGCAACGCGGACACGACGAGCACGACGATCCGCTGACCGCGGGAGCGTGACGGCGGGCGGTCCCTCGCGGGCCGCCCGCCGTTCTCGGTGCGGGAGCGTCGAGGTCCGCCGCGTCCGCGCCTCGTCTTCGACCGCTAGCCGGCCCGAGGGCGGTAGAAGCGCACGACCGGGAGGGCAGCCGTCGGAGCCTCGCGCACGACGATCTCGAGGCGCTGGATCAGGGCCGGGACGGTCGGCGTGGTCTCGAGCCGGCACTCGAGCTCTCCGTCGCGGCCCGGCAGGAGGAAGGCCGCCTGCGCCGCGGAGGCGCTCCAGAGCAGCCGCTCCACCAGCGGCCTCGCGGTCGGGTCCTCGGCGAGCCCGCCGATCTCCGCGATCGCAGTGGCGAGGCGGCCGGCGCGCACGTCGGCCGGCACATCGCTCAGCAGGTTGGGGCTGAACAGGGCGCCGCTGCCCGGCTCCCCCGCCCGGGTGAGGTCTCCCGCGACGATCGCGGCCTCGACGGCGGCGGCCGCGGCGAGCGTCGACGGGAGGAGGGTGATGATCCGCGCCGGAGGAGCGGTGTCCTCGAGGGCGGCGCGGAGCAGTCCCGTCGCGGCGGCGGCGAGCTTCGCCCCGTTCGCGGTCGCGAAGACCACGGCCCCCAGGCCCGACTCCAGATGCCACCGCATGTTCGACGACCAGCCCGGCAGGCCGCCGGAGTGGTGGGCGATCCCGCCGAAGCGGACGTCGTGCTCGACGACGAGGCCGAACCCGTACGCGGAGCCGTCGAGCGTGCTCTCGACGGCGCGAGGGCTCAGCGCGGGGACCGGCGTCCAGCCGCGCTGCATCTCGCGGCGGGAGGCACGGCTCAGCACCGGGTCGTCGTCCGCGCCGTCCTCGCCCTCGAACGCGGAGGAGAGCCAGCCGCTCCAGCGGGCGATGTCGCCGACCGTGCTGAGCATGCTCGCGGCGCAGGCGCCCGCTCCGGTGCCGGTGACGGGGCGGGGCACCCAGGTCGCTCCGTCGTCGAAGGTGCTGAAGCCGGCCGCGAGGTCGGTGCCGTCAGGGTAGTCGCCGCTGTCGTAGCGGGTGTCGTGGAGGCCGAGCGGCTCGAGGATCGTCCGCGTCGCGAAGGACGGGAAGTCCTCCCCGGTCACGTTCTCGACGAGCACGCCGAGCAGCCAGAAGCCGATGTTGGAGTACTGGTAGACCTCACCCGGCCGCTCCGTGAAGGTCAGCCCGCGGCGGACGACCTCGAGGAACTCCTCCCGCGTCAGAGCCATGACGTCGTCGGCCCAGCCGTTGTCCTCCGGGAGCCCCGAGCAGTTGCTGAGGAGCATCCTGACCGTCACGGGCAGCGGCCGGCCCGCGGAGTCGAGCGGGTCGGTGAACTCCGGCACGTGGTCGGCGACGCGGTCGTCGAGGCGGAGCAGCCCGCGGTCGCGCAGGATCAGCACCGCCGCCGCCTCGAAGCTCTTCGACATGGAGGCGATGCGGTGCACGGTCCCGGGCCCGGGAGCGGCGCCGTCGAGGCGGTGCTCGCCGCGGCCGTGGTGGACGAGCAGCCCGCTGCGGTCGAACAGGGCCCAGCTCAGCGAGGGGGCCGGCGGCGCCTCCTCGTCGAACCACCGGGCCAGCCGGTCCTGGAGCGGCGGGGAGAGGAGCGTCGGCCGAGGGAGCGTCATGCCCTCATCCTCCCGCACGCGGCACAGGCCGCCGCGGTCCCGCGGGTCACCGCGGAAGGACGCCGTCCGGGCTCAGCCAGTCCGGGCGGCTCCCCTCGACCGCGTCCAGGACGTCCTCCTGCGGGCCGGTCGCCGGTCTCCGCGGCGACGATGATCCGGTCGTCGACGGTAGCGGAGGGGCCCGCTGTGCATCCGGCGAGCATCCCGATCAGCAGCACTCCCCCGGCGACGCGCGCCCGTCCGCTCACCGTCGAGCGTCGCGGCGACGGCCGCTCCGGCGGGCTGACGAGTCCCGGCGAGAGCCCGAGCGACCGCCGGCACCTGCGAGCCGGACGAGGAACTTCTCAGGTCCTCTTGCGTGTCGCAGGCGCGGAACCTAGTTTTGTCGAACCGGTTCGAAGCACTGTTGCTCCGACCCCGGACCGACGCCCGCCGTCGTCCGGCCGGCTGTCCCCACAGAAAGTGACCAGCGTGACAACGATGTCCTCCCCGAGGCGCGGCACCCGCTCCCTCGCCCTCGCGCTGAGTGCCGCGACACTCGCCGCCCTCGCCGTCGCTCTCCCGAGCGCCGAGTCCGCCTCCGCGGCCGACACCTCCGTCCCCGCCGACGCGCTCATCCTCCAGTACGACTTCGAGCAGGGGCAGGTGTCCGGATCCACGGTCGCCGACCTCTCGTCGAAGAAGCTCGACGGCACCGTCGTCAACAGCGCGAGAGCGACGTACGTCGCGGGTCGGAAGGCCGGTACGACCGCGATCGACCTTCCCGGGGGCGCGGCGGACTCGACCTCCGCGCCCTACCTGACCGTGCCGAACGGGCTCTTCCAGGGCGTGACGCAGACCACCGTCTCCGCCTGGACGAAGTGGTCCGGCACCGGAGGCTTCCAGTGGCTGTGGTGCCTGGGCATCAGCCCCGACGCCGCGTCGGCCTTCGCTCCGTCGTTCGACGGCGGCAGCGCCCGCGCGATCATCAAGCAGCTGAAGGACGGCGGCGAGACCGGAGTCTCCAGCTCCTCGCCGCTGCAGAAGGACCAGTGGGTCAACGTCACCGCGACGATGGACGGCACGACCGTGACCCTGTACCTCAACGGTCTGCAGGTCGCGACGGCTCCCGCCTCCGTCGACCTCGCGAAGCAGCTCTACTCCGCCTCCGCCTCCAAGAGCGGCAACATCGGCCGGGCGCTCTGGAACGTGCACCCCTACTTCGACGGAGCGATCGACGACTTCCGCGTCTACAACCGGGCTCTGACCGCCGCTCAGGTCCGGGGTCTGGCGGGCGACGCCGCGCCGGCCGTCACCGGCGTTCTCTCGACGAGCGTCGCGGTCACCACCGGCATCGGCGTCGCGCCGGCCCTGCCGGGGGTCCCCGCCACCTACTCCGACGGCGTGAACCGCGACGCCCCGGTCACCTGGGAGAGCGTCCCCGCCTCCGCGTACGCGAAGCGCGGCACCTTCACCGTGAAGGGCACCGTCACCGGCCTCGGCACCGCGGTCACGGCGACCGTCACGGTGCGCGCACTCGACGAGATGACCATCGACCTCGGCACGAGCACCGGGGAGTTCATGGGCGGCGCGTCCGGCACCCTCTACGGGGTCTACGGCGAGGGCCTCCCCTCCGACAACCTCCTCGAGGGGATCGACCTGCGCACGGTCTCGACCAAGGCGCAGGACGGGCCGCAGCATCCGGGCGCGGACGCGCTGAGCGTCGCTAAGGCCGTCGCCGACACCTCGGACGGCGACACCTACATCTACATGACGGACATCTACCGCGGTTTCCCCTACGAGTGGCCGGGCAGCACTCCCCAGGAGAAGCTGGCCGACTACCAGGCGAAGATCGCCACGCAGGTCGACCAGGTGCTCGCGCTCCCCGAGGAGTACCAGGACAACATCGTGTTCGTGCCGTTCAACGAGCCCGAGGGCAACATGTTCGGCAACGGGAAGTGGAGCTACGACGGGAAGAGCTGGCTGGAGGACCCGACCGCGTTCTTCGCCGCCTGGGACAGCACCTACGCGCTGATCCGCGACAGGATGCCCGACGCCCGCATCGCCGGACCGAACACCAGCGTCCTCTACGACCAGGTCCGCGGATTCATGACCCACACGCTCGAGCAGGACACCGTCCCCGACGTGATGACCTGGCACGAGCTGAGCGCCCCGGGTGAGATCCGCACCAACGTCGACCGCTTCCGGGCCTGGGAGGACGAGCTGTACGCGGGCACGTCCTACGCCGGGAAGCACCTGCCGGTGAACCTCAACGAGTACGCCTTCAACTACCACACCTCCGTGCCCGGCCAGATGGTCCAGTGGATCAGCGCGCTCGAGGACAAGAAGGTCGACGGCGACATCGCCTACTGGAACATCGACGGCAACCTCTCCGACTCCGCGGTGCAGGCCAACCGCGCCAACGGCCAGTGGTGGCTCCTCAACGCCTACGCCTCGATGACCGGCGACACCGTCGCGGTCACGCCGCCCAAGCCCGGCCAGAGCTACACCCTCCAGGGCGTCGCGACCCTCGACACCGCGGCCAAGCAGGCGAGAGCCCTCTTCGGAGGCGTCGGCGGCTCGCAGAAGGTCGCGTTCGAGCGCATCCCGGCCGCCACCTTCGGCTCGAAGGTCCACGTGGAGGTCAGCGAGATCCGCTGGACCGGCCAGGTCGGCGACTCGGGAGCCCCGCAGACGGTCAAGGAGTTCGACGCGTCCGTCGTGGACGGCGCCCTCTCGCTCGACTTCGGAGGATCCCTCCCCGCGCTCGACGTCGACTCCGCCTACGAGGTCGTCCTGACCCCGGGCGCCAACGCGTCGTCGCCGTCCGCCTCGCCCGTCGACTTCCGCCAGAAGTACGAGGCCGAGGACGCCCGCTACACCGGATCGCGGAACCTGAACGGACCCGAGGGCTCGCCGACCAACGTCGGCGGCTTCTACACCTCGGGCGGACGCAACGTGGGCGGGATCCGCACCGGCGGTGACCTGAAGCTCGACTTCGCGGTCACCGTCCCGAAGGACGGCGAGTACGACCTCAGCGTCTTCGCCAACTCCCTCAACACCTACGCCGCCAACGCCCAGCAGGGTCCGATCAACGCGTTCCTGAGCGTCGACGGCGCTGCGGAGCAGGAGATCCTCCTTCCGCTGGCCTACAAGTTCGTGGTCTGGGACCACGCGGACACGAAGGTGAAGCTGACCGCCGGGACCCACACGATCTCGCTCGCCGCGAAGAACCTCGCCGGCACGAAGTCGACCGTGGGCGACGCGATCGTCGACAAGATCGAGCTCTCCCTCCCCAGCGCGGCCGCCGCGACCTCGATCCACGAGGCCGAGACCGGCACGCTCGACAACGGAGCGACGGCCGACTACTCCCGCGCCGGCGTCTCCGGCTCGGGCACGGCGACGCTCACCAGCGGCGCCTCCACCACCGTCTGGGGCTACTCCGCGAAGGACGCGCCGTCCTCCGTGACCGTGGACACCCTGGGCGGCGGCACCGGCGACCTCTACGTGAACGATGTGAAGGTCGGGCCGGTGGGCGCGAGCTCGACCCGTCAGGTCTTCCTCTCGGGCGGCGTGAACAAGATCGAGGTCGTCGGCACGAGCGGCACGCTCCTCGTCGATCGGATCGTCATCGGAGTGAGCGCGAACCCGCCCGCGACGACGAGCTACGAGGCGGAGGCGGCCACGATCACCGGCCCCGCCACGGTCCGCGACCTGTCCTTCGCGTCGGGCGGCAAGGCCGTCGGGAACATCGGGGGCGGACGCGACGGCGACTCGACCCTGACCTTCGGCGACGTGAAGGCCGAGCAGGACGGGACGTACGCGCTCACGCTGCGCTACTCCAACGAGGAGCAGTCCCCCGCGACGCACTACAACCCCGACCCGCTCGCCCGCCACGCGGACATCACGGTCAACGGAGTGACGCAGCGCGTGCTCTTCCCGCACACGTTCCACCAGAACCAGCTGTGGGACCTGAGCGTGCCGGTCACGCTCAGGAAGGGCTCGAACACCATCGCGATCACCTCGAAGGAGCTCCCGGGCTTCGACGGGACGACCTACCTCTCCGACACCTTCCCCGGCGTCCTGCTCACCTCGCAGTACGCGCCCAACATCGACAGGATCTCGGTCACGCCCTTCGTCGGGCGGACCACGGGCCTGACGGTGAGCGGCACGGCGGCCTCGCGCTGCACCGCGGGGAAGGTCACGATCACGGGGACGGCGACCAACACCAGCGCGGTCGCCGCTGACGTCACGATCGGCTCGGCCTGGGGCACGAAGACCTTCACCGGGGTCGCTCCCGGCAAGACGGTCTCAGCCGCCTTCAGCACCCGCGCTGCGAGCGTCGGAGCCGGCGCTCTCGACGTGCGGATCGCGGGGACGGTCGACGGCGCTGCGGCGAGCGGATCCACGGCACCGGCCTACGGTGCGGCGCGCTGCGGCTGATCCGTCCAGAACGCCCTGACGCGGCCGGGCACCTCGTGCGCCCGGCCGCGTCGGCGTGTCGTCGGGACCGGACGTTCCCCGACGGGGACGAGCGCGCCGTGGACGAGCAGAGCGCCGGAGCCGCAGCGTCCGGTCCTCGCTCCGGGGACGCGGCGCCCGAGTTGCGTGCGCCGCGCCGCACTGCCACTCTCGACACGGTTCGAGCGGGGGTGGAGATGGCCACGATCGGAGACGTCGCGAAAGCGGCAGGGGTCTCGCGCAGCACGGTGTCGTACGTCCTCTCCGGCAAGCGCAGCATCTCCCCCGAGACGCGCAAGCGCATCGAGGACGCGATCGCCGAGCTCGACTTCACGGTCAACGCCGGAGCACGGGCGCTCGCGACGCGCCGCACCATGGCGCTGGGCCTGCTCGTCCACTTCGACCCGGACGAGTTCGCGCCCGCGATGGTCGAGTACGTGCTCCCCATCACGGCCCGCGCCCGCGAGCTCGGCTACGACGTGCTGCTGGCCACCGAGGCCGACGGGGCGGCTGCCGTCTGCCGGCTCACGCGCTCCGGTCAGGTCGATGGACTGATCCTCCTGAGCGTCGCGGACGACGACGACCGGCTGCCCGTCCTGCGCGCCTCGCGGCGGCCCGGTGCCGCCCTCGGCGTGCCCGCGGACGCCTCCGGGGTGGACGTCTTCGACCTCGACTTCGGCGACGCGGCCCGCCTGCTGATCGAGCACCTGGGCGCCCTCGGGCATCGGAGCATCGGTCTCGTCACCCCTCCTGAGCGCGTCTTCGACCGCGGAGGGACCTACGGGCTCCGGTTCCGCGAGTCGGCTCTCGAGACCGCCGGTCGGCTCGGGATCGAGCTGGTGCTGCGCCCGGCCGCCACCGCCGCCGACGCCGTCGAGCCGATGATCACGGCGTTCCTCGACGACAACCCCGGTCTCACGGCGCTGGTCGTCCACAGCGACCGGACCATCGCGATGCTTCCCGCGATCCTGGGCCGACGCGCTGTCGCCGTGCCCGGGCAGCTGTCCGTCGTGAGCCTGTACTCGGCCGAGTTCGCCCGCGACTTCTCGCTCCCCTACAGCTACGTCGAGACGGGTGCCGCCGAGCTCGGCGCGCACCTGGTCGACACGCTCGTCGAGCGGATCGAGCAGCCGTCCCGCGGCGAGGAGCCGTCGATCCGTCTCCTGCCCGCGCGTCTCGTCGACCGCGGGAGCGCCCGCGCGGTCTGAGGACCGCTCCGGAGCCCCGAGGCCCGGTCAGAATCGCGAGGCGACCTCGTAGAGGACCTCGTCGTCGCCCGCGTAGACGCCGTCGCGCCGCGGCCAGTGCGCGATCACGTCCGTGAAGCCGAGCTCCTCCGCCCGGCCGGCCATGTCCTCGAACCGGGCGACGCTCTCGAGGGAGTAGTCGCTCCCGGAGTCGAGCGAGAGGTGGCGCTCGACGGTGCGCGGGTCGCGCCCGGCCGCCTCGAGCGCCGCGTCGAGCCGCCGGGAGAGGGACGCGACCGCCCGCCACCACTCCTCGCTCGACACTCCCTCCGGGCCGGTGGTGACCCAGCCCTGCCCGCGCTCGGCGACGAGCGCGAGGCCCTTCGGCCCGTTCGCGGCGAGGACGAACGGGACGCGGGGGTGCTGCACGGGCTCGCCCACCATCCGCGCCGAGCGGGCGGTGAACCACTCCCCCTCGAGGTCCACTCCGCCCGAGCCGGGCTCCTCGAAGCGCAGCAGCGTGTCGAGGGCCGTGACGAACTCGGTGAAGCGCTCGTGCCGCTGCCGGGGCGAGTAGTCGGGCTGCCCGAGCACGCGCGCGTCGAAGCCCGTGCCGCCCGAGCCGACCCCGAGGATGGTCCGACCGCCCGAGATCTCGTCCAGCGTCGCGATCTCCTTCGCGAACGGCACCGGGTGGCGGAAGTTCGGGGAGGCCACGAACGTGCCCAGGCGGAGCGTCTCGGTCACCATCGCGGCAGCGGTGAGGGTGGGGACGGTCGCGTGCCACGGCTGGTCGGCGAGGGAGCGCCAGGAGAGGTGGTCGTAGGTCCACGCGTGGTCGAAGCCCAGGCCCTCGGCCGACTGCCACTTCCGGCGGGCCTCGGCCCACGGGTCCTGCGGGAGGATGACGATGCCGTGTCGCATCGTCCGAGTGTACGAGCGCCGTCGGGTCAGAGCGCGGCGGGCGGCACCGGGGGCGGATCGGGCACCTCGTCCACGACCGAGCGCGGGACCATCAGGGTCGGCATCCGCACGCACAGGCGCAGCGGTTCCCGCTCCGACGCGCCGAGCAGCTCGCGGGCGGCGCTCCGCACCTGCCGCGCCAGCGCCGGGTGCACGGCCCCCGGATCCTCGAACGCGGCGACCAGCTCGCGCAGCACTCGGGTGGTGCTCCGCGGGTCGCCGTCCTGCCTGGGCATCGGATCGGCCCCTCACTCTCGGCACGGCCGTCAGGGTCCCGGCGGTGCAGCGGATGTCTCGCGCCGACGGTAGGGCCGGGGACGGCGCCGTGGCACTGAGGTTGACAACGGGAGGACCCGGCGGATCGCGGTGCGCGGGGTGCGATCCGGGCGAGGGCGGTCCTGCTGGGGATCGACGGCCACCGCCGGGAGAACCCGCTTCCCACGATCGCGCCCGTCCGGTCGCGGCTACTCTCGGGGCGTGATCACGACGACGGAGCGGGTGGACGACTGGGTCGAGGGCTGGTGCCGGGCACGCGGCGTGCAGCGCGTCCGCGAGGACGGGGCATGGCTGGTCGATGTCGGAGCGGAGTCGCGCACGCGGGAGCGGATCCTGGTCGATCCGTCGCCCTCCGCGCTGCAGGCGGGCGCCGAGCGGACGGCCGGGTCCCGGGAGTGGCTGACGGTCATCGGCCTGGGCGACGACGCCCGCCTCGCGCCCGCCGCCGGGCTGGAGCTCGTGGCGGGCGACGAGAGCCTGATGGCGGCGCTCCTCGGCCCGGGCCGCACCGCCGTGGGTGCCCTGCTCGAGGGAGCCGCCAGCACGGACGGCCGCGCCCTCTACCTCACCCTCGGCTGGGAGGTGGTCGCGCCGGTGCGCATCTGGCGCGGGGCCGCACTCCGAGATCCGGGACAGGGCTGCGCGGCCGCCGGGCGATGATCCCCCGCCGTACGGCCCTCCTGGAGCGCACGTCCGCCTGAGTACGGAATTCCGCGCAGCGCATACAGGCGGCGGAGAACGGCGGAGCAGCCGTGAAGCGGCCGCCCGCCGATCTGTATTCAGCCGATAACACCACCCTCGAAAGAGGGACGCCCGCTATCGCTCTAACGGCCTTGTCCGAGAAGCGGATCATCCGCTTCTCGGACTCGTGTCACCGCCCTCGGGTCGTCAGCCGAGTGCGCCCTTCTCGGCCGAGTAGAGCTGCTTCACCTGCTCCGCGGTCAGCGCCCGGTCCCACACCCGCAGTCGGGCGAGGGAGCCGGCGAAGCGGTTGATCATCGTGCCGTCCCGGCCGACCGCTCCGACCACGAAGTCGCCCGGAGCCGCGTTGAGGCCGTCGGGGTAGACGTAGGGGTTCTTGGCGTAGGTCGCGCCGAGCTTGTCGGTGTACACCGGGTACGCGGTGGCGGCGCCGTCGAGGTACGAGACCGTGACTGCGCCGTCGTACGTCCCGACGTGCAGCTGCCACACGCCGCGCGTGATCCGGCGGGGCTCCACCGAGTAGTCGCGCGAGTACGGGTAGCCGGGCGTCGGCCCGCCGAGCTTCGAGACGTGCATGCACACGCGCTCCCAGCCGCCGTACTCGGGGAGGTTGTTGAACAGCGCGTAGGAGCGCAGCGGCCCGACCGTCGACTCCTCCCAGACGCCCGCGATGCAGGCGCCGTCCGCGTCGGAGTTGAGCACCCACACCGCGATCGTCACCTGGCCGGTCGAGGCGCCCAGGTTGAGCGGGCCGACCTCGTCCTTGGGGACGACCAGGTGGTCCGTCGTCCCGTTGAGGGCGACTCCGGTGCCGAACGGCGTGGCGACGGCGCGGGCGGAGGAGCCCGCACCCTGCCGGAGCGCCGGAGCGCCCGCGACGGCCGAGGCGAAGGGGGCGGCGCTCTCGGCGAAGGACCACTCCGCGATCGGCGTGGGCACGGTGACCGTGGGGACCGGAGCGGCGTCGCCGACCACGAACGCGTCGAGGATCAGGTTGGTGCCGCTCGAGGAGGGATTGCGGCCGCTTCCGCGGCGGATGGTCACCGTGTGCGGCCCGGCCGCGAGCTGTCCGCTGCTCCAGACCGTCTGCTTCGACCGCGTCGCGGCGCTGTATCGGTCGACGGACGCGACCGTGACTCCGTCGAGCTCGACGTCGTTGATGCCGGACGAGCCGGTGAGGCGGCTGATCCAGCTCACACTGGTACCCGTGAAGGCGAGGGTGGCGGAGGCGTCCGCGGTGGTCGAGTAGGCGATGCTGCCGCCGCTGTCCGTGCTCGCCTTCAGCGTCGACCAGGTGCCGGTCGTGACGATCGGGGCGGCGCCGTTCTCGTAGGTGCCCGCTCCGGGCAGGGTCGTCGCCGGCGGAGGCGTCGCGTCGCCGACCACGAAGGAGTCGAGCAGCAGGTTGCTGCCGGTCGAGGCCGGATTGCGGCTGCTCCCCCGGCGGATCGTCAGCGTGTGCGGCCCGGCCGCGAGCTGTCCGCTGCTCCATACCGTCTGCTTCGAGCGGGTGGACGCGCTGTAGCGGTCGACGGAGGCGACCTTCACGCCGTCGAGCTCGACGTCGTTGATCCCGGAGGACGACGTGAGTCGGCTGATCCAGGCGATGCTCGTGCCGGTGAAGGCGAGCGTCGCGGAGGCGCCGGAGCTGGTCGAGTAGGCGATGCTCCCGCCGCTGTCCGCGGTGGCCTTCAGCGTCGTCCAGGTGCCGGTGGTGACGATCTGCGCGGCGCCGTTCTCGTAGGTGCCCGCGCCGGGAAGCGTGGACACGGGTGGCGTCTCGGGCTCGGGCTCCGTCTGCGGCACGGGGCCCTCGGCGATCCAGCGCTGGAAGGTGTCGAGCATCTCCTTGTTGGTGAAGCTCGGGACCTTGTGCCCGTCGGTGCCCTCCCCCGGGTGGATGCGGACCGTCGCCTCCTTCGCCAGGGGCAGGGCCGCGGCATGGAGGGCGGCGCCGTGCAGGGCGAACGGCACGACCTTGTCATCGGGCGATCCGGTGATCCTGAGCCGCGCACCGCGCCACACCGACGCGGGCAGCCGCGCCGGGTTGGTGGCGGCGATGGCCGCGGCGTCGGCGTACTCGGGGCCGATCCGGTCCGGTTCGCTCGCCGCCCGCTCCTCCATGTCGTAGGAGCTGTTGCAGAGGTACGCGCCCCGGATGTTCGGCACCATCCGCTTCCCGTAGGCCCAGGTCAGAAGCGGCCCGCCCCCGGAGTCGGAGCGCAGGAGGCTCGCGTCGATCCGCCACACCGACGAGGCCCAGGCGGCGACAGCGGCCTGGATCTCGATCGCCCGCGGGCTCGACCAGATGCTGCCGCCGTAGGTCGGGCAGATGCTGACGATGCCGCGGTCCACGGCGAGGTCGGCCGAGTACGCGAAGGCGCTCGAGAGCGCCGTGTGGGTGCCGTTGCGGGCGTGGTAGTACCAGAGCATCGATGCGCCCCTGGTCTGCGACGGAGGCGTCGCGTGCGGCACGAACAGGCGCGCCCGGTCCCCCGCGACGACGACGTCGATGATCTCGTAGCGCTTCCCGCCCGTCTTCGACGTGGCGGTGGACAGGCGCGAGACCTCGCCGGGCAGTCGGGGCACCGCGGTGAGGTCGCCGGCCGCGAGGGCCGGCGTCGCGAAGGCGATCGCGCCCGCGCCGGCGACGGATCCGGCGAGGATCGTGCGGCGGGAGAGAGCGGAGAGGGCCTTGACGCCCGACCGGGAGCCGGTGCGGGAGGAGTCGGCGGAGTCGCCGACGGCAGTGTCCTGAGGAGTCACGGAAGAGAGAGCCTTTCCGATCGTCACCGTTCCGGGTACACCGATCGAAAGAGGAGGAGAAGGCGTTCAGTGGACGAGCGGCAGCGCTCGCGCTACTGATGCGGATCACCTTCTCCTCGAGAAGGAAAGGGAAGCCGGATCAGGCTAACAGAGGGGATGAGAAGGGGTTCAGTATTTCTACCCACCGTTTTATCAACCGGAGGAGAATGAGCGAGGAATCGCTTATGCGGCCGCTTATCGTCCCTTTTCCGGTGACACGACGCGTACTGGACACCGCCGTCTGGCAGGATGCCCCCGTGTCGGAGACGGGTCGGCTGCAGCGGGGCGGCGCCCTCCCCGTGCTCCTCGTGTTCCTCCGCCTCGGGCTGACCTCGTTCGGCGGGCCGATCGCGCACCTCGGCTACTTCCGCGAGGAGTTCGTGGTGCGCCGCGGCTGGCTGACCGATCGCGCGTACGCCGACCTCGTCGCGCTGTGCCAGTTCCTCCCCGGACCCGCGTCCAGCCAGGTCGGGATGGCGGTCGGCCTGCAGCGCGCAGGACTCGCCGGACTGGTCGCCGCGTGGTGCGGATTCACGCTCCCCTCGGCGATCGCGCTGGTCCTCGTCGCCGGTCTCGTCGCTGGTGCGGGCGACGTCGCCTCCGCCGGCTGGCTCCTGGGCCTCCAGGCGGCGGCGGCCGCGGTCGTCGCGCAGGCCGTGCTCGGGATGGCGCGCTCGCTCGCACCGGACCGCCGACGCGCGACGATCGCCGGTGCGGCGGCGGTCGCCGTGCTCCTCGCCCCGGAGCCCGCGCTGCAAGTGGCGGTGATCGCGGCGGCGGGCCTGGCCGGCGTCCTGTGGCTGCGCGGCGAGGAGGCGGCTCCGGACGAGGGCTCGGGCTTCGCGGTCCGGATCCCGACGGCGCTCGCGGTCTCGGCCCTCGCCCTCTGGGGGCTCCTCCTGGCCGGCCTCCCCCTGCTCGCCGCTCTCACCGGCGAGGGAGCGGCGGGTCTCGCCTCCGTCTTCTACCGCGCGGGCGCTCTGGTGTTCGGGGGCGGCCACGTCGTGCTGCCTCTGCTGGAGGCGCAGACGGTCGGCGCCGGCGCGGTCGGGCAGAGCGAGTTCCTGGCCGGCTACGGCGCGGCGCAGGCGGTGCCGGGCCCGCTCTTCACCTTCTCCGCGTTCCTCGGTGCGGTGGGCGCGGGGACGCCGGACGGTGTCGCGGGGGCGGCGATCGCGCTGGTCGCGATCTTCCTGCCGGGCGCTCTGCTCGTGGTCGGCGTGCTCCCGTTCTGGCAGCGGCTGCGGCACCTGCCGGTCGCGCAGAGGGCGCTGGCCGGCGTGAACGCCGGCGTGGTGGGACTGCTCGGCGGCGCCCTCTACGACCCGGTGCTGACCGAGGGCATCGGCTCGACCGGCGCTCTGGCGCTCGCGATCGGCGCCTTCGTGGCGCTGACGCGCTGGACCGTGCCCCCGTGGATCGTCGTCCTCGCCGCCGCGGGCCTCGGCGCCCTGCTCCTCTGACTCCCTCCGGGGACGACGATCCGGACCAGCCCTGGCAGTCTGGACGCATGAGGGCTCGGGGGACGACAGCGGCAGTGGCGACGACGGCAGCGGCGGGGCTCCTGCTGCTGGGCGGGTGCACCGCCGGCGGCGGGGCCGAGGCGGGCGCCACGGCGTCCGCGCCCGCCTCGCGGACGCCGAGACCCGCCATCACCGACTTGATCACTCCGAGCCCGACCCCCTCCGCTCCGGCGACCGCCGAGCCGGTCGGAACCGTCGTCGACGCCGGGCCGGTCGGCGAGGGAGTCCCCGCCACCGTCTCGGGCACCGGCCCGGCCGACGTGTCGTTCCAGCGGCAGGGCGAGTTCGCGGTCGTCCTGAGCCTGGACTGCTCGGCCTGCACCGGCACGGCGATCGTCACCGCCGCGGGCCGGATGACGCCCTTCGGCGAGGCCGCCGCCCCGATGACGGGGTCGTTCCTGACCGGGATCTTCCGCGACGACCCCGTCGAGCAGCAGGTGATCGTCCGAGCCGACGGGCCGTGGACGCTCGGCCTGCAGAGCTGGAACGACCTCGCGACGGTGAGCGGTGCGCAGTCCGGCACCGGCCCGGCCGTCCTGTTCTTCTCCGACGACGTCCCGCGCGTGACGGTCGACTACACGCCCGCGGGTCCGGACGACTCGTTCTCCGGCCGCGTGTTCACGACCTCCGATCAGCCGCAGCTGTTCGGCGACTCCGTCGCCTTCTCCGAGGTGTTCGAGGCCGACCTGCCCGGCGTCATGGCCGTCCAGACCGAGGGGACCTGGACCGTCACGCCGACGCCCTGACCCGGGGTCGCGACGCGCCGGCCGCGGAGTCGGGGAACGGGCGCCCCTCGGCCCAGACCCGCTGCACGCGGAGCGACGCGTCGAGCAGGACGACGTCGGCGCGGTACCCGGGGGCCAGCAGGCCGAGGTCGCCACGGCCGAGCACGCGGGCGGGAACGGCGGTGAGGGCGGCGACGGACGCCTGCAGCCCGAGCCGGCCGGGCCCGACGGCCCGCCGCAGGGCCTCCTCCTGCGTGAGCGTGGATCCGGCGAGCACAGCGGTGCCCGCGAGCCGGGCGACTCCGCCGAGCACCTCGACGTCGAGCGGGCCGAGGCGGTGCGCTCCGTCGCCCGCCCCGGCCGCCGCCATCGCGTCGGTGACGAGCGCGATCCGCCCGGGAGCCGCCGCGAACGCGAGACGCACCACCTCGACGTCCACGTGCCGGCCGTCGAGGATCAGCTCGAGCGCGACCCGCTCGTCCCCCAGGGCCACCGGGATCGGGCCCGGGGAGCGGTGGCCGATCCCGGGCATGGCGTTGAACGCGTGCGTGACCAGCCGGGCTCCGCGGTCGAACGCTGCCCGCGCCTGGTCGGCGTCCGCCTCGGTGTGGCCCACCGCGACCACCGTGCCGGCGCCGGCGAGCCGCTCCACCGCGGCGAGGGCTCCCGGCAGCTCGGGCGCGAGCGTGATCTGCGCGAGGCGTCCGCGGGCGGCGTCCAGCAGCCGGCCGACCGCGCCGGAGGAGGGGTGCACGAGAGCCGCGGGGTCGTGCGCTCCCCTGCGCGAGGGCGCGAGGAACGGGCCCTCGAGGTGCGCGCCGAGCACGAGCGGGTCGGTGACCGCGAGGGCCGAGACCGCGTCCAGAGAGGACTCCAGCTGCTCCAGCGGCGCCGAGACCAGGCTGACCAGCGAGCGCGTGGTGCCGCGGGAGCGGTGCAGCGCGAGGCCCGCGCGGATCGCCTCCGCTCCTCCGTCGAAGCCGTGACCGCCCCCTCCGTGCACATGGAGGTCGAGGAAGCCCGGGACAGCGGTGAGGCCCCGCGCGTCGTGCAGCTGCGCCCCCTCCGCCTGCGCCTGCCAGCCGGTGCCGGTGCCGGTCGCCGTGATCGCGCCGTCCCGCGCGAGGAGCCAGTGGTCCTCCACCGTCCCGGCCGCGTCGACCTTCCGTGCGCTGTGGATGATCAGCGCGGCGTGCGCCATGCGGTCGTCTCCTGGGTGTCGGTTCCGGATCGGCGGGGACTCCGCCCCCTCCCGACGATGGCACAGCCCTCGCCGGTCGCGCCGGTCCGACACCGATCACTGCGCCACCCCGAACGCATTCCGCGCCTCCGCGTCACGAACAAGGACCTCACGCGTCTCCTGTGCATGCCTGCCCTGGACCCCCGAACCCCCGCCCGGCGCTGCGGCGAGCAGCTCCTCCTCGG
>NZ_PSWJ01000019.1:0-69739 GCF_002932775.1 Rathayibacter sp. AY1B8 | reverse complement strand
CGGTCCGCCCGTCCGCCGCCGTCCTCACCGCCGGCCGCGACCCGATCCGCCCTCCCGCCCGCCGCCCTCTGAGGAGACCGCCATGACCACCCCGCCCGGTGCGCAGAGCGCCGCACTCTCCGACCTCTCGCTCGGCCGCTTCGGCTACTCCCGGGTGGCCCTCGTCCTGACCGGCTCCGCCATGACCCAGGTCATGCCCTACTGGATCCAGTGGGCGCGCGCCGCCGCTCCGGCGACCGAGTTCCGCGTGCTCGTCCGCGACTCGGCCTACCGCTTCACCACCCGGCACAACCTGGAGTCGCGACTGCGCGGCCGGATCCAGGACGACCGCTGGGACGACGAGATCGTCGTCGCCCACGTCGACCTCGCCGAATGGGCCGACCTCATCCTGATCTACCCGGCCACCCTCGACTACGCCTCGCGCCTCGCGCACGGCATCACCGACTCCCCGTCGCTGCTCGCGGCCCTCACGACGGAGGCGCCGGTGTGCATCGCTCCGTCGCTGCCGCCGCGGGCGCTCGGCAACCCGGTCGTCGAGTCCACCCTCGCGCTGCTGCGCGAGCCGGCCAACTTCACCGTCATCGACCCCGTGCCCGGGCCGAGCGAGTCCAGCGACACGGCGCTCGCCTGGGTGCCGCCCGCGTTCCCCGCGGTGCTGCGCCACCTGGAGTCGCTGCGCACGGCACCGGCGGCCGCGGAGCAGGCGAGGTCGGCGTGAGCACCACCGCCCCTCCGCGGGCCCTCGTCACCGGGCTGCTCGTCACCGAGCTCTCGGAAGGACCCGACGGGACCACCGTCTGGACCCGCCGCCTCGGAGAGCAGGCGCCGCTGCCGTTCTCGCCGGTGCCCGTCCGCCTCGCAGCGCCCGATCCCCGGATCGTGCCGGGAGGCGCCGACCCGTCGATCCGCCGCTACCGCACCACCGCCCGCGCCCTGCTGCCCGCGCTCCTCCACGAGCTGTCGGAGGAGGCGCTCGTCTCCGTCGGCCGCGAGTGGAAGGGCGCGCTGGACGCGCTCCACGGCGCCCGGCCCGCCGGGGAGCCGCTCCCTCCGCGTCCGCTGCAGCGCGCCCGCGGCTGGCTCGCCGGTGGCTGGGCGCCCGCCGCCGAGGAGCTCGGCGCCGGCGGTCTCCTCGAGCTCGCCGACTGGGCGGAGGCGGTCGTCGCCTCGCCGGCCGCGGTCGTGGTCCACGGCCACCCCGGCCTCGCCCACCTCGTCGTCGACGGGACCCGCGTCGCTCTGCTCACGGGCGAGGACGTCGGGCTCGCCGACCCGGTCTGGGACGCCGCCTGGGTGCTCGGGGAGCTCGCAGAGCTGCACGCCTTCCACCCCGCGCTCCGCCCGGCCCTCGACGCGCTCCGCCGCGGACTCTCGCTCGAGGAGGACCACGACGCCGAGCTGCTGCGCGTCGGCACCTCGTTCCGGCTGGCCCAGCACGCCGTCGACTGGCACCGCTCCGGGGGCGCCAGCAGCGATCAGGCGCGGCTGCTGCTGCGCCTGTCCGCCGCACAGCTGGGGGAGCGGGCGGAATGAGCGCCCGCGACGTCCCGACCCTGTCCGCCGCCCTGCCCTCCGGCGCCCGCGCGCTCGTCGTGCACCGGCCGGAGGTCCGCAACGACTCGGTCGCCCTCGCCGTGCCCGCCGGTATGCGCCACGAGCGCGACGGCGAGGAGGGGATGCTGCACCTGATCGAGCACCTCGTCTACCAGGACAGCGAGGGGGTCGCCGGTCTCGTCCGGCAGACCCGCGTCGCCGAGAGCGGCGGCGTCCTCGGCGGTCACACCCACCTCGACTACTCCGAGTTCTTCGAGACGGGCTCTCCCGGGTCGGCCGCCGTGATCGCGGAGCGGCTCGTCGAGCAGGTCTTCCGCCCCGCCTTCCTGCCGGAGCAGATCGCGGAGCAGATCCGCGCGGTCGCCTCTGAGCGGGCCGCGCGCCTCGCCCCCGCTCCGGGCGGCGTGCTGCCGTGGCCGCACCTGACCGCCCGCTACTGGGCCGACGCCCCCAACGCGCACGACGGCAGCGGCGACCTCGACCTCGAGGGCCGCGCGACCGAGCCCGTCCTGCGCGCGCTGCACCGGCGCCACTACAGCCCGGCCGGCTCCGTGCTGGTCGGCGTCACGGCCGACGACCCCGCCCGGCTCCTGGACCGCCTGGTCGCGGCCCTCGCGGAGGCGCCCGATCGCGCGGCAGGACCGGTCGCCGTCCCACCTGGGACGGCCCGCCCCGAGTACCGCGCCGAGCCCGCCGCCCGCCGGCTCGCCGCGACCGCCGCCGCGCCGTCGACCCGCGTCTCCGACGAGCTGCTCGGCGACCTGATCGCCGCCGAGGCGCTCGCTGCGCAGGCCGGACTCGACGCGAGCGCCGGACTCTTCGGCCCGGGCGACACCGTCGCCGACGACCTCTTCGTGCTGGTCGACGACACCGCCGTGCCCGTCGATCCGTGGCACCGCCTCCGCGCCCTCGCGGTGAGCGACGACTCCGCCCTCGAGCACGCCCGGCATCGCGCGGTGTTGCGTGCGGAGCGGCTGGTGCACGACGACGAGCGTCTGGCCCGCACCGTCGCCCGGGATGCCCTGCTGCGCGGTGCGCCCGGCTTCGCGGGCGAGCTCGTCGACTCCCTCGCCGCGCGGCCGCCGCGCCCGCTGCTCGCGGACGCCGCGGCCCGCCTGGCCGAGCAGCCCTTCGCCGCACTGGGCGTTCCCGCCGCCTCCACCCCTCCAGGAAGGAGGAGCCCATGACCGCCGCACCCCCGCTCGCCGTCGTCGACGAGCGCTCCCGCTTCGCCGTCGTCGCCCTCGGCTGGCGCGACCCGGCCGGAGACGACGGGCCCGACCGCGCTGCCCGCCTCCGCTCGGCCGTTCCCCCCGGAGCGGTCTCGCTCGCGTGGACGGCGACGGCCGGGGCGCAGAGCCTCACCGCGGTGCTCCCTCCGGAGGGCGCCGCGGCCTGGACCGCCCTGACGCTCGAGCGCGCCCAGGGAGCCGGGGATCCGGTGCTCGCCGTGGTCGGGCCCGAACGCGCCGTCTGCGAGACGTCCCGGCCCGTCTCCGTGCCCGCCGCGGCTCCGCTGCCGAGCGCTCTGCACCAGTCCCGCGAGCAGGGCTACGAGAGCACGATCGTCACCGGCGCGGACCCGTCCGGCGAGGTCGGCCACGCCGCGACGTTCCTGGCGCTGTGCCGCCTCACCGCGGGGGCCGAACCGCTCGTCCCCGCCGCACTGCGCTCCGCCGGCGGCGATGCGGTCGCCCAGGTCGCGCGGGGCCTGCGCTCGAGCCGCCCCTCCCTCACCTGGCAGGTCGTCTCCCCGGCCGGCCAGGGCATCCCGACCCTCGAGACCGTGCTGCGCACCGTCCTCGACGGCCGCGCCGCGCACGGGGAGGGAGCACGCGCCGCGCACGCGTTCGCGCGGGCGAACCTCCTCCGCGCCTGGCGGTCGCCCGAGACGCTCGCGCGCACCCTGGTGGAGTACGAGGTGATGGGCTGGGGCGGCGCCCTGGTGCTCGATCCGGAGCCGGCGCTCGCCGCGGTCGACGAGAGTGCGCTCGAGCGGGCGGTCGCGGGGCTCGTGCGGCCCGTCGCCGACGTGGTCGGCTGGGGCTGAATCCGGCGGGCTCGATCAGCTCCGGCCGGGACGCGTCCCCAGGTCGACGAGCCCGTGCTCGATCGCCGAGACCAGGATCTGCACCCGGTCGCGCACGCCCAGCTTCTCCATCACCTTCACGAACCGCGCCTTCACGGTCGACTCGGTGACGAACAGCTCCTGCGCCATCTCGCGGTTGCTCATCCCGCGGGCGAGCAGGCGGATCACCTCGAGCTCCTTCTCGGTGAGCGCCTCGAGCAGATCGGGGTCCGGCACCGTCTCCGCCGGCACCGACTCCTCGAGCCCCTTCACCACGTGGCGCGTGACCTCGGCGGAGAGCACGGACTCGCCCGCGAGCACCGCGTGCACCGCCGCGATGATCTCCCGCGGCTTCGTGTCCTTGACCAGGTAGCCGGAGGCGCCCGCGCGGAGCAGGTCGACGACGTAGCGGTCCGTGGTGAACGTGCTGAGCCCGAGGATCGCGATGCCCGGGTGCTCGGCGTGGATCCGCTCGGTCGCAGCGACGCCGTTCATGACCGGCATCTGCATGTCCATCAGGATCAGGTCGGGCTGGAGCGTCGCCGCCTGCTGCACCGCGATCCTCCCGTCGGAGGCCTCGCCCACCACCTCGATCGCCGGGTCCTGCGAGAGGTAGTCGCGGAGGATCTCGCGGGTCATCGATTCGTCGTCCACCAGCAGCACGCGGGTCATCGCTCTCGTCCTTCGTCGGTCGCCCCCGCGACGAGCGCACCGGACGCCCGGCCCTCGAGGGGGATGGTCATGGTCGTGGTCCAGCGGCCGCCGCGGGCTCCCGCGTCCAGCCGCCCGCCGAAGACGGCGCAGCGGGCCGACATCGCCTCGATCCCGAGGTGCGAGGAGACGATCGGAGCCGCGGAGGCGATCGCGTTGGAGGAGCTCAGCTGCACCTCGCCCCCCGACACCTCGAGCCGGAGCTGCACCTCACCGGCGGTGTCGCCGTGCTTGAGCACGTTCGTGCCCAGCTCCCGGACCGTGCGCCGCAGCACCTGGCGGAGGCTCGCGGGCACCTGCGCCACGGAGCCCGCCACGTCGAGGCGGACCCGGAAGCCCGCGCGCTCGATCGCGTCGGCGACGTTCCGCACGTCGTGGACGAAGCCGACAGCGGTGGTCGTGGCGCCCGAGACCTCCGGGGTCCCGAGCAGGTCGGAGTCGCCGCGGGCGGGAGCGCCTGCCTCGTCCTCGTCCTGGAGGAGCGTCACGAGGCTCCGCAGATCCTGCAGCGCCTGCTGCGCCGCGTCGCCGATGCTCTCGAGGATGCGCTCGGTCTTGGCCGGGTCCTCGACCGAGGTCGCGCGGCGGGCCTGCATGGCGATGATGGTCACCTCGTGCGCGACGATGTCGTGCAGCTCGTGCGCAAGCCGGGTCCGCTCCTCGTTGCGGATCCGCGCCTGCTCCTCCTGGATGCGGTCGGCCCGGCGCTCGCTCCGCTCGCTGCGGCCCCGGAAGGCGTTCAGGCCCAGCCCGGCGGTGCCGCCGAAGAGGACGAACGCGCCCAGGACGTAGACGGCCGTGCCCATGGCGCGGTCGACGAGCAGCACCGCGGGCAGGAGGACGAGGGTGCCGAGCACGAAGACGAGCCCCGCGCGCCAGGGGAGGAGGAAGGTGACGAAGCCGACCACCACGATGGTCGGGAAGATCAGCGCCGCGAGCAGCAGCGGCGGGGCGCCGAGCATCAGGACGACGGCGTAGACGAGGTAGAGCGAGACCGCCGCGGGGATCGCGCCGGCGAGCAGCGCCAGGAGCGGCAGGTAGGGGAGCGCCAGCTCGATCCAGCCGCGGACCGACGTGAGGTCGACGCTGCCGCCCATCAGGTCGATGACGACGAGGAGCGTGAAGGAGCCGAGCAGGAGGGACCGGGTGATCCACCCGCCGGGCAGCGTCCGCACGTCGTTCGTCCACCGCGTCGTCCCCACCACGGGACCAGGGTACCGAAGCCTCCCCCGAGCCCCGTCGGCCTTCCGTACAAGGGCGGACTGGTCTTTCGTACAGGAGCGGTGCGACGGGGCGTCGCCATGCTTATGGAGCGGTCGAGCCGATCGCACCCCTCGATCACAGGAGAACGACCATGGCCCCGATCCTCGCCGCCGCCGCCCTCGCCCTCGGAGCCGTCCTCGCTCCCGCCGCTGCTCCTGCCGCCGCTCCCGTGCAGGCCGCCTCGTCCGCCGGCGTGCAGACGGTCGCCGCCTCCTACGAGCTGCCGAAGGTGCAGAAGCCGGGCGGCATGGAGTCGATCCAGGACCGCGGCGCCCTCTGCAACCTCTTCGGGATGTGCTGAGCGCAGCTCTCGGACCGGGTCAGCCCTTCAGCGGGTCGTTGCCCCAGTTCATCAGGGAGTAGCGCCACTTCGTCTCGGTGACATCGCCCGAGGGACGCTGCTTCGCGTGCCGGTGCACGTAGCCGACGACCTTCGTCATGTGGGCGTAGTCGTCGTCGCTCAGGTCGGCCTGCTTCGTGCCGAGCAGGTCGACGATGCGGCGCCCGCTCTCGTGGCCGACGGACTCGCCGCCGCTCTCCGGCTTCTGGCCGACCTCCTTCGACTCGTCGGTGCCGAGCCACTCCTCGAGCTCCTTCGCGGTCATGTTCACGGCGTCGTGGAACTCGTCGCGGGTCGTCCGCTTCTCGTCGTCGGTGGGCATCGCGGGGCTCCTCGGGTCGGTCGGTCCGGGTCGGTCGGTGACCTCCAGCGCAGCGTGTCGGAGGGGGAGAGGTCAAGCCCCGTGCGCGGTTCCAGGGCGCGCGTAGCGTCGGAGGAGTCCGCACCAGCCGACCACCGCCGGCGTCCGCCGCCGGCAGAGAAGAGGCCCACATGCCCTCCCGCAACACCCTCGTCCGCAGTCTCCACGACCTCGGAGCCGCCGCCTGGTTCGGCGGCTCGCTCATGGGCGCCGTCGGCCTGAACGGCGCCGCGTCCACCTCGTCCGACCCGGCGGAGCGCCTCCGCCTCTCCTCGAACGGCTGGGCCCGCTGGACCCCTGTGCAGCTCGCCGCGATCGCCGCCCACGGCGTCGGCGGCATCGGACTCGTCCTCGCCAACAAGACCCGCCTGGCCAACCAGCAGGAGAGCCGCACGAACACCGTCGTCAAGACCGTCGTGACCGGCCTCGCCGGCGCAGCCTCGGTGATCGCCGCGGTCGCCGGAGCGACGCAGGCCAAGCACGCCGACGAGGGCGCCCCCGGCGTGACCGAGGCGTCGGAGCAGAACTCGCAGGAGCTGACCACGGCCCTCCGCGTGCAGAAGGTCACCCAGTGGGCCATCCCCGTGCTGACCGCCGTCATCATCGTCCTCGGCGCCCAGCAGGGCGAGCAGCAGCGCCCCGTGAAGGGCCTCTTCGAGACCACGGCGCGGATGTTCCGCAAGTAGTCCCCGCGCTCGCGCGCAGACCGTCGGCCGAGAGTGCCCGCCGTCCCCCGAGGGTGGAGGGCGGCTGCTCTCGGCCGACGTTCTGCGTGCGGGGTCCGGGTAGCGGCAGTGTCCGCGGCTGCCGCGGGGTCGCCGTGGGGATCGCCGAGGCGGACGCGCCTGTGCTGATCTGCTCGGCGACCACCCCGCCGTGAAGGGTGATGCGTCAGCTGATCCCGCCCTGGTCATCGGAGGATCAGGGCGCCGATCTCGCCGATCAGGGCGGCGGGGCCGGAACCGACTCCGGTCCTCCTCGGACGGGGGCGGCGAAGTCGTCGCACGACTGAGGGCCCGACCGCGGCCGGGGAGTGGAGTGGTATCGCCCGTACGCACGGAGGCGATCCGATTGACTCCGCTATCTCTACATAGGTAGCGTCGCTTCTGTGCAGCCACTCCCTCGCCTCACTCCCGCCACGGCGGACGTCCTCCGGACCCTCCTCGATGCCGACGGCCCGACCTGGGGCATGGTCGTGATCAAGGCCACCGGGCGACCGGCGGGCAGCGTCTATCCGATCCTGGAGCGGCTCGAGGGAGCGGGCTGGGTGGTCTCGGAGTGGGAGGCCGCGAGCGAGCGGAGCGGCCCGCGTCGCCGGCTCTACGAGCTGACCGCGGAGGGCGCCCCTGCAGCCCGGGCCGCCGTCGAGCGGATGCGGTCGATCGCGCGGACGGCGCCGCGAGCGGCGGAGGCGACCGCGTGAGCGCGCTCCTGCGGCTCCTGTCGCTGTTGCTGCCCCCGCTCGTCCGCGAGCGCTACCTCGAGGAGTGGCGGGCCGACCTGGCCGGGGCCGCCGAGCTGGGACTGCCCCGGCGCGGCGTCGTCCTCGGAGCGCTCGCCCTGCTGGTGAGCGTCGACCGCGACCTGCCCGCGCACACCGGCGAGGCGCGGGGCACGCTCCCGCGCCGCCTCGCCCGCCGCGGACTCGCGCTCTTCGCCGCGGCCGCGCTGATGCTCAGCGGCATCGCGCTGACCGGCGGCGGGATCGTCCCCGAGCCGGGTGCCGCCTCCGACACCGCCCTGGCCGCCGTCGGCGCCGTGCAGACCGCGGTGCTCGTCGCCGCCGTCGCGGTCGCGGTCCTCGGCGCGGTCCACCTCCTCGGCGCTGCGGCGTCGGCCCGCACGGTGCTCGCGCGGATCTCCCTGGTCGCCGCCGTCGTCGGCCCGGTGCTCACCGCGGCCGGCTTCCTCCTCCCCGGACCCCTCGCCCTCGTCGGCCTGCCCGTCTCCCTCGCCGGACTCGTCTGCGGGGCGATCGTCCTCGGCGGCTCGCGGACCATCGCCCTCGCACCGCGGACGGCGACCCGCGCTCAGCGCCTCCCCGTCGCCCTCGCGGGCCTCGCGCTCGTGGCGGGCGTCACGGTGGTGGGCGCCGTCGATCTGCTGGTCTGGAATCCGCAGGCGAAGGTCCCGGGCGTGGCCCTGGCGGAGATCTACGCGACCATGTCCGAGCGCGACGGCTTCGAGTTCGGCTCCCACGCGATCTGGGTCACCGGGTGGGCCGCGTTCTGGACGGCCGCCGCGATCGTCGTGACGGTCGGCGCCCTGGTCGGCCGGAGGTCGCCGCTCACTCCGCGGCGGATCGCGGTGCTCATGCTCGCCCTGGTCGCCGGCGCCGTCGTCTTCCGCTTCTTCGCCGGGTTCGGCTTCGGGATGTCGGTCGCCGACACCTTCGTCACGTCCGGCGGCGACGGCTCCCTGGTCTCGGCGATCCTGCCGCCGCTCGGACAGCTCGCGCTCGCCGGCGCCGCGATCGCGGTGGGCTGGGCGCCCCGAGTCGCCCGGCCGGCGGCGGCCTCCGCGGCCTGACAGTGCTCGTGCCGGCGGAGACTTTCGCCCTGGCGGCTCGGGTTCCGCGAGAACGGGACTGCCTGCCGACGTACTTCCCTTCGTGGTGAACACGAACGGCCCGTTCCGGCGCGGCCGAGCGCCCTCCGACCTACTCCAACCGGCGCAGGAAGCGGGCCGGCTGGTCGAGGAAGCCGCGCCAGGTCCGCACCAGGTCGAGGTCGTCGTAGCGGCAGGGGCGCAGGCCCGTCTCGTCGAGCTCGTAGAGGTCGGCTCCGGGGAGGGCCGCGAGGATCGGCGAGTGCGTGGAGAGGACGACCTGCGAGCCGCCGGCGACCAGATCGCGCAGCTGCCCGATCAGGGCGAGGCAGCCCGACACCGAGAGGGCCGACTCCGGCTCGTCGAGGAGCCACAGCCCGCTGATCCGGGAGCGGTTCGCCACGATGTCGAGGAACGACTCGCCGTGGCTCCGCTCGTGGTACCCGCCGTCGATCCCCACCTCCTCCAGGTAGCTGAAGAAGCCGTGCATCGTCTCGGCGCGGAGGAAGAAGCCGCGCTTGGACGCCCCGGCTCCGCGGACCAGCTGGAGGTGCTCGGCCAGGTCCGACTCCGAGGCGCGGGAGGAGTGCATCGCACCCGTGGATCCGCCCTCCGCGTTCAGCCCGTAGGCGAGGGCGACCGCCTCGAGCAGCGTCGACTTGCCCGAGCCGTTCTCGCCGGTGATCACCGTCACCTGACCGAGATCCCAGCCCTCGGCCAGCACCTGCCGCACGGGCGCGAGCGTCGCGGGCCAGCGCGCGAGGTCGGCGGGGTGCTCGGGTCGGGCCTGCACGCGGCGCACCGGGAGGGTCGAGAACACCCGGTCAGTCAAGCAGGTCGACGCTCCAGCCGGCCTCGGCCAGCGCGCGGGCCGTGTCGGCGCGGGGCGAGTAGGGGAGGTCGTCGGCGCCGACCACGCGGTAGTCGGTGTCGCCGGGGCCGACCCAGAGGACGGAGTCGGACGGGCCGGCCCGGTGCAGGGCGGCGCGGACGGCGTCGGCCGGCTCCGCGATCTCGAGCACCTCGCAGCGCTCGACGCGGCGGGCGCCGTCGACCAGGGCGCGGCGGATCCGCGCGGGGTCCTCGAAGCGCGGGTGGTGGTCGGTGACGATCACCAGGTCGGCGCGCTCGGCGGCGGCCCGGCCCATCGGCGCGCGCTTGCTCGGGTCGCGGTCGCCGTCGGCGCCGAGGAGGACGAGCACGCGGCCGGGCGTCACCTCGCGGAGGGCGTCGACGGTGCGCGCGACCGAGTCGGGCGTGTGCGAGAAGTCGAGGAAGACCCGCGGCCCGTCGGCGCCGGACACGAGCAGCGTCCGCCCGGGCACGGTGACGTCGATCCCGGAGCCGACCGCCGCGGCCACCCGGTCGCGCGCGTGGCCCGCCTCGATCAACATCACCAGCGCGAGGGCCGCGTTCGAGGCCATGTGGCGGCCGAGGAGCGGGACGGAGGTGGTCGTCGACCAGCCGTCGCGGGCGGTGAGCCGGAAGCGGGTGCGGTCGACCGCGGTCTCGAGCACGTCGATCCGCCAGTCGGCTCCGTCCCCGGCGGAGAGCGTCACGACCGGGACGGAGGCCTCGCGGGCGACCCGGCGCCCCGCCTCGGTGTCGACGACCACGACGCCGCGCCGGCTCCGCTCGGGCGTGAACAGGCGCTGCTTGGCGCGGAGGTACTCGTCCAGGTCGCCGAAGTCGTCGAGGTGGTCGTGGCTGAGGTTGGTGAACCCGGCGACGTCGAGCACGATCCCCTCCATCCGCGAGCGCACGAGCGCCTGAGCGCTGACCTCGATCGCCGCCGCCTCGACGCCGTCCTCCGCCATCCGGGCGAGGAGAGCGTGCAGCTCGGAGGCCTCGGGCGTGGTGAGGCGGCTGGCGACGACGTGGTCGGCGCTGCGGCGCTCGGCGGAGGAGCTCAGCCCCGAGACGACGCCCAGCTGCCGGAGCACCGCGTCGAGGAGGTGCACGGTGCTGGTCTTGCCGTTGGTGCCGGTCACGCCGAGGAGCATCGGTCCGCTCCTCGTGCCGTACACCTGCGCGGCGACCGGGCCGAGGGCGGTGCGGGGGTCGTCGCTGAGGAGGACGGGCAGTCCGGAGGCGCGGGCCTCGTCGAGCCCGCCCGCGTCGGTGAGCACGGCGACCGCTCCTGCCGCCGCCGCGTCGGCCGCGAACCGGGCCCCGTGGCTCCTCCTCCCGGGGAGCGCGGCGAAGAGGGCGCCGGGGCCCGCCTCGGTGTGCGCGACGGTCACCGCGGTGATGCGGACGTCGGAGCCGTCGCCGTGGAGGCGGAGCCGATCGCTCGCGAGGTCGGCGAGCGCGACACCGGCGGCGTGGAGCGGTTCGAGGAGCCGGAACACCGGCATGCGGGCCTCCTGCGGGGCGGGCGGGGCGGTGTCGCCGAGGGCCCGCGGGCGCCGCCGGGCGACCGGAGGGGGAGGGCCGGGAGGCCCATGCCCCAGCCTGCGCGGCGCTCCCCCCGATCGGGGAGGCCCTTGCCACCGCCCGCCCGGGCCGCTACCCGCCTCCGCCTACTGCCGCGAGAACGCCTCCTGGTACAGCGCCGCGAGCTCGGGGGAGCTCTCGCCGCTGAGGCCGCAGGTCAGGATCGTGTCGCCGTCGGCCGCGACCAGGTAGTCGACCCCGGTCTCGAAGACGATGGGGGCGCCGTCCACCGCCGTCTCCCTGCCCTGGGTGACCGTGACGCCGTCGCCGACCTCGCCCGCGTAGCGCTCGAGTACGTGCAGGGTGACGGTGCTCCCGTCGATCGAGCGGACCTCGGCCCGGAACGCGAGCTGAGCAGGGGCCAGCGCGGCGGCCGTCACCGGCGAGCACGCGGCCATCGGCCCGCCCGTGCTCGGCAGGATCAGCGTCGAGGTGCTGCCCCCGCCCACGCCGAGCGCGAAGGGCAGCAGGAGGGAGGCGGCGGCCCCGGCGCTCAGCGCGCCGACTCCCACGATCAGCCAGGGGGAGCGGCGGCGGGAGTGCTCCGTCCGCGTGCCCTCACCCGTCGCGGCGGCGATCTGCTCGGCGAGCTCGTCGCGGTCGAGCGCGGGGAGGCTCCGCGCGGGGTCGACCGTGCGGAGGAGGCGGCGGATGTCCTCGTCGTCGGTTCCGGTCATCGGAGTCCCCCTTCGGGCGCGTGCGGGTCGGTGGAGTCGTAGAGCTCGGCGAAGCGGCGCCGCGCGCGATGGAGGCGGATCGAGACGGCGTTCGCCGTGACTCCGAGGACCGCGGCGATCCCGCGGACGTCGAGCTCCTCCCACGCCCAGAGGCGCAGCAGCTCGGCGTCCTGCTCGCGCATCCGGGCGAGCACGAGGCGCACGGTCTCCTCCGCGCCCGACGCCTCGCCCTCGTCGATCTGCACCTGGGGCGGATCGACGACCGCGATCCGCTGGGCGAGCATGACCTGGCGGCGCTGCATCCGCCGGGCGTTCTGCAGCTGGAGCCGGGCGACGCCGATCGCCCACGGCACCGGGTCGTCCTCGGGCACGTCGGCGCTGCGGCGCCAGAGCGCCGAGAGCGTCGCGGCGAGCACGTCGTCGGCGGTGGCGGAGTCGGTGCGCCGCCAGAGGTAGCGGCGGACGGGATCGGCGACCGCGGCGGCGACCGCGGCGAACCGGTCGGGACCCGCGAGGGGAGCTGGCATGTGCCTCATGCTCCCTCCTGTCCGGGATCGGCGCACATCTTTCACCGGCGCGCCGGGCGGGACTCCGCGCTCTCCCAGCAGCGCGGGAGCGCGGGTCGTCGCTCAACGCCGCGAGGCGCCGACGAACTCCAGCCAGCCGGCCACGAACGGCTCGATGTCGTCCACCTCGTTCAACGCGAGAGCGTCCAGGTCGACTCCGCGGCACTCCAGCGTGAGGACGTGCCCCCGCACCCAGGCGGCCGCGCGCACGGCCCCGGCTCCCTCCCACACCTCGAACGGCTCCGGAGCCCCGTCGACCGGGATCTCCGCGATCCGCGTGGGAGCGGGCAGCGCCTCCGGCTGCACGAACGAGACGGGCGCCTCCTCCCGGCAGCAGAGCAGCGCGACGTCGTGCCGCGGATCGCCGAGGGTCGTGCGGATCTCGACGGAGGGCCCCGGCCCGCCCGGGACCGCGTCGTCGGCGAGGAACGAGAGCCCCCGCGGGCCGCCCGTCAGCGTCCACTCCGCCAGCAGCCGCGGACCGCTCCAGCCCGAGACCGCCCAGAGCGGGAGGTCGCCGAACGACCCGCGGATCCGCGCGACCCGCTCGGCGAGGTGCGCGGAGAACTCCTCCTCGCCGAGACGCCGCGCTCCGTCCATGGCCCGATCGTAGGTCGGGTGCCGCGGCACGGCCAGACCCCTCGCTACTGTGAACGTCGACCCCCGCCTCCCTTCCCCGCCGAGGAGCCCCATGCCCATCTGGACCCTGCACGGAGACGGCCGCACCGTCGAGCCCGGCGCCGTCGTCGCCCCCGGCGAGCGGCTCGCCTGGCCGGCGACGATCGCCATCGGCATCCAGCACGTCGTCGCCATGTTCGGAGCGACGTTCCTCGTGCCCGTGCTCACCGGGTTCCCGGTCGCCACGACCCTGCTCTTCTCCGGAGTCGGGACGCTGCTGTTCCTCTTGATCACGCGCAACCGGCTCCCCAGCTACCTCGGCTCGAGCTTCGCGTTCATCGCGCCCGTCACGGCCGCGACCGCCGTCGGAGGGACGGGGTCGGCGCTCGCCGGAGTCGTCGCCGTGGGCCTCCTCCTGGCCGCCGTCGGCGTCCTCGTGCAGGTCGTCGGCCTCGGCTGGATCGACAGGCTGATGCCGCCGGTCGTCGCCGGCGCGATCGTGGCCCTGATCGGGTTCAACCTGGCTCCGACCGCGTACCTCAGCTTCAAGCAGGCACCGATCACCGGGACGATCACGCTCGCCGCGATCATCCTGTCGAGCGTGTTCCTCCGCGGCTTCCTCGGCCGCGTCTCGATCTTCCTCGGCGTGGTCATCGGCTACGTCGTCGCCCTGCTCCGGAACGAGATCGACTACTCCGCGGTCGGTGCGGCCGACTGGTTCGGCCTGCCGCCGTTCACCTTCCCCGACTTCGCCTCCGGATCCACGTGGTCGGGAATCGCGATGTTCCTGCCGGTCGTGCTCGTCCTCATCGCCGAGAACGTCGGACACGTCCGCGGCGTCGCGACGATGACCGACGCCTCCGCCAACGCCAGCACCGGCCGGGCCCTGATCGCGGACGGTGTGGCGACCACCCTCTCCGGCGCCTTCGGCGGCTCCGGCACCACGACCTACGGCGAGAACATCGGAGTGATGGCGGCCACCCGCGTGTACTCGACGGCCGCCTACTGGGTCGCCGGCGTCACCGCGATCCTGCTCAGCCTCTCGCCCAAGGTCGGCGCCGTCTTCAACTCGATCCCGGCCGGAGTCCTGGGCGGCGCCACCACCGCGCTCTACGGCCTGATCGGCGTGATCGGCATCAAGATCTGGATCGACAACCGCGTCGACTTCTCGCGCCCGGTCAACCAGTACACCGCCGCGGTCTCCCTCGTGATCGCGATCGCCGGCTTCTCGTTCTCCTCCGGCGGCTTCGAGCTCGGCGGCATCGTCCTCGGCGCCGGCGCCGCCCTCGTGATCTACCACCTGGGCAACGCCATCGCCCGCTGGCGCCGCACCGGCGCCGACGACGGCGGCCCCCTCCCCGCCATCGGCCAGCTCGGCGGGGACCCGCAGGACCGCTGACCGCGGCCTGCTCCGGCCTGCCGCTCCCGAGACGCCGCCGTGCCGTCCGGACGCCGCCCTCCCGCGGACGTCCCGGCGCGCACGGCGGCGTCTCGGCACCCGACGGAGCCGTCCCGGCGCGCGCACCGCAGCACCGCCTCCGCTTACCACGTTCGGGGCAGTCCGCAACCCGGTGCGCTCCCAGGCGGCTCCCGCCTAACGTCGAGCGTGACGACCGCAGCAGCGGAACGCCGCACACCGAGTGAGACAGCAAGGAGCACCACCGTGCCGCAGATCATCGAGACCGTCGACGTCAACGTCCCCGTGTCCGTCGCCTACAACCAGTGGACCCAGTTCGAGGAGTTCCCGCGATTCCTCGACGAGGTCGAGTCGATCCAGCAGGTCACCGACACCCTCACCGTCTGGAAGGTGAAGGTCGGCCCCGTCGAGCGCGAGTTCGAGGCGAACATCACCGAGCAGCACCCCGACGAGCGCGTCGCGTGGAACAGCACCGGCGGCGAGACCGACCACGCGGGCGTCGTCACCTTCCACAAGCTCTCCGACACCGAGACCCGCGTCACCGTGCAGCTCGACTGGGAGCCGAAGGGCTTCCTCGAGACGCTCGGCTCGCTCGTCGGCGCCGGCAGCCACGCCGTGAAGAAGGACCTGAACAACTTCAAGGAGTACATCGAGAAGCAGGGCACCCCCGACGGTGCCTGGCGCGGCGACGTCGAGGCCTGAGCCGTGACCGACGCAGCCACCTCGTCCGAGGGCGAGAAGAAGGTGAACGGTCTCGGCGACGACGAGACCATCCCGCACTCCGAGGACGGGCTGGCGGTGGGGGTCTCCGGAGACTCGCACTTCAACCCCGAGGAGGACGCTCCCGAGGAGCCCTCCGAGAGCTGACGCTCTCCTCCGGGGAGCCCGACCGCTCTCCTCCGGGGAGCCCGACCGCTCCCCTCCGCGAGATGCCACTTGTGCACATGACACGCCGCGAGGCGTGCGCACAGGTGGCATCTCGCGGTTGAAGGCTCAGCGCCAGGCCCGGGTGTACTGCGGGGGCAGCGGCAGGTCCGCGCCGAGCTCGTGCGCCATCCGCACCGGAGCGTTCGGGTCGCGCAGCAGCTCGCGGGCGAGCAGCACGACGTCGGCGTCGCCGTTCGCGACCACGCCCTCCGCCTGCTCCGCCGTGGTGATGAGTCCCACGGCGCCGACCAGCGCACCGGTCGCCTTCCGCAGGTCGCGCGCGAACGGCACCTGGTAGAGCGGCGCCACCGGGATGCTGGCGTGCACGAGTCCGCCGGTCGACACGTCGAAGAGGTCCACGCCCTCGGCGCGCGCCCACTCCGAGACGGTGATCGTCTCCTCCAGTGTCCAGCCACCCTCGGCCCAGTCGGTCGCGGAGAAGCGGACGAGCAGCACGAGCTCCCCGATCTCGGCGCGGACCGCGCGGACGACCTCGAGCAGCAGGCGCGCCCGGTTCTCGAGCGAGCCGCCGTAGGAGTCCTCGCGGGTGTTCGAGAGCGGCGACAGGAACTGATGGAGCAGGTACCCGTGCGCGGCGTGCAGCTCGATCACGTCGAAGCCGGCGTCCGCGGCGCGGCGGGCGGAGGCGCGGAACGCCTCGACGAGGCCGGGCAGCTCCTCCGCGGCCAGCTCGCGCGGCTCCGCGTAGCCCTCGAACGCGACGGCCGAGGGAGCGACGATCGGCCAGCCGCCGTCCTCCAGCGGCACGGATCCGCGTCCGCTCCACTCGCGGTAGGTCGACGCCTTCCGGCCCGCGTGGGCGAGCTGCACGCCCGCGAGCGCGCCCTGTCCGTGCACGAAATCGACGATCGGAGCCCAGGCGTCGCGCTGCTCGTCGTTCCACAGCCCCGTGTCCCAGGGGCTGATCCGCCCCTCGGGGACGACGGCGGTGGCCTCCGCGATGACGACGCCCGATCCGCCGCGCGCGAGCCCGCCGAGGTGCACGAGGTGCCACGAGGTGGGCACCCCGTCCTGCGCCTCCACCGAGTACTGGCACATCGGTGCCGCCCAGAGGCGGTTGCGCGCGGTCCTCGAGCGGAGCGTCAGCGGCTGGAACAAGGCGGTGTCGGTCATGTCTCTCCTGTCGTGCTTCTCCGCGGAACGCCGCTTCGGTAGGCGATACGCCGGTGAGGGCGCACGCCGGCGGCATCTCGCGGAGGGGGTCACGTGCTCCAACCGGGAGGAGAGCCCGGCTATGCCCGGATCAGCGCGGCCAGGTCGCCCCGGGCGCGTCCTGCCAGACGGTGCTCGGCGGAGCGAGCGACTCCAGCTCCTCGAACAGCGCGTCGGGGATCTCGAGCGCGTCGTCGGCCACGAAGGAGTCGTAGTGCTCGGCGGAGGTGGCGCCGACGACCGTCGTCGTCACGCGGGGGTCGCGCGTCGAGAACTGCAGCGCGGCGGCGGCGAGCGGCACGCCCGCCCGGTCGCAGGCCGCTCCCATCGCCGCGACGGCATCGACGATCTCGCGCGGCGCCGGCCGGTAGGCGTAGGAGGTGACCGGCTCCGGCCAGCGCGCGAGGGCGCCTCCGCCGTAGACCGCCGCGTTGACGACGATCACGCCGCGGTCGACGGACGCGTCGATCAGCTCCTCGGAGGAGCGGTCGACCAGCGTGAAGCGGTTGTGGGTGATCACGGCGTCGAAGAGGCCGGTGTCGACGTAGTGGCGCAGCATCGGAGCGGGTCCGCCCGAGATCCCGATCGAGAGGGCGACGCCCGCCTCCTTCATCGCGACGAGCGCGCGGACCGGGCCGTCCTCGGCGAAGGCCTCGTCGTACGAGATGCGCTCCGGGTCGTGCAGGTAGAGCAGGGGGAGGACGTCCATACCGAGGCGCTCGCGGCTCTCGTCGAGGCTGCGGCGCATCCGCTCGGCCGAGTAGCTGCCGGTGCTCGGGTCGCGGTCGAGCTTGGTGACCATGGTGATCCCCTCGGGGACGCCGCCGCGGGCCTGCAGGGCCTCGCCGATCAGGCGCTCGCTGTGGCCGCCGGCGTACTCGTTCGAGGTGTCGACGACGGAGACGGCGCGGGTGGCGGCGTCGGAGTCGAGGACGCGCTCGAGGGCAGGCACCCGGTCGAGGTCGGCGACGCGCTCGGGGCGCCAGGAGGTGCCGAGGGTCAGCCGGGTGACGGTGGCGCCGGACGGGCCGAAGGGCCGGAGGCGGGAGGACTGCGGAGTCATCCGCTCAGCCTGGCAGCGCCGGGGTCCTCCCCGCATCCCGCGGAGGATGAACGGTCAGTGGACGAGAGCGCTCAGCCCGACCACGCCGAAGCCCAGGAGCGTCGTCGCGAGCGTTCCGGCGGAGAGGTGGGCGATCCGGAAGACGGTGTCGGAGCGGCGCGGTCGCCTCCGAGGTCGACGCGGTGTCGTGCTCGACGGGATCCCTCCGCGGGCCCTTCCTCGGGGCGCGATGACCGGCGGCGGACCGGCCCGAGGCCGCCCTCACGGCGGGACGCGGGCCGGTGGTGCGGCCTAGGCTCGGCGCGTGACCGTCGATACCGCCGCCGCCGACTCCTCCGCCCGCTCCGCCGTGCTCGACGCTCTCGCCACTCCGGCGCTGGTGCTCGACGAGGCGGTGCTCGACCGCGACATCGCCGCCGTCGCCGCGGCTGCCCGCGAGCGGGGTCTGGCGCTCCGCCCCCACGCGAAGACCCACAAGTCGCTCGAGATCGCCCGGCGCCAGCTCGCCGCGGGGGCCGTCGGGCTCACCGTCGCGACCGTCTCAGAGGCCGAGGTCTTCGCCGCGGGAGGGATCCGCGACCTCTTCATCGCCTACCCGCTCTGGCTCGACGCCGAGCGCGCCGGGCGGCTCCGCCACGTCCTCGCGAGCGCCCGCGTGCGGGTCGGCGTCGACTCGGCGGAGTCGGCCGAGCGCCTGGCCGCGGCCCTGCCCGAGCGCGAGGGGCTCGAGGTCGTCGTCGAGATCGACTCCGGCCACCACCGCAGCGGCGTGCTCCCCGCCGAAGCCGGCGCGATCGCCGCGGCCGCCGTCTCGGCCGGGCTCGACGTCGCCGGCGTCTTCACCTTCCCCGGCCACAGCTACGCGGCCGGCAACGGAGCGGCGGCCGCCCGCGACGAGGCGCGCGCGCTCGCCGAGTCGGTCGCGTCGCTCGCGGCGTCCGGAGTCGAGGCCCGCGTGGTCAGCGGAGGCTCGACCCCCTCGGCCGCGTTCGCCGACTCCTCGGTGCTCACGGAGCTGCGCCCGGGGGTCTCGGCCCTCGGCGACGCCCAGCAGTGGGAGATCGGCACGATGACGCCCGAGGACATCGCCGTCACCGTCCTCGCCACGATCGTGTCCCGCCGCGGCGACCACCTGATCGCCGACGCGGGCAGCAAGGTGCTCTCCTCCGATCGTGGCGCGGC
Source organism: Rathayibacter sp. AY1B8 (assembly GCF_002932775.1). Classification (NCBI taxonomy): domain Bacteria; kingdom Bacillati; phylum Actinomycetota; class Actinomycetes; order Micrococcales; family Microbacteriaceae; genus Rathayibacter; species Rathayibacter sp. AY1B8. The sequence continues at coordinate 50,836 of NZ_PSWJ01000019.1, read as the reverse complement.
CTCGAGCGGCTTCGGCCGCCTCCCGGAGCACCCGGAGGCGCGCATCCCGGTGCTCTCGGAGCACCATGCGACGATCACCGGTGTCGACCTGCCCGTGGGGACGCGGGTGCGGATCGCGCCGAACCACGTCTGCGTCGCGGTGAACCTGGCCGACGAGTACCGCGTCCTCCTCCGCGACGGCGGCGGCGCCGTCTGGCCCGTCGACGCCCGCGGGCGGAACAGCTAGCCGATCCGCGAGCGCGGGATCCGCAGGCCGAGCAGCGCGCTCGCCGCCAGCAGCACGAAGGCGGAGGCGAAGGCCGCGGTCGGCGATGCGGCGTCGGCGAGAGCGCCTGCGAGCAGCGGCCCGATCACGCCGCCCAGGTCGGACGCGGCCTGGAACACCGAGACCGGCTTGCCGCCGCGCTCGCCCGCGGCGTCACCGACCAGCGCACCCGGGGCCGTGCCCATGAAGGCGGCCGCCGCTCCGTAGACGCAGAGCAGCACGACGAGCAGCCACAGCTCCGAGACGAACGGCATCGCCAGCATCGCCACCGCCGCGACGGAGAATCCGCCGATCAGCGCCGGGCGCCGGCCGACCGTGTCGACGAAGCGGCCGGCGGGCGCGAGCGCGATCGTCTGCACCACCGCGGCGATCGCGAACGCGATGCCGGTCCAGGCGGGCTGCCCGCCGAGCCCCTCGACGACGAGCACGGGGACGAGCGTCGCGCGGACTCCCATCGCCGACCAGCCGAGGGCGAAGTTCGCCAGCACCGCGCTCTGGTACCGGCGGTCACGGGCGACCTCGCGCAGGGGCTTCGTCTTCGCCGCGGCGGACGGTGCCGCGTCGCGCTCCGGCCGCTGCAGCAGGATCAGCCCGACGAGCCCCGCGATCGCGAGCGTGCCGGCGTAGAAGAAGAAGGGGGCCGTGAGTGAGATCGCCGTGAGCACGCCGCCCACCGCGGGGCCCGCCATGCCGCCGAGCAGGAAGCCGCCCTGGTAGAAGCCGATCGAGCGGCCGCGCCGCTCCGGGCTCGCGGTGCGCAGGAGGAGCGTCATCGCCGCGACGGAGAACATCGCGGAGCCGATGCCGCCGGCCCCGCGCAGCAGGAGGAGGTGCGGGTAGTCGGAGGCGAAGCCGACCAGCGCCGAGGAGAGCGCGACGATGCCGATGCCGACAGCGAGCACGACCCGCTCGCCGAACCGGTCGACCAGCGGCCCCACGAACGGATTCGCGACCAGCCGCATCAGCGCGAACGCCGAGACGACCGCGCCGACCGCCGTGTAGTCGACGCCGAAGCTGCGCACGTAGGTCGGCAGCACCGGCACGACGACGCCGAACCCCAGCATCACGAAGAAGGCGACGACCCCCAGCACGAGCACGTCCCGCGGCAGTCGCTCGCTGTCTCGGGAACGCCACGGGAATCGCACCTGTCGACGCTACCCCCTGCCGCAGGCCCCACCCGACTCCGGACGGGAACCCACCGGGCAGCACGCCGGACGCGCCTGTCGGAGCCGTACCGCGCCGCGGCGCCGGTCGGCGAGCTCGGACCGGATACGGTCCTTCGATCCGTCCCGGAGGAACCGGTGCACCGGGAGCGGACCGGGACGGGCCCTCGACCGACAGGAGACCCGTGAGACGCACCACAGCTGTGCCGGCCCTACTGGCGGCCACGCTCCTCCTGACCGGGTGCGGGAAGCCGGGAGGCGTGCAGGAGGCCGCTCCCTGTGTCCCGCTCGAGCGCACGTGGAACGACTACGCGCCGGAACTCGATCCCGTTCTGCGTCCACCGTTTCGCGAAGCCCTCGAGGGCTTCGACGAGAGCTCCTCGAACTCGATCGCGTCCGACGCTGCTCGTCTCGCCACGAGCAATCTGCTCTCCGCGATCTCCGGGGATCGACGAGCGAGCGAGTACTTCTGGAACGCCATGGACCTGATCGGCCGTGAGTGCGCCGAGGCGGGAGTCCCGCTGTCGTTCGACCACCACGGCGAGCAGTTGACCACGGGGAGCAGCGCCGACCTTGGGCGCCCGCCCTGGGCTCTCGATCCGCCGCCTCAGTCGGAGAGCGGCACGATCGAGCCGACGATCCCGGAGTAGCTCACGTAGTAGAGGACGCCGTCGCGGTGGAGGACGCCGCGGCCGGGGTAGCTCTCGTCCGGTCCGTCGGGCCCGTCGAGGAAGCCCGGAGCCGCGGTGTCGTCGGCGGTGAACCCGTCCGCGAGGAGCGCGGCGCTCCGATCCGGCCACTCCGCGTCCGGGACCGCCAGCTGCCCGACCACGACCGACACGTCGCCCTGGCCGCTCCACCGGCAGAGCACCCCGTCCTCGGCGATCTCCTGCACGACGGGGTAGTCGACGTCGTAGACCGTCGTCTCGGGCGAGAGGGCGAGACCGTCCTCGGCGAGCGACGCCTCCTCCTCGGCGGTGAGCAGGTCCTCGCAGGGGAGCAGGGCGGTGGCCGGGGTCGCGGTGGGCAGCGGAGTCGCGCTGCCGGCGCTCGCGGTCGGCACTGCACTGCTCGGCGTCGGAGCGCTCGAGATCAGCGGTGAAGCGGTCGTCGGGGCCGTCCCCCCGTCGGCGCTTCCCGTGCAGCCGCTCAGCGCGAGCAGGCCCGCCCCGCAGGCGAGCAGCGCACCGGCGCCCCTCGCGGTCGTCGTCCGGATCATCGCGAGCCCCCTCGTCCGCGGCGGCCGCGTCGCCGCCCCCTCGATCCTCTCCTCCGCCCTCGCCGGCTGTCCACCGCCCCCGGCCGGCGCCGAGGCGACTACCGCTTCGGCCCCGCGCCGATCGCCCAGACCCGCGGCGGCACGGTGCCGTTGACCGCGTGGTCGCCGACGATCCGCGCCTTGAACACCCACGGATTGTGGCTCGCGGCCGTGCGCGCATTGCGCCAGTGCCGGTCGAGGTTCTTGCGGGTGCTCACCCCGGAGGCGCCCAGCGCGTCGAAGAGGTCGGAGGTCGCCCGGGTGGCCAGCTGCGTCAGGACGATCTGGGCCTGCGCCGTCTCGAGCTCGGCGAGGTCGTTCTGCCGCTCGTCCTCGAGCGGGTCGCCGTCGAGGGCCGCGTCGTGCGCCCGCTGCAGCGCGACCGCCGCGCGCTCCACGATCGCCGCTCCCGCATAGGCGGCGGCCGAGACCTGTCCCACCACCTGCAGGATCTGCGGATCCGCCGCGAACGACTCGGCGTTCCCGTGCGAGAAGATCCGGGTCCGCGCCCGCACCTCGGCTGCGATCTCGCGCTCGGCCCCCGCGATCGAGCCCGCCAGCACGGCCAGCAGCACCGCCTGGTAGAACGCGGTCTGGTAGCGGAACCGGGTCTCGAAGTCGATCACGTCCTCGGCCGCGACCACCGCCTCCGTGAAGGTGCTCGTCCCCGAGCCTGTGGTGCGCTGGCCGAAGCCGTCCCAGTCGTCGGCGTGCTCGACGCCCGCCTGGCGAGCGTCGACGATCGCGATCACCTTCTGCCCGGTGTCGGTGCGCTGGGCGAAGGTGTCGATCCAGTCGGCGAAGACGCTGCCGGTGGAGTAGTACTTCGTGCCGGTCACCGTGAACCGCGTCGGGTCGCCCTCGACCGGAGCGACCTTCGTCTGCACGTCGCCGATCGCGACCGTGCCGACCTCGGTCCAGGCGTTGCCGCCGAGCTCGCCGTCGGCGAAGCGCCGGAGCCAGCGCTCGCGGGTCCCGTCGGTCGCGAGGAGCCGGTCCTCGACCAGGGCGAAGTGGCCGCGGAGCGCCTGGGGCAGGTTGGAGTCGGCGGCGGCCAGCTCCGTCAGCAGGCGGAACAGCTGGGGGAGGCTCGCGCCGGCCCCGCCGGACTCCAGCGGCACGCGCACCGCGCCGAACCCGGCCTCCGCCAGCGCTCGGATCTGTGCGACCGGCAGCTGGCGCGCGCTCTCGCGCGCCGCCGCCCCCGCCGCGATCTCGGCGAACAGCGGCCGGAACCGCCCCGCCAGCTCCTCGTAGTCCACCTCGGGCACGGCCCGCACGTCGGTCGCGGTCATCGTCGGCTCCTGTTCCGCTGCGCCCACCCCGGGCGGCTCGTGCTCGACGGTAGGGGAGGAGCCCGGTCCGCGGTCCGCCCGTGACGCCCGGTGTCCCTCCGTGACGCCCGGTGTCCCTCCGTGACGCCCGGATCGGGGAATGCCTCGCCCCCGGGGCTGTTGGCCCAGGGGATGTCCTCCACCACTCCCGTCCCCCCGTCCGACCCCCGCAGCGCCCTCGTCGTCGGTGCGACCGGCATCGGCGGCTCCGCCCTCGTCGACCTGCTCACCGAGCAGGGCTGGCCGGTGACCGCCCTCTCGCGCCGCCCGATCGACGCGCGCCCCGGCGTCACTCCGCTCGCCGCCGACCTGCGCTCCGCCGAGGACCTGGCCCGCGTGCTCGCCGACCAGCGCCCCACGCACGTCTTCTTCACCGCCTGGTCGCGCCAGGCGACGGAGGAGGAGAACATCGCGGTCAACGGCGGCATGGTCCGCGACCTCCTCGCCGCGCTCGCGCACGCTCCCGTCGAGCACGTCGCGCTGGTGACCGGCCTCAAGCACTACCTGGGCCCGTTCGAGGCGTACGGGCAGGGCGCGATGCCCGACACCCCGTTCCACGAGGAGGAGGAGCGCCTCGACGCCCCGAACTTCTACTACGCGCAGGAGGACGAGCTCTTCGCCGCGGCCGGGCGCGCCGGGTTCACCTGGTCGGTGCACCGCTCGCACACGGTCATCGGGCACGCCGTCGGCAACGCGATGAACATGGGGCTGACCCTCGCGGTCGCGGCGTCGATCCACCGTGCCGAGGGCACCCCGTTCGTGTTCCCCGGCTCGCTCACGCAGTGGAACGGACTCACCGACATGACCGACGCAACGATCCTCGCCGAGCAGATGCTCTGGGCGTCGACGTCGGAGGCGGGCCGCGACCAGGCCTTCAACGTGGTCAACGGCGACGTCTTCCGCTGGCGCTGGATGTGGACCCGGATCGCGGAGCACTTCGGCGTCGAGCCGGTCGGCCCGGGGGAGGAGCCGCAGCCGCTCGAGCAGCAGATGGCCGATGCCGAGCCCGTCTGGCGGCGCCTCGTCGACGAGCACGGGCTGATCGAGCCCGACCTCTCCCGCGTCGCCTCCTGGTGGCACACCGACGCCGACCTCGGCCGGAACCTCGAGGTCGTCACCGACATCGGCAAGTCCCGCCTCGCCGGCTTCACGGCGTTCCACCGGACGGTCGACTCGTTCACGGCGCTCTTCGACCGCTACCGCGCGGAGCGCCTGATCCCCTAGCGGTTCGCTGCGGCGCCCCTCGCGATGAGCACGTCCGGCGAGAGCTGGTGGCGCACGAAGCGGAGCGTGAAGCTGCGGCGGTCTCCTCCGGAGACCCGCTCGGCGAGGACGCGGATGCCGAGGACGGCGACGACGCGCCACTGCTCGGTCTCGTGGGCGACGACGGCGCAGAAGAGGTCGCCCGGGCGCACCTCGTCGACGGTGGTGGTGAGGCTGTTCGTTCCGTGGGTCATCTGGCCGCTCCTGGTTCCGGCGGACCTCGCGGACGGCGCTTCGGGTGCGCCGCGCAGCCGTCCGCCGGTCGCTCGAGAGGGGGGCCCGAGCGGCCGGCGGCCGGTCATGCGTGCGACAGCAGGGACGAGCCCGCCGGAACGACCCCGTGCCGCAGGAGCAGTGTAGGACTGCGACCCTGACCGTGGCGCGGAATGTCAACCACTTGCGAGCGCGCTCCCGGGGTTCTCAGGCCCGGAGACGACGGAACCCGCCTCCCGGGCGGGAAGGCGGGTCGTGTCGGTGTGCGGCGGCGGCGCCTGATCGGGAGCGGCTCCGGCGCGGAGGGTCAGGCGGCGGGCTCGGCGCGGCGCAGCGGAACGGCGGCGTTGCTCGTCGGCTCGGGCACGATGCGGAGGCCGGCGCCGCTGTTGGCGCGCTCCATGAGGGCCTCGACCCACTCCGGGTTGATCGTGGGCTGACGGCTGCCCTTGAACTCGAACTGGATCGGGATGGTCGGATGCATCCATACGCCGCGGCGGCCGGTGCCGGCCTGGGGGCTCGCGTCGAGGGTGAGCAGGAAGCGCTCGTCGCGGCGGAACTTGTTGATGATGACGATCTGGAGGTGGGCGAGGGCGCGGTCCTCGACCTCGATGGCGGCGGGGGGAGTGCCGTACAGGATGTTGCCCATGGTGTGCTCCGATCTGACGTGCGAGTGGCTGACGTCCGTCACTCTATATCGCTAGAAAGACTTCCTACTAGTTGAGCTAGCTACTTACGTCGCGGACTGCGTTTTCTGTCCATCGCCGCCGGACGCCTCGATTCTCCGACGGATCCGGGGCGCGGCAGAAGACCCTCGGAGTGAACTCCCGGGGACGAGCGGTCGCGGCCGTGGCGACGCCGGTCAGGCGCGGCGTTGCTCCAGCACGCCGTCGGCGTACTCGCCGATCGGCTCGCCCGCGAGTTCCTGGGCGGCGTCGACCGTCTCGGAGTCGGCCGGGCGCTCGACGATGTCGCGCATCGTCTGCAGGAAGCGGATGACGGTCCCGGCCTCGGAGGGGTTGAGCGTCTCGGCCGCCTCGAGCATGCGGCGGTGCATCTCGTCGAGCGTCTCGCGCACCTCGCGGTGGGAGGTGGGAGTGGCGACGATGCGGATGGCGCGGCGGTCGCTCGGGTGCGGCTCCCGGACCACGTGCCCGCTCTTGACCAGCCGGTCGATCAGCACGGTCGTGGAGGCGGAGGAGATGCCGAGGTAGGAGGCCAGGTCCTTCGGGCTGACGTGCAGGCCCTTCTGCTGGCGGCGCATGAGGAACTGCACGGCCAGCAGGTCGTTCTCGCCCATGCCCATGGATCCGCGGGTCCGGCGGCGCATCGCGGCCTCCGCCGTGCGGAAGGCGCGCATCGCGGCGAGGACCTCCACCGCTCCGGGCTCGGTCGCCTCACCCGAGAACCAGAAGGCCCCGGGTCGCTTCAGCGTGACCTCATCCATGCCGAACAGTCTAGACAGTCTCGTAGCAAGAACATCTAGACAAGCCAACCTCCCTCGAGGTGCTTGCCTGGAAGGGCGGCGACCACTACGAAGGGACTACTAGTTAGACGAGCTAGTGACTCATTCGCGAAGGGAGCTGCCCGTGCTGGACGAACTCGACCGCCTGCAGCCGCTCCTGCCCGACGTCGTGGATCCGCTGGTCGGCTCCACCCTGGCCGGTCGCTACCTCGTGCTCGAGCGGGTGGGGGAGGGCGGCAGCGCCGTCGTCTACCGCGCCCGCGACCTCCGCCTCGCCCGCCAGGTCGCGGTCAAGGTCCACCGCGACGTCCCGGACACCCCCAACGAGCGGGCGCGTCGCGAGCGCGAGATCCGCTTCCTGATCGACTCGCGTCACGCCTCCGTGGTGGACGTCCTCGACCAGGGCGAGATCCCCGGCGAGGAGGGCGACCTCGCGTTCCTCGTCCTCGAGTACTTCGACCGCAGCGACCCGGCGGCCGTCTGGTTCGGCTCCGGCGATCAGCGGCTCGTCGCGGAGGTCGGCGCTCAGGTGGCCGATGCTCTCGCGCACCTGCACGCGCAGGGCGTCCTGCACCGCGACGTGAAGCCCGAGAACGTCCTCGTCCGCTCGCGCGCCACCGCATCCGGCTTCTCCGCGCACGAGGCCAAGCTCAGCGATTTCGGTATCGCCCGCTCGGTCGACGACGCCCGGCTCACCCGCTCCGACGTGCTGGTGGGCACCGCCGCGTACCTCAGCCCCGAGAGCCTCGGCTCCGGCCCGGTCGGACCGGCGTCCGACGTCTACTCGCTCGGGCTGGTCCTGCTCGAGGCCGTCTCGGGCCGCAGGGCCTACACCGGCACGACGCTCGAGATCTCGATCCAGCGCCTCCACCACGCGCCCGTCGTCCCGGAGTCGGTCCCGGCGGAGTGGCGCGAGTTGCTGACCGCGATGACCGCTCTCGACCCCGCCGACCGCCCCTCCGCCGAGGAAGTGGCACGCCGGCTGTGGGCGCGCCTGGCCGGCGGCCCGGCCGCAGCCCCCACCCGCAGCGGAGTCACGGGCACGGTCGCCCTCGTCGCCGCGGGCCTGGTCGGCGCGGTGACGGCCCTCTCGCTCACCGGCTGGCTGGGCTGAGCACTCCGAGCGGTCCCCGTCCGCTCAGGTTCCTCGCGAGCGTGCTCCCGTAGGCTCCGGGCGACCCTCGACCGACCCCGAGCCGCGTCGCCGCGGACCGAACGGAGCCGATCCCATGAGCCCGCGCCGCCTCTTCCGCCTGCTGTCGATCGTCGAGGCGGTGACCTGGACTCTCCTGATCGTCGGGATGCTGCTGAAGTACGCGGCCGGAGCCGGCGACTGGCCGGTGAGCGTCGCCGGGCCGATCCACGGGTTCGCGTTCCTCGCCTACGGAGCCGCGGCCCTGGTGCTCGCGGTGAACCAGCGGTGGTCGGCGGGCGCGACGGCGCTCGCGGTCGTCAGCGCGGTCGTGCCCTATGCGACGGTCCCGCTGGAGCGCGGCTTCGAGCGCCGCGGCCTGCTGGAGGGCCCGTGGCGGACGCACGCCACGGACGACCCGCGCGACCGGCGCGTGACGAACCGGCTCCTCCGCTGGGCGCTCGCGCGGCCCGTGCTCGCCGGGGCGCTGGTCCTGGCTCTGGTCGCCGTGGTCTTCGCGGCGCTGCTGGTGGTCGGCCCGCCCGGGGGCGGCGAGGCCTGATCCCGCGCGCGGCGTACCTCAGACGGGGCGCGTCTCCGCGTCGATGAGGATCTCGGCGGCGCGACGCGCGTGCAGGGCGGCCTCCGGGGTTCCGGCGATGGCCGCGGTGGTCTGGGCGCCCTCGGCGAGGATCGCGAGCTGCGCGGCGAGCTCGGCGCCGCCTCCCGCCCCCTCGGCGAGGGTCGCGAGGAAGCGCTGGAACGTCTCCTTGTGGTCGCGCGCCATCTCGGCGACCATCGGGTTCGACGAGCCGAGCTCCCCGAAGGCGTTGATGAAGCCGCAGCCGCGGAACGAGTCCTCGGAGAACCAGTCGAAGAGGAAGTCGTAGATCGCGAGCAGCTTGCCGCGAGGTCCGTCCGCCGCGGCGACCCGGGTGGTCACGCCGAGGGTCCACTGCTCGTGCCGGCCGTGCAGGACGGCGACCACCACCGACTCCTTGCTCGGGAACTCCGAGTAGAGGCGCTTCAGCGAGACGCCCGCGGCCGTGCGGAGCTCGTCCATCCCCACGGACTGGATGCCGCGCTCGTAGTAGAGCCGGTCGGCGGCCGCGAGGATCGCCTCGCGGGGAGGGCGCTCGTCGAGGATCGGGGACATCCCTCCATGGTAGGCGGTACCAGAACGGGCGTTCTCGGTCGGCTGCCGCGCTCTCCGCAGGGGGTCCGGGGGTCGGACGCTGCTGCTAGCGTCGCGCTCGGGTGCGCAGGCGCCCGGGGACGGGAGGCGGACGCATGGTCGTCGCGATGCAGGCCGAGGGATTCGACGGGCCGGGGGCGCTGCGCGCCGTCGAGGTCCATCCGGGGGAGCCGACGCCCGGCAGGGTGCGGATCGCGGTGCGCGCCGCGGGCGTGAACCCGGCCGACGCGAAGCTCCTGCGCGGGATGTTCGGGCGCGGACGGGTGCCGGTCCGGCCGGGCAGTGAGGTCTCCGGAGTCGTGACCGCGGTCGGCGAGGGGGCCGAGGGGCCGCTCGGCCCGATCCGGGTGGGCGACGAGGTCGTGGCGTTCCGGGTCTCCGGCGGCTACTCCGCCGAGCTGGTCGCGCCCGCGAGCGCGGTCCTGCCCAAGCCCGCCGGGCTCGGCTGGGCGGCGGCCGCGGGCCTGCTGCTGGCCGGGACGACCGCCGAGCACCTCGTCGAGGCGACCCGCGTCTCCTCCGGGGACACCGTCCTGGTGCACGGGGCGAGCGGGGCCGTCGGCTCGCTCGCGGTGCAGCTCGCGGTCGCCCGCGGAGCACGGGTGCTGGGCACCACGAGCGAGCGCGGCGAGGAGGTCGTCCGCCGCTTCGGCGCGGAGCCGGTCCGCTACGGCGCCGGGCTGGAGGAGCGCGTGCGCGCCCTGGCCCCCGGCGGCGTCGACGTCGCGCTGGACACGGCGGGCACCGACGAGGCGCTGGACGCCTCGGTGGCTCTGGTCGCCGACCGCTCGCGCATCGCCACTGTGGCCGGCTTCGAGCACGCCGCCCGCCTCGGCGGGATCCTGATGCTCGGCGGCGGACCGGGAGCCGGTCCCGGCACCGCCCTCCGCGACGCCGCCCGGCCGGGCCTGCTCGACCGCGCCGGTCGCGGGGAGCTCGAGGTCGTGCTCGGGCCCTCCTTCCCGCTGACCGAGGCGGCCGCCGCGCTCGCCCTCGTCGAGTCGGGCCGCGCGCGCGGCAAGACGGTCCTGCTCCCCTGAACGAGACGTCCTCCCTCGACCTGCCTGCCCTCGGGCCCTTCGACTCAGCCGGCGCCGCGAGCCTCCTCCGCAACCACGCCCTCCCCGGAGTGGAGCGGGTCTCGGCCGACGGCCGGCGCCTGGAGCGCCTGCTCACCCTCCTCGGGGCGCCGCGGCCGATCGTGCTCGAGGTGACGGAGACCGGGCTGCGGGTGGAGGCGGAGCCGGACGTGCTGACGCCGGCGGCCGCGGTCGTCCGTGCCTGGTTCGACCTCGACTCCGACGTCGTGGCGATCGGCGCCGAGCTCTCGCGGGACCCGCTGCTCGCCCGCTCCGTCGCGGCCCGACCGGGGCTGCGCGCGACGCAGTACCCGGAGGCGTTCGAGGCGGCGGTGATGGCGGTCCTCGGCCAGCAGGTGTCCGTCGCCGCGGCCCGGACCTTCGGCGGACGGACCGCCGCGGCCTTCGGAGCCCCGGGGGAGCGCGGTCTGCTGGCGTTCCCCGCACCCGCCGCCCTGCTCGCGCCGGAGTTCGAGGCGCTGCGCTCGGCGATCGGGATCACCAACGCCCGGGCGCGGACGGTCCGTGCCGTCGCCGAGGCCTTCGCCGCCGGACCCGTGCTCGACCGCGCGGGCGACCTGCCGGAGCAGCGGCGCGCGCTCCTCGCGATCCCGGGCATCGGGCCGTGGACGGCCGACTACCTCGCGCTCCGGTTCCTCGGCGATCCGGACGCCTTCCCCGCCGGCGACCTGGTGCTGCGGAAGGCGCTCGGCCGGGTGAGCACGGCGGAGGCGGAGGCGGCGTCGCAGGCGTGGCGGCCGCACCGGGCGCACGCGGCGTTCCACCTGTGGGCGAGCACCGGAGCGGTCTGAGCGGGTGGACGACCCGAGTCGAGAGCCGCGCCCGGACCGGCGGCCGGGACCGGCCGCCGACGGATCAGGTCAGGTACTCGACGTCGTCGTACAGGATCGGCGCGTCCTCGGCATCCGGATCCTCGACCGGGACGTCCTCGTGCTCGAGGATGACCGCGACGCCCGGGGAGACCAGCACGCAGACCTCGCGCTCGCCGGCGACCGTGAAGCTCACCATGTCGCCGCGGTTGCGCACGGCCTCGACCAGGCGCTTCTCGAGCTCCTCGGTGTCGAGGGAGACGGCGAGGAGGAAGCGGCGGCCGTCGATGCTGAGCGTGGTGCGCCGCATCGTCGCCTCGGGCTCGGGAGGCGTGCCGCGTCCGCCGCGGCCCGGCGTGACCGCCTTGACCCGCAGCGACGAGGCGTGCATCCGGATGACGGCGTTCACGAGCCCGCCTCCGGGCGCGACTCGTGGTGGCGGCGGCCGCCGGAGCGGCGGTCCTCCTTCATCTCGGACTCGAAGAGGTGGCGGCGTCCGCCGGCGAGCTCGTCGCGCGCGGCGCGCTCCTGCTCCCGGAACGCGGCGTAGTAGGTGTCGTCGTAGTCCTCGACGATCTGGAAGGTCCAGCGCCCCTCGATGACGTTGCGGCCGACGAGCTCGGCCTCGATCCGCTCGGCGGTCGCGGCGTGGCCGGCCTCGCGCAGCGCGTCGACGGCCTCGCCCAGAGCGAGGTCGGCCGCGCCGGTGAGCCGGTGGAAGCCGTAGAGCAGACCGCGGGCGTGCTCGACCGTCTCGAGCGCCTCCGAGAGCTTCCCGAGCGCCGCCACGGTGGCGTCGTCGAGACCCTCCGGGCGCAGGTGCGCGGAGTCGGGGTGGTCGTGTGAGCTGCTCATCCAGGTGAGCTTAGGCCGACCTAAATGCTCTGTGACCCCCTTGCGCCGCCGCCGGGAATGGTTCGTGCCCGGAGCGGCAGGGCGGTCAGGTGCACGTCGCGGAGCACTCCGTCGTCGGCGACGGCGGTCAGGAAGGTGCAGGCCGGCTGGCGCCTCCGATCCGTCGGGGAGCCCGGATTGAGCAGGCGGAGACCCGCCGGGGAGACGGTGTCCCAGGGGATGTGGCTGTGCCCGAAGACGAGAACGTCGGCACCCGGATGGGCGGCGTCGGCGCGGGTCTCGCGGCCGGTCGCCGCTCCGGTCTCGTGCACCACGCGGACGTCGAGGCCGGCGACGCGGGCGCGCGCGACCTCGGGCAGGCGGGCGCGCAGCGGCTCCGGATCGTTGTTGCCCCACACGGCCAGCAGGAGCGCCGCCCGCTCCTCCAGCGCGTCCAGCGTCGCCTCGTCGACCCAGTCGCCCGCGTGCACGACCAGGTCGGCCTCGTCGACCGCGCGCCACACCTCGTCCGGGAGGGCCTTCGCCCGCTTCGGGAGGTGCGTGTCGGCGAGCAGGAGGAGGCGGACCGGGCCGTCGACCTCGGGTGGAGAGCCGTCGGGGCCGGGCTGGAGCAGGGGCATCAGCGGGCGGGGCCGGGCGTCGGCTCCACTCCGCCGTCGGCGCCGGGCTCGGTCGCGGTCCCGGAGCTGCGGAGGCGGGCGTCGAGCGCCTCGAGGTCGGCGGCGAACCAGAGGTGGTCGCCGCGGTTCGACTCGATGAAGAAGGCCTGCAGCGCGCTCGACTCCGCCACCGGCCCGCTGACGTCGCCGAGGATCACCAGCCGCTTGCCGTACGAGACGAACTTCTGCACGAACTCGCCGGCGATGCCGGAGCGCAGGCGGAGGAACTCGGGGTCGAGCCGGCCGACGGGCACCACGATCGTCTCGACGTCGCCGCCGTAGGTCTCGCCGATCAGCGCGATCGCGTCGTCCGGGGTCGAGAGCGCGCCTCCGTCGTCGTCGACGAGCAGGAGGGGGACGCCCTGGCGGGTCTCGGTTCTCATCGGGCCAGCCAATCACGTCGGCCGGGGAGAGGCGAGCAGTGCCGTCCGGGCCTCCGCTCGGGGCGTCCCCTCCTGCGCCGGTCGTGCTTGCGGGGACACGCCGATCAGGCGTCCGGACGGGCTGCCCGCACCGCCACTACGAGCCCGGCAGCTCGACGCGGCGCTTGAAGCCCACGTGCGAGTCGACGAAGCCCAGGCGCAGGTAGAAGCGGTGGGCGTCGGTGCGGGCGGCGTCCGAGGTCAGCTGGACGAGCGGCGTGCGGAGCTCGATCGCAGCGACGTCCAGCACCCAGCGCATCAGGGCCGTGCCGATCCCGGCCGACCGCTCGGCGCTCGCCACCCGGACCGCTTCGACGAGCAGGCGGGAGCTGCCGCGGCGCGCCATCCCGGGGATCACGGTCAGCTGCAGCGTCCCGACCACGGCTCCGGCGCCGTCCACCGCGACCACGAGATCGTTTCCCGGGTCCTGCGCGATGCTCCGGTAGGCGGCCTCGTAGGCGGCCTCGTCCTCCTCGGCGGCGACGTCTCCGCGCCCGGCGCTGATCGGGTCGTCGGAGAGGAGCCGGACGAGCGCGGGGAGGTCGTGGAGCACCGCGCGGCGGAGGAGGAGGCTCCTCTCCCCGGGGCCGGCGTCGCGGGGGAGGGTCAGGTCGGCGATCATGCCCTCATCCTCCCTCTGCTCCACGGCGGGAGCGGTGGTCGGAGGCGGGCAGGACGCGGCTGAGAGCGGCAGGGGGATCCTGACGTCCGGTCCGCACGTCCACGCGCCGCGTCCCGCAGTCGTCGCAGCAGACGTACACGACGACGCCCTCGCTGGTCCGGTGGGCCGACTCGGTCGTCCAGCCGTGCTCGTGCGGATCGACGGCGGGGGCGAGCGGCTCGGAGGGGTGCGGGGAGGGTGTGGAGGTGCGCATGGGAGCCACTGTGCTGTCATGGTCTTATGCAGCTCAACCCTTACGGCGAGTACGCGGTCCTGCTCGCCGCCTCCCTCGCGAACGACTGGCCGTCCGACCGCAAGGGCATCGAGGCGCGCACGCGCGAATACGGCATGACGATGGCCTTCGAGTCCGGCCCGGACGACCACGCCCGGACGCGCGACGTGATCGACGAGTGGCTGGAAGTGGTCGACGCGCCGACTCCGAGCGACCGGGCGACGTCGCTGAACCGCCAGATGGCCGCGATCGCCGCGTATCCGCGCCTGACCGACCACGACGACGAGGGCTGGCACCTGCACTACCGCGACCAGGACCAGTCCCTGGCGCACGTCCTCCACGCCGTCATCGCGGTCGGCACGGCGCTGCACCTGACGACCCGGGGGATGGGCCGCCTCCTGCGGTGCGAGGCCGGTCGGGCGCCGGGCGACCACTGCCGGAACGTCGTCGTCGACGTGACGCGGAACGGCCGGCAGCGGTACTGCTCCGTCCGCTGCGCGAACCGGGCCGCGGTCCGGCGGCACCGCCTGCGGCACGCGGAGTGAGTCCGCGCCGCCCCGTCACTCCGCCGCGTCGCCGCCCGGCTTCATCCAGAACGGGGAGTAGTGGTAGCCGTCGAGGTCGTCGAACTGGCGCTGGTACATGAAGGGGTAGTCGTCGGTGTCGCCGATCCGGCCTCCCGCGGCAGCGGCCCGCTCGACGAGCTCGTCGACGGCCTCGCGGCTGTCGAGGTCGAACGAGACGGTCACCTTCGAGGGGGTGCCGGGGGCGCCGATCAGCTCCTCGGTGGCGCCGACGCTCTCGTACATCGCGCGGCTAGCCAGCATGACGGACGTGTCGGGACCGATCGCGAAGCAGGAGACGTCCTCGCGGGACATCTCGGTGTTCAGGGTCCAGCCGAGCGCGGTGTAGAAGGCGGTGGCGCGCTCGACGTCGTCGACCGGGCAGGTGATGAAGAGGCTCATGCGCTCACCCTCGCCATCCGCGGGCGGGCCGTCAAGAGCTCCGCGAGGGAACTCCGGACGGCCCGCCGGGACTCAGCGGAACGACCGCAGCCGCAGGCTGTTCAGCACGACGAAGACGCTCGAGAACGCCATCGCGGCGCCGGCCACGAGCGGCCCCAGGAGTCCGGCCATCGCGAGCGGGATCGCGGCCACGTTGTAGGCGAAGGCCCAGAAGAGGTTGCCCCGGATGACCGCAAGGGTGCGGCGCCCGAGGCGCAGGGCGTCGGGCACCCGGCCGAGGTCGTCGCCGACGAGGGTGATGTCGCTCGCCTCGATCGCCGCGTCCGATCCGGCGCCCATCGCGATCCCCACGTCCGCGGCGGCCAGCGCGGCGGCGTCGTTCACACCGTCGCCGACGAAGGCGACGTGGCGGCCCTCCGCACGGAGGCGCTCGATCACCGCGAGCTTCTCCTCCGGCAGCACCTCGGCGACGACCTCGTCGATGCCGACGGCCGAGGCGACGGCCTGCGCCGCCCGCGGGTTGTCGCCGGTCAGCACCATCACCCGCAGGCCCCGCTCGCGCAGGGCGCGGACGGTGCGGGACGCCTCCGGCCTCGGCTCGTCGTGGAGGACCGCGAAGCCGCGCAGCGCCCCCTCCCAGCCGACGCCGACGACGGTGCCGCCCTCGGCGGTCGCTCGCTCGGCGCGCTCGGCGAGACCGCCCGGCGCGAAGCCCCACTGCTCCTCCAGCCAGCGCAGCCGGCCGGCGACGACCAGGCGGCCCTCGACCCGGGCGCGCACGCCGAACCCGGTGCTGGAGCGGAATCCGGTCGCCTCGGGGACGTCGAGGTGCGCGGCCCCGGCCACGATCGCTGCGGCGAGCGGATGCTCCGACCCGCGCTCGACGGCGGCGAGCATCCGCAGGCTCTCGTCGTCGCTGGACTCGACGACCTGGAAGGCGCCGGTGGTGAGCGTGCCGGTCTTGTCGAGCACGACCGTGTCGATCCGGCGCCCGGCCTCGAGCACCTCCGGCCCGCGGAGGAGGATCCCGAGCTGGGAGCCGCGGCCGGTGCCGACGAGGACGGCGGTCGGGGTGGCCAGGCCCAGCGCGCACGGGCAGGCGACGACGAGGACGGCGACGGCGGGAGAGAAGGCGGCGGCGAGGTCGGCGCCGGCGATCAGCCAGCCGGCGAGGGTGGCCAGGGCGAGAACCACCACGACCGGCACGAAGACGGAGGAGACGCGGTCGGCGAGCCGCTGGATGCGCGCCTTGCCGGCCTGCGCGTCCGAGACGAGACGGCCCATCCGCGCGAGCGTGGTCTCGGAGCCGACGCGGTCGACGCGGACGGTGAGCAGGCCGTGGGCGTTGAGAACTCCGCCGGTCACGGTCGAGCCGGGGCCGACCTCGACCGGCACGCTCTCGCCGGTGAGCATGCTCGCGTCGATCGCGCTCGAGCCCTCGAGCACGGTGCCGTCGGCGGCGACGGTCTCGCCGGGGCGCACGCGGAGGACGTCGCCGACGGCGAGCGAGGACGCGGGCACGCGCTCCTCCTGTCCGTCGGCGGCGAGGCGCACGGCGTCCTTCGCGCCGAGGCGGAGGAGCGCCCGGAGCGCCGCACCGGCGTCGCGCTTCGACCGCGCCTCCAGGTAGCGGCCGGCCAGCACGAGGACGGGGACGGCGGCGGCGACCTCGAGGTAGATCTCGTCGTGGCCGGACCGGCTGCCCAGCAGCTCGAACGGCATGCTCATGCCGGGCCGCCCGGCGTCGCCGAGGAACAGAGCCCAGACCGACCAGGCGAAGGAGGCGCTGACCCCGAGGCTGATCAGGGTGTCCATGGTGGTGGAGCCGTGCCGCAGCGCCCGCCAGGCGTTGCGGTGGAAGGGCAGCGCGCCCCAGACCGCGACCGGTGAGGCGAGGGCGAGGCACAGCCACTGCCAGTTCGCGAACTGCAGCGGCGGGATCATCGAGAGCAGGACCACCGGCACGGCGAGCAGGGCGGAGACGCGGAGCCGGGTGCGCAGGGCGCGCCGCTCGCGGTCGTCGTCGCTCTGCTCCTCCTGCTCCTCCGCGGGAGCCGCCTCGCCGGTGGAGGGGACCGTCGCGCTGTAGCCCGCGGCCTCGACGGCGGCGATCGCGTCGGCCGGAGTCGTGCCGGGCGGGAGGGTCAGCGTCGCGCGCTCGAGGGCGAGGTTGACGGTCGCGTGGACTCCGGGGAGCGCGTCGAGGCGCTTCTCGACCCGCGCGACGCAGGAGGCGCAGGTCATCCCTCCGATGGCGAGCTCGAGCGGGGTGCCGGTGGTCTCGGCCACGTCAGCTCAGGGGAGCGAGGCGGTAGCCCGCGTCGGCGACGGCGGCGGCGATCTCCTCGCGGCCGAGCGGCCGGGAGGAGCCGACCGTGACGGTCGAGACCCCGTCGGGGGCGAGGGACACGTCGACCGCCGAGACCTCGGGGTAGGCGGCGAGCTCCTCGGTGACGCTGCGGACGCAGTGCTCGCAGGTCATGCCCGCGACGCCGAAGCTCTGCACGGACGCGGCGGACAGGGAGCCCTGCGCCGCGTGGTCGGCGTCGGAGCGGCCGGCGCCGCCGTGGCCGCCGCACGCGCAGGCACCGCCTCCGCCGCAGCCGCACCCTCCCGTCGATCCGCTCGCGGTCAGGCCGAGGTCGATCCTGGTGCTCATGGGTCCTCCTGTGTCGTGCGTCCGGTCCGATCCGGTCGATCGGCCCGGTGGGCGTCCGGTCGGCACGCCGGTCGCGGCATACCCCCGGGGGGTACTCCATGGTAAGCCCGCCGAGCCCTCTCGGCAAGGCGGGAGGGCGGAGGAGGGATGATCTCAGGGGCGGCTCGGAGCCGCGCGAGGAGGGAGGGGCGCATGGATCCCGCATCGACGCCGCACTGGGGCGAGCCCCCGCCGCGCACACCGCCGGCGGTCCCGCTGCCCCCGCGCACGCGGTTCGAGCCGACCGCGCTGCTCGCCGCGCCCCTGCCCGCCCCGGCCGCCGTCCGGGCCCGGGTCCGTCAGGCCGCCCCGGAGCGGCAGCGCCGGCTGGCGGCGCTCGCCGCCGTCACCGAGGGGTTCGCCGTCCTGCGCACTCCCGAGCTCGCCCGGGCGCTACGCCGGATCGCGGCACCCGCCTCCGCCGCTCCGGCCGCCGCCGCCGCGGTGCTGGCCGTCGGCCGCGACGGACTCGAGCTCGCCGCCGAGCGCGCAGACGCCCTGCGCATCGCCGAGTGGGATCGGATCGTCTCGGTGGGCGTCGGCACCTCGCCCTCGGGTGCCCACCGGGTCCGCGCGCTGGTCCTGGCGGTCCTCGCGCCGCCGCCCGCCTCTGCCGTCCTGCGTGCGGCGAGGCGGCGCCCGCGCACCGTCCTCGTGCCCCTGGTCGTCGCCGCCCCGGCCGCCCTCGGCTGGCGCGTGGCCGACGACCGCACGTTCCTCCTCGCTCTCGACCGCCTGCAGCGCGCCCTCGAGGAGCGTGCCCGGTGAGGGCGCGGCTCCGCTTCGCCCTCGCGGCCGTCGCCGTGCTCGGCCTGGGCCTGGCGCTGCGGTTCGTGCTCACGGGGCTGCTCGCCGACCTCGCCGGCGGAGTGGCCTACGTCGTCCTGGTGGCGCTGCTGATCGCGGTGCTCCTGCCGCGCATCCCGGGCGTGACGGCTGCCGGGATCGCGCTGGCCTGGTCGATCGCGATGGAGCAGCTGCAGGCGATCGGAGTCGCAGCGCGCCTGGTCGAGCTGTGGGCGCCGCTCCGCCTCGTCGTCGGCACCACCTTCTCCTGGCTCGACATCGCGGCCTACGTCCTCGGCGCGGTCGTCGCCGCGGCCGTGCACCTCGCCGTCGCTCCGCGCGAGCAGTCCGCCTGACGGGAGTCCGCGCCCGGCGTCTCCTGTTCGCCCGTCGGCCGGGCTGCCGCGAGGCGTCCCGGCGTCCGCCGAGGTGCCGGCCTCGCCGAGGTGTCCGTGCGCTCCCCGGGGCGCCGCCGTCCCCGCGGGGCTTAGCCGGCAGACCCGCTGTCTCGGCGGAGGAGCGACGCCGACCGCCGGAGCGGCGCGGTCCCTCCGCCCCCGCGCCCCTGATTAGGGTGAAGCCATGAGCGAGCCGGCACTCCCCGAGACGACGGCCCCGCGGGCCTCGGCCCCGCACGACCACCGCCGCGACCGGCGCATCCCCGAGCCGGTCGACCGGTTCGCCACCGGCGAGGAGTACCCCGAGTACCGCGTCGACCTGGAGCGGATCCGCTTCTCGCCGTACTTCGCCCGACTCTCCGCGGTGACCCAGGTCATCTCGCCCTCGGGCGTCGGCCAGGTCGTGCACAACCGGCTCACGCACTCGATCAAGGTCACCGCGGTCGCCCGCGCGATCGCGATGCAGCTGACCACCACCGATCCCGCCCAGCGCGAGCTGGTCGAGCGGCTCGGCGGCTGCGACCCGGTGGTCGTGCAGGCCGCGGCCAGCGCGCACGACCTCGGCCACCCTCCGTTCGGCCACCTCGGCGAGCAGGCGCTCGACCGCCTCGCGCGCGAGCGGCTGGGGCTCGCGGAGGGTTTCGAGGGCAACGCGCAGTCGTTCCGGATCCTCTCCGAGCTCGACGTCTGCGAGACGGTGGAGGTGGGGCTGAACCTCACCGCCGCCTCCCGAGCCGCCGTGCTCAAGTACCCGTGGGGGCGGACGGTCCACCGCCCCGGCATCGACTCCGCCGACCCGACCGAGCTGCCCCGCGGCTCGACCGCCAGCCGGTGGGAGACCGCGCCGCCGAAGTTCTCGGCGTACACCCTCGACCTCGACGACCTGCTCGACGCCCGCTCCGGCTTCGCCGCGATCGCCCCCTGGCAGCAGACCCTCGAGTGCTCGGTCATGGACGTCGCCGACGACATCGCCTACTCGCTGCACGACCTCGACGACTTCTACCGCGCGGGAGTGCTGCAGCAGGCGGCCGTCGCCGTGGAGTTCCGCGCGTTCCTCCGCGAGCAGAACGCGCTCGCCGCCCTCGACGCCGAGGAGCTGTGGGCGCGCGCGCCCGGGCACTCGCTCGAGATGCTCCGCCGGAGGCTCGTGGCCCGCGACCCGTGGATCGCGAGCGACGAGCACTTCCGCGCCTCCGTGGAGAGAGTGTCGACCGAGCTGGTCGAGGGGCTCCTCGCGCTCCCGTTCGACGGATCGACGCGCACCGAGCGCGCGATCGAGGCCTTCGTCTCCTCCTGGATCGGCCGCCTGCAGCGCTCCGTGGTGGTGCTCGCCGAGCCGAACGTGCGCTCGGGCCACCTCTCCCTCCTCCCGGACGCCTGGCACGACGTGGCCGTGCTGAAGTTCGTGCACACCCGCTTCGTGATCGACCGGCCGGACTTCGCCACCTACCAGCGCGGCCAGTCGCAGGTGCTCGAGACGCTGGTGACCCACCTCGACGCCTGGCTGGAGGATCCACGCGACGGCTCGCGGGCTCCGCAGAAGCTGCTCGACCTGATCGAGCTCGCGACCGACGGCTACTTCCGCCTGCGCGCCGACCACCCCGACTGGCTCCCGGCCGACGAGCGCGGCCGGCCGACCTCCGACCCGGCGGCGCTGCAGCGGCTCGGCCGGGGACGCGGTGTGGTCGACTACGTCGCGACCCTGACCGACGAGCAGGCGATGGCGCTCGCCGCCCGCCTCCGCGGCGATCGCGAGCCGTGGGCGATGGGGACCTGACGCCCCGGCGGGTGGGTTGACACCGCGCGTCGCGTGTGGCATCGGCGGCTCCTCGCCCGTCGTTCCGGGGGAGGAGCCTCCGTCGGGCCGCCGAGGACGCGTTCCGCGACCGCCCAGCGGGCGTCCAGGAAGCGCAGCCTGAACGACAGCGTAAAATCACGGAGGCACATGCCAGGATCGACAACTCGACAGGGAGTTCCGTTGGACGGAAACGCAACGACCACGCACCGCAACGTCGCATTGCTGTCCGTCGCGACCACGCTGGCTCCGCGCGTGACCACCTCGGCCGAGATCGAGGCGCGGCTCGCTCCGGCGCTCAAGCGCCTGCGGCTCCCCACCGGGCTCCTCCAGCGCGTCGCCGGAGTGCACGAGCGCCGCAACTGGGGCTCCGAGCAGGGCTTCGACGGAGCGGCGATCGACGCGGGCAAGCGCGCTCTCGCCGAGGCCGGCGTCCGCGCCGACCAGATCGGCCTGATCATCAACACGTCGGTGACCCGCAAGCACCTCGAGCCCTCGGTCGCCGTGCGCCTGCACCACGGGCTCGGCCTGCCCTCGTCGGCCATCAACTTCGACATCGCGAACGCGTGCCTCGGCTTCGTCAACGGCATGACCCTCGCCGCGCAGCTGATCGACTCCGGCCAGATCCGCTACGCGCTCATCATCGACGGCGAGGACGCCGACGAGATCCAGGTCAACACCATCGAGCGCCTGAGCCGCGAGGGCGTCAAGCGCAAGGACTTCATGAGCGAGTTCGCGAGCCTGACCCTCGGCTCCGGCGCCGCCGCGGCCGTCCTCGGCCCGGCCGACGAGCACCCCAAGGGCCACCGCATCCTCGGCGGCATCACCCGCGCGGCCACGCAGTTCAACGAGCTCTGCGTCGGCAGCGTAGACGGCATGTTCACGGACGCGAAGGCGCTGCTCAAGGGCGGCATGGAGCTCGTCCTCTCGGCGTGGAAGGAGGCCACCCGCGACTGGAACTGGAGCGGGATGGACCGCTACATCACACACCAGGTGTCGGACGTGCACACCGACGCCCTGGTGAAGGCCGTCGGCATCGACCGCAGCCGCGTCCCCACGACCTACCCCACCCTCGGCAACGTCGGCCCGGCGTCGATCCCGATCACCCTGGCCCAGGAGGCCGAGACCCTGCAGCCCGGCAACCGGGTGCTGCTCATCGGAGTGGGCTCGGGCATCAACACCGCGATGCTCGAGATCGCCTGGTGACCGCGCCCCACCCGGCCGAGCGGATCCGCGGAGCGCTCGGCTCCACGGCCGCCGCGCAGATGCCCCCGGCCGGGCTCGACGGGCTCGATCCCGCGTGGTCGCGCCTCGTCGACGCTCCGGACGCCCAGGGCGTGCCGCGCCGCTGGCACCTGCTCGACACGGGCGAGGCCCTCGGCACGGAGCCCGTCGGCACCGTCCTCTGCGTGCACGGAAACCCCACCTGGTCCTACCTCTGGCGCCGCCTCGCGGCCGCCACGCTCGAGTCCGCCCGCCGCGGAGGCCCCGCCTGGCGGGTGGTCGCTGTCGATCAGCTCGAGATGGGCTTCTCCGAGCGGACCGGCGCCCTGCACACGCTCGCCGACCGCGTGCGCGAGCTCGCCAACCTCACCGACGTGCTCGGCCTCGACGACGTGGTCACCCTCGGCCACGACTGGGGCGGAGTCGTCTCGCTGGGCTGGGCGGTCGACCACCCGGAGCAGCTGCGCGCCACGATGCTCCTGAACACCGCGATCCACCAGAGCGCCGACGAGCCGATCCCGGCCCCGCTCCGGCTCGCGCTCGCGTCGGGCGTGCTCGGCGCCTCGACGGTCGGCACGCCGGCCTTCCTCGAGACGACCCTCGCGCTGGGGCACCCGGCGCTGCCCTCCGCGGTGAAGGAGGGGTACCGCGCGCCCTACCGGTCCGCGTCGCGCCGCGGCGGAGTGGGCGGCTTCGTCGCCGACATCCCGGTCGACTCCGCGCACCCGAGCGACCCGGAGCTGCAGCGCATCGCCGAGGGCGTCAGCGCCCTGACGACGCCGGCCCTGATGCTCTGGGGCCCGCTGGACCCGATCTTCTCCGACCGCTACCTCGACGACCTCGTCGACCGCCTCCCGCACGCGCAGGTCCACCGCTACGAGGGAGCGGGCCACCTGGTGGCCGAGGACGTCGACTACTCGTCCGCCGTCCTCACCTGGCTGGGCGACCTCTCCGACGGCGAGGAGCCGTTCGGCGGCGACCCCGCCCCCGACGTCCGCCGCCCGACCGCGCCGGTCGAGCCGCTCTGGGCGCACCTCGACCGCAACGCGCAGGACGACTCGCTCGCCCTGGTCGAGATGGCGCCTCCCGGAGGCGGCGGGCCCCGCTCGGTCTCGTGGCGCCTGCTCTCGCAGCGGGTCCGCGAGCTCGCCGCCGGGCTCCGCGCCTCCGGCGTCTCCCCGGGCGACCGCGTCTCGCTCCTCGTGCCGCCCGGTGCCGACCTGACGGCGCTGCTCTACGCGTGCCTGCGCATCGGAGCCGTCGTGGTCGTCGCCGACGCGGGCCTGGGCCTGCGCGGTCTCACCCGCGCGGTCCGCGGTGCCTGGCCGGATCTGGTGGTCGGCGCCCTGCCCGGCCTCGCCGTCGCGCGGGCCCTCCGCTGGCCCGGCGGCCGGGTCTCGACGCAGACCCTGCCCCGCGCCTCCGCCTCGGCCCTCGGGGTCGACACCTCGCTCGGGCAGCTGATCGAGCTCGGCCGCGCCGAGCTGGCCGCCGACCCGGAGGCGCTGGGCGAGGCGCCCGCCGCCGACGCCGTGGCCGCGATCCTGTTCACCTCCGGCTCGACCGGCCCTGCCAAGGGCGTCGTCTACACGCACCGCCAGCTCGCCGGCGTCCGCGACGCGCTCGCCCGCCAGTACGGGATCGGACCGGGCACCGGGCTCGTCGCGGGCTTCGCGCCGTTCGCCCTGCTGGGCCCCGCGCTGGGCACGCGCTCCGCCACTCCGGACATGGACGTCACCGCGCCCCGGACGCTCACCGCGGCCGCCGTCGCCGCGGCCGCCGCCCGGGTCGACGCGACCGTGCTGTTCCTCTCGCCGGCCGCACTGGCCAACGTCGTGGCCACAGCCGGCGCGCTCGACACTGACGACCACCGCGCCCTCGCCGGCGTGCGCACCTTCCTCTCGGCCGGCGCCCCCGTCTCGGCGGGACTGCTCGGCGAGGCGCAGGCGCTCATGCCGAACGCCTCCGCCCGCACTCCCTACGGCATGACCGAGGGGCTGCTGCTCACCGACGCGTCGCTGGAGGGCATCCGCGAGGCCGCCTCCGACGACGATCCGCGCGGAGGCGTCTGCGTGGGCGTGCCCGCCGCGGGCGTCCGGCTGCGGATCGCCCCGCTCGACGCCGGCGGCCGCGCCGCGGACGAGCCGGAGGAGATCACCGGCACGACCGGCGAGATCGTCGTCTCGGCCGGTCACGTCGAGGACCACTACGAGCGCCTCTGGCTCACCGACCGCGCCGCCCGCGTCGGCGCCGTCCCGGGCGAGCGCTGGCACCGCACCGGGGACGTCGGGCGGATCGACTCCGCCGGCCGCCTCTGGGTCGAGGGCAGGATGCCGCACGTCGTCGTCACGCCGGACGGCGTCGTCACGCCGGTCGGACCGGAGCAGCGGATCGAGGCGCGCGTCACCTCGGTCGCCCGCGCCGCGATCGTCGGAGCCGGCCCGCGCGGAGTCGCGCAGCTGGTCGCCGTGGTCGAGCTGCGCTCGGGCGCGCGCCGCGTGGTGCTGGCCGAGGAGGCCCTCGCCGCCGAGGTGCGCGCGGCCGTCGCCCGGCCCGTCGCCGCGGTTCTCGTCGTCCCGGCGCTGCCCACCGACATCCGCCACAACTCCAAGATCGACCGGGCCGCGCTCTCGCGCTGGGCCGAGGGCGTGCTCGCCGGCGGCCGGATGGTGGCGCCGTGAGGGTCCTGGTCACCGGCGCGAGCGGCCTGCTCGGCGGTGCGGTGGCCGCGGGCCTCGTCGCCCAGGGGCACGAGGTCCGCACCTTCCAGCGTCGGCCCTCCGGGGTCGCGGGCGTCGAGGAGGCGCGGGGCTCGCTGACGGATCCGCGCGCGGTCGAGGAGGCCGTCGACGCGGCCGAGGGCGTCGTGCACCTCGCCGCGAAGGTCTCGCTCGCCGGCGATCCTGGCGACTTCGACCGCGTGAACATCGACGGTACCCGGCGTCTGCTCGCCGCCGCCGCCCGCGCCGGCGTGAGCCGCTTCGTCCAGATCTCGTCGCCCTCCGTCGCCCACTCCGGCTCCTCGATCATCGGCGACGACGCCGAGCCCGCCGATCCGGACCGGGCCCGCGGCGACTACGCGCGCACCAAGGCCCGGGCCGAGCTGCTGGCCCTCGCGGCCGACGCCCCCGGCTTCGCGGTGGTCGCCGTGCGCCCGCACCTGGTCTGGGGTCCGGGCGACACCCAGCTCGTCGCCCGCATCGTCGAGCGGGCGCGCACCGGCCGACTGCCGCTCCTCGGGCACGGCCAGGCGCTGATCGACTCCACCTACATCGACAACGCCGCCTCGGCGATCGTCGCCGCTCTCGGGCGGGCGGAGGAGGTGCACGGCCGCTCCTACGTCGTCACCAACGGCGAGCCGCGCCCCGTCGCCGAGCTGCTCGCCGGGATCTGCCGCGCCTCGGGCGTCGAGCCGCCGCGCTGGTCCGTCCCTGCCTCCGTCGCCCGCGTCGCGGGATCACTCGTCGAGCGCGTGTGGGCCGTGCGGCCCGGCGCCGATGAGCCGCCGATGACCCGCTTCCTCGCCGAGCAGCTCTCGACCGCGCACTGGTTCGACCAGCGCCGCACGCGCGCCGATCTGCAGTGGAGCCCGTCGGTCACCCTCGACGAGGGTCTGGCGCGCCTGTCCGCCGCCCGCTGAGGCGCCGGCTCCGGAGACGACGGAACGGACGGGACTCCGTCGCCGAGGCGAGGGGGTCCCGTCCGACCGGGGCTCCCGCGACGGATCGCGGGAGGGGAGCCGAGGTCAGTCGGCGAGGATGAGGTACAGCGCGCGACGGGTCTCGTCGAGCTTGGCGGACGCGGCGGCGCGCTGCGCCTCGGTCGCTCCGCGGAACTGCTGCACGACGCCCATCAGCTTGCCGACGTTCTCCATGAAGGCGCGATCGGCGTCGCTCGCGCCGGGAGTGGCCTCCCAGGCCGCGTCGAGCTCGTCGGCGTGCTCGCGCACGTAGGTGCCGCCCGCGTCCGTGAGCTGGTACTCGGTGCCGCGGCCCTCGCCGACGGCCGTGATGAGGCCCTCGTCGACGAGCTGCTGGAGGGTGGGGTAGACGGAGCCGGGGCTGGGACGCCACGATCCGTTCGTCTTCTCGGCGATGGCCTTGATCAGGCCGTAGCCGTTCGAGGACTTCTCGGAGAGGAGGGAGAGGAGGGCCGCGCGGACGTCACCGCGTCGGGCGCGTCCTCCGCCGCGGCCGAAGGGGCCGCCGAAGCCGGGGCCGAAGCCCGGGCCGAAGCCGAAGCCGGGCCCGAAGCCGCGGCCGTGACCGCCGGGTCCGCGGCGCTGTCCGCGGCCGGGGTGCTCGTGGCGGGAGGAGTGGTCGCCGTCGCAGGAGTCGCGGCGGTCGTCGGAGAAGAAGGTCCTGGAGTTCATGGGTGTGCTGCTCTCTGCCGTGAGGGGATCCCTTTCGATCGGATCCGGTCGCCCGTCGGGAGCGGCTGCTCCCGATCTGTCGGCGATGCAGTAACGATATATCGGCGACGGATCGGATGTCAACACCTGAACTGCCCGTAGCCTGGGAGCTCCCCGTCGATCGAGAGGTCCCGCATGCCGCGTCCCGACTCCGAGCTCGAGGCGTACCTCGACTCCTCCCTCCTCGCCGGGGACGTCCTCACCGGCCGCGCGAGCAACCTCGGCAACCTCCGCGGCCTCGCCGCCCGCGAGCCCGCGCACCTCTACGGGGTGGACGTGGCCGAGCACTGGACGCTCGAGAGCCTGCTCGCCCTGATGGGGGAGCGCGTGGGGATCAGCACCGACCCCTCCTTCGAGAGCGGGCAGGACCGGATCGACGCCCGCCTGACGGTCGCGGGTCTCGCCCGCTACCGCGACCGGTTCGCCGCCGCTGTCCGCGAGGGGGCGCTCCTCCTGTTCGCCACCGCGCACCCCGCGACCCTGATGGACGTCTACCGCCGCTTCGCTGCTGCCGCGACGGAACGGGGCGCTCGCGTGATCGACGTGAATGCGCTCCCGTTCGCCGCCCCCGACGGGATCCGCGTGCCTCTCGCGGACGAGCACCAGGCCCTATGGTGCACCGGCGGGGTCACCTGCGTCTACCGCGGGGGAGGGCTGCAGCACACGCACTCGCCGGAGCCGATGGACGCGCTGCTCGACCGCCTCGACGAGCTCGGCATCCGCCCCGACCTGGTCGTCGCCGACCACGGCTTCGCGGGCGCGGCCGGCCGGCGGGGGCTGCCGGTCATCGCGATCGCCGACTGCAACGACCCGGCGGTGTTCGTCGCCGAGGCGCAGGGCTCGATCGAGGTGGTCGTCCCGATCGACGACGGGCTGGCCGTCCACCTCTACGAGCCGGTGATCGACTTCGTCCTCCGCGCCCTCTCGGAGCCCGCGCGCACCTGACGGCTCGTAGAATCGCCTTCGGCTCGTCGCGATCCCGGATCCGACGGGCCGACCGTTTCGCGAGTCCCCGCACTCGCCCACCACTGCAGACGGAGCATCCGTGACCCAGCCCCACGACGGCCTCCTCCCGCGCTTCGCCGTCGGCGTCGACATCGGGGGGACGTCGATCAAGGCGTCCCTCGTCGACGTCACCACCGGTGAGCGGGCGGCTCGCCGCTTCGCGGTCGCGAACCCGCTGGGCAAGGAGCCCGAGGACTTCGCCGAGGCGATCGCCGGCATCGTCCGCGACGTCTCGCCGATCGCAGGCACGCCCGTCGGCGTCGGCTTCCCCGGGATCGTCCGCGGCGGCGTCGTCCGCCAGACCACCCACGTCTCGCAGCGCTGGGTCGGGCTCGACGCGCAGGCCCTCCTCTCGGAGGCGACCGGGGTCGACGTCGTCGTCGTCAACGACGCGGATGCGGCGGGGGTCGCCGAGCGCGAGTTCGGCGCGATGCGCGGACGCGAGGGCCTCCTCCTGCTGACCACCCTCGGCACCGGCATCGGGACGGCGCTCGTCCACGAGGGCGTGGTGATCCCCAACTCCGAGCTCGGTCACCTGCACATCGACGGTCCCGACTTCGAGCCGCAGGTCGGCTTCTCGGCCGTCCGCCGCGAGGGCATCACCCTCGAGGAGTGGGCGGGTCGCCTCAGCGTCTACTACCGGCACCTCGAGATGCTGCTCTCGCCGCAGCTGTTCGTGATCGGCGGCGCGGCGGCGCACGTCTTCGACGAGTTCGCCCGCTTCCTCGACATCGGCACCGAGATCGTCCCCGCCCGCTTCGGCAACGACGCCGGATTCACGGGCGCCGCGATGGTCGCCGTCTCGCCCGACCGCCTCGCGCCCTGGTACCGCTCCACCCGCGGCGCCCGCCTCGACCCCGGGGCCCCCGCCATCGCCGACTGACCCCCTCCCTGCATCGAGGGAGCCCCGACCCGTCGAGGTAATCCGGCGGAGCGGGGTCCCTCGACGGTCCGGGGTTCCCTCAGCGGGCCGACAGGCCGCGGTAGACGGCGTCCAGCCGGGCGGCGGCGGCCGGCCAGGAGTGGGCGGCCGCCCAGTCGACGCCGCCGCGGCCGAGTCGCGCCAGCTCGCCGGGCGAGCCCAGCAGGGTCAGGATCGCCTCGGCCCACGCCGCAGGGGAGTCGGAGTCGAGCAGCACGCCGCTTCCGCCGTCGCGCACCGCGTCCACCAGGCCGGTCGTCCTGCGCGCGAGCACGGGAGTGCCGCTGCCGGCCGCTTCGAGCGCGATCAGCCCGAAGGTCTCGGCCGCCGAGGGCACGAGCGCCAGCTGCGCGCTCCGGAGCCGCTCCGCCACCTGGTCGCGGTCGGCGGCCCCCTCGATCAGCACGCGGTCTCCCAGCGGAGCCGCCGCGGCGCGCACCGCGTCGAGGTACGACTCCCGGCCCGGTGCCGCCCCGCCCACCAGCCGCAGCACCGGCCGCTCCGCCGGCGCCATCGCCGCGAGCGCCTCGACCGCCAGCAGCTGCCCCTTGAGCGGCTGCACCCGGCCGATCAGGACGACTCCGGAGCGCTCGCCGCCGCCCGGGCGGAACCGCGCGTCGACTCCGGGCGGCACCACGACGACCCGGTCCGGATCCGCGCCGTACCCGCTGACGACGTCCTCCCGCTCCGAGGCGCCCGCCACCACGATCGCGTCGGCGGAGGCGAGCACGGAGCGCTCCGCGTCGATCCGCTGCTGCGGCTCCGCGACGTCGCCCGGGGCGAGCCGGGCGTTCTTCGCGAGCGAGCCCGAGTGCATCGAGTGCACGTGCGGCCTGCCGGTGAGCGCCCCCGCGAGGCCCGACACCCAGTAGTGGGAGTGCACGACGTCGGCCCCCTCCGCGGCGCGCGCGAAGTCCGGCGCCGCGGCCGCCAGCGCGTACTTGTCGCCCGCAGGCACCGGCACGCCGACCACTCGCACACCCGGCGCGAGCATCCGGACGCCCTCGCCGCGGGTCAGCACCTCGATCTCCCAGCCGAGCGCCGCCAGCTCCGGGAGCACCGCCGCGAGGTACACGTTCATCCCGCCCGCGTCGCCCGTCGACGGCTGCTCGAGCGGGGAGGTGTGCGCCGAGACGACGGCCAGACGGGGCATCCCTCCATCGTAGGGACGGCCGTGCGTCCTCCACGGATCCCGGCCCGCGGCTCGCAGCGCCTCCGGAATCGGGTTGAATAGACGGATGCGCTCGTTCGAGCGCGGAGAGCGTGAGGTCCATGGCCCGCCAGAGTCCCCCCGGTGAGGTGCTGCCGTCGGCCGCACCCGGGCCGGTGACCGCCGGCCACGAGCCCTTCTCCGAGCAGGACATCCGCGCCCTCGTCGGAACCGCCGCCGTCGAGAAGGGCACCGCGTACGCGGACGAGGGCCGCGTGCGCGAGCTGCAGTGGTTCGGCGGCCGCACCCGCCTCTTCGGCCAGGTCCGCGGATCCGGGCGCTCGCCGTACGCCGTGAGCGTGCAGCTCCGCGACGAGGGCGAGCACTGGACCCTCCTCGGCGGCGCCTGCAGCTGCCCGGTCAAGCACGAGTGCAAGCACGTCGCCGCCGTCCTGATCGAGGCCCTGCGCCGCGAGCGCGAGGGTGGAGTGGCCGGTCCCTTCCCGGGCGAGGCCGCCGTCGACGCCGTCCCGGAGTGGCGCAGCGCGCTCGCCCCGCTCCTCGCCGGCGCGGAGCGCTCGCACACCGGCATCCCGCTCGGCCTGCAGTTCGAGCTGCTGCCCGGCGAGCCCGTGCGTCGCCCGCCCGGCCGCTACAACTCCTACCGGCCGCCGCCCGAGCCGCGCCCGCGCCTGGGCGTGCGCCCGGTGCGGATGGGCGACCGCGACCGCTGGGTCCGCACCGGCACCAGCTGGCGCGACCTCGGCTACCTGCACTACAGCCACGACTACGACGAGCGCCAGATCGACGTGATCCGCGAGATGCAGGGCCTGCTCTCCGGGCACAGCGCCTCCAGCTACTACTCGCCCGACACCTGGCTCTACCTCGACCAGTGCCGGAGCGAGGCGATCTGGGCGGCCCTGCACGGAGCCGTCCGCGCGGGCATCGGCCTGGTGATGGGCGACCGCGACCAGACGCCGCTGAAGATCCTCGACACGACGGCCACCGCCTCCATCGACGTCACGCGCACCGCCGCCGGCCTCGAGCTGCGCTCGCTCGTCGCGATCGGCGACCACCCGGCGCCCGAGGAGTTCGGCTTCATCGGCGACCCGGCCGTCGGCCTCTACACGTGGGAGGGCGGCGACGAGATGCGCGCCCGCCCGGTCACGCTCATCCCGTTCGCCGCGCCGCTGCTGTCCTCCGCGCGCACGTTCCTCTGGAGCCGCGAGGCCATCCGCATCCCGGTGGCCGAGGAGTCGGCGTTCCTCACCGAGCACTACCAGCGGCTGCACCGGCTGTTCGACATCGTCTCCCGCGACGGCTCCTTCGAGGCGCCCGCGGTGCCCGAGCCGCGCCTCGGCCTCACCCTCGAGCACACCGACGGCGCGGGCCTGCGCGGCTCGTGGTGGTGGCGCTACGGAGTGGAGGGGGCGCGCGGCGGCGTGGACGCCGAGCGGCTCCCGCTGCGGGTCGGCGAGGACGCCGGCTACCGCGACCCCGAGGCCGAGCAGCGGATCCTCGACTCCCTCGTGGGAGCGGGTCTCGACCCGGAGTCGACGCCGGCCCTGGTGTCCCCGTCGAGCAGGCGCCTGCGCCCCACCTTCGACCTGCGCGGCATGCAGACCGTCGGCTTCCTCACCGGCGAGGTCGAGCGGCTCCGCGAGCTCGGCACCGTCGAGATCGAGGAGATCGGCGAGCGCGTCGAGTACCGCGAGGCGCAGACCGCGCCCGTGGTCGCCGTGCAGACCGTCGCCCAGCCCGACAGCCGCGACTGGTTCAACCTCGAGATCTCCGTCACCGTCAACGACGAGGCGGTCCCGCTGGCCGAGATCTTCCTCGCGCTCGCCCGCGGCGACGAGTACATGGTGCTGCCCAGCGGCGTCTACTTCGCCCTCGACGACGAGCGGTTCGGCCGCCTCCGCGAGCTGATCGCCGAGGCCCGCGAGCTCTCGGACGACCCCGGCGAGACCCTGCGGATCAGCCGGTTCCAGTCCTCCCTCTGGGACGAGCTGGTCGAGCTGGGCGTCGTGGAGGCGCAGGCCGCCGCGTGGCGCCGCTCCGTGGAGGGGCTCTCCGGCTTCACCGCGACCGGTGCGCTGGAGTCGCGGGTCCTGCCCGAGGGCTTCGCCGTGGAGCTGCGGCCCTACCAGCAGCTCGGCTACGACTGGCTCTCGTTCCTCTACGACAACCAGCTCGGCGGCGTGCTCGCCGACGACATGGGCCTGGGCAAGACCGTGCAGTCCCTCGCCCTGGTCACCCGGGTGATGCAGGAGCAGCGCGCCGCGGCCGCGGAGGCGGGTACCTCGCCGCGCCCGTTCCTCGTCGTCGCGCCCACCAGCGTGGTGCCCAACTGGGTCGGCGAGGCCAAGCGCTTCGCCCCGGACCTCCGCGTCGTCGGGATCGACGAGACGTCGAAGAAGAAGCGGAAGGCGCTCTCCAGCGTCATCGGCGAGGCCGAGCTGGTCGTCACCTCCTACGCCCTGTTCCGGCTCGACTACGAGTCGTACTCGGGCATCCAGTGGTCGGGGCTCCTCCTCGACGAGGCGCAGTTCGTCAAGAACCGCCAGTCGGCGACGCACCAGCTCGCGCGCCGGCTCGACGTGCCCTTCAAGCTCGCCATCACGGGAACGCCGATGGAGAACAACGTGATGGAGCTCTGGTCGCTGCTGTCGATCGTCGCTCCGGGCCTGTTCCCCTCGCCCGCCGGGTTCGTCGAGTTCTACCAGAAGCCGATCGAGCGCGAGGCCGACAGCGAGAAGCTCTCGCAGCTGCGGCGGCGCATCCGCCCGCTGATGCTGCGGCGCACCAAGGAGCTCGTCGCCAAGGAGCTGCCGCCCAAGCAGGAGCAGACCCTCGAGGTCGAGCTCGGCCCGAAGCAGCGGAAGGTCTACGACACGTACCTGGCGCGGGAGCGGCAGCGCGTGCTGGGCCTGATCGGCGACTTCGAGAAGAACCGCTTCGCGATCTTCCGCGCGCTGACCGTGCTGCGCCAGGTCGCGCTCGACGCGGCACTGGTCGACGAGGCGCACGAGAGCGTGCCCTCGACCAAGCTCGACCTGCTCGACGAGCTGCTGGGCGACGCTCTCGGCGAGGGGCACCGCGTGCTGGTGTTCAGCCAGTTCACGCGGTTCCTCGGCCGGGTCCGCGGCCGGCTGGACGCGGCGGGCATCGAGTACGCCTACCTCGACGGAGCGACGAAGAAGCGCGACGAGGTCATCGAGCGGTTCCGCTCGGGCGCGGCGGGCGTGTTCCTGATCTCGCTCAAGGCCGGCGGCTTCGGGCTCAACCTCACCGAGGCCGACTACTGCATCCTGCTCGACCCGTGGTGGAACCCCGCCACCGAGTCGCAGGCGGTCGACCGCGCGCACCGCATCGGCCAGACCCGCTCGGTCATGGTCTACCGCCTGGTCGCGAAGGACACGATCGAGGAGAAGGTGATGGCCCTCAAGGAGGCGAAGGCCGCGCTCTTCGCCGCGGTCATGTCGGACGACGGCGCGGCGGCCACCGGCGGGATCACCGCCGAGGACGTGCGCGAGCTGCTGGGCTGAGCGCCGCCGCTACTCGCGCACCTGCTCCAGCAGGGTCGTGACGGCGGCGCGGGTGTCGGCGGCGAGCCGTCCGAGGCGGTGCGCGGCACGGATCGACACCGGCCGGTACGGGTGCACGAGCCGCCGGGCCGCCGTGCAGGGCAGCGCGAACGCCGCGACGACGCCCGCGTCGATCCCGTCGAGTCCGCCGTCGTCCCGGCCGAAGACGAGCTCCCGGCCCTCGCGCGCGAGAGCCTCCGGCAGGTCGGCCTCGCCGATCGGGAGGCGCAGCACGGCGAGCAGGCCGGCCGCCTGCACCCGGCGCGGCAGCGGGCGTCCGAGGCGTCCCGCCGCGTGCACCGTGAAGAAGTCGGCCTGCCGCTCGAGGATGCCCGTGACCGTCTCGGCGAGGCGCTCCATCTCGGGGTGCAGCGAGAGCCGGGCGAGCCGGCGGTAGCCGTGCACCGTGACCCGGGCGTCCACCGCGAGGGCCAGCGCGACGGGGCCGGCGAGGGAGGCCGCGGCGCGGTCGAGGAGCGGGCGCGACCTCACCGTCGGCTCCGGCGGGCGGATGTCGATGCCGCGGATCTGCGGCGAGGCCGCGAGCACGTCGCCCAGGGCGTCGGCGATCCGGTGCCGCTCGGCGGCCCAGACGGACGCGAACGCGCGGACCTGCTCGTCGGGGTGGGCGCGCGCGAGGGGGAGCACCCGGGCCACGGTGGCGTGCTCGATCGCCCGCAGGTACGCGGTGGCGACGATGGCCTCGCGGTCCAGCGGCACCTCCTCGAACTCGCGCACCGAGAAGTGCTCGCGCAGGGCGCCGTGCGCGCTGCGGTGGTGGTCCTCGAGGTCGAACGGTTCCGCGATGCCCACGTCGTGCTCCTCCGCTAGTCCGGTCCCTCCATCCTGGGCCCCCGGCGCGAGAGGCGGAAGAGCACGCGCCCATCCCTGGGACACTGGGAGCCGGTCGTCAGGCGGCCGGGGGAGCGGGGCGGGATGAGCGGGGCCCGGACCTCGGCGATCGGCGCCGTCCTCCTCGCCGCCGTCTGCTTCGGCGCGACGGGGACCGCCCAGGCCCTCGGAGCGGCGGGCGTGGATCCGCTCCTCCTCGGGGCGGCGCGCATCGTCCTCGGCGGCGCCCTGCTGGCCGCTCTCCTCGGCGTGGAGGCTCTGCGCCGGCGGAGCCGCTCCCGCCCGACCCGCGCCGTCGTGCTGCTCGTCGTGCTCGGAGCGGTCGGTGTCGCCGCGTACCAGCCCGCCTTCTTCACCGGCACCGCGCAGAACGGCGTCGCGGTCGGCACGATCGTCGCCCTCGGCTCCGCTCCCGCCTTCACCGGCCTGCTGGAGTGGCTCGTCCTGCGGACGACGCCGAGCCCGCGCTGGTTCGCCTCGACCGCGCTCGCCGCGATCGGAGTGGTGCTCCTCAGCGGAGGCGGATCCGGCGGCGTGACACTCCCCGGCCTCGCCGCGTCGGCCGGCGCCGGCGCCTCCTACGCGCTCTACGCCGTCTGCGGCAAGCTGCTGCTCGAGCGCGGGCTCAGCCCCGTCGCCGCCATGGGAGCCCAGTTCGGAGCCGCGGCGCTGCTGGCGGTCCCGTTCCTGCTGCTGGGCGATCCGTCGCGGCTCTCCGGCTCGATCCCGGCCGTGCTCTGGCTCGGAGTGGTGACGGTCGCCGTGGCCTACACCTTCTTCGCGCGCGGCCTGCGAGTGCTTCCCGCGGCGACCGTCTCGACGCTCACCCTCCTGGAGCCGGCGACCGCGACCCTCCTCGGCGTGGCGGTGCTGGGGGAGCGGCTGACCACGGGAGCCGTCCTGGGCGTCGCGGTGCTGGTGGCGGCGGTGCTGCTGCTACTCCAGCGGCCGGCGTCCGCACCCAGACCCCGAGGGCACTTCTGAGCAAGCACTACTATGACTCTTGACAGGTGTTGTGGCGAAGGTCTTCTAAGCTTTGCCCTCAGCTGACTTGCTTACGTGGAATTTTTCCCCGCGGAATGAGGAAGGTACTCGCTCACTAAGAGCAGTAACTGCACGTTATCAGGCATGTTTAATGTCCAATTTTCTTCGAAGGATCACCGTTAAGTCGGCTCGTTCTAAGTGCAGACCTGTATAGCCGAGGAATTCGATATCCTCCGGAGCTTGTTTGGCCGACTAGTCCACTGAGCAATAGGAGTGAAATCGTGTCCGTCGTCTCAGGCAATTCGTTGGCCGTTCCTCCTACCCTTAGCATCAATTCTTGCTTGCTGATGTACTCATTCGGCCCATTGGCTAACTTGTCAGCCAGTGGCTGAACCTCAGGAAACTCATTGACTACCGTGTCTTGGAATCGCCGTCGCGCCAATTCCCCAGCGGCTGCATTAACTTCGCCGAAGTTCACTAATGGCCTTTCCGAGCGGCTAGCGCGTCCTGTGCTTATGGCGCGTCGCTGATTCTCACGGGCTCGGTTTAAGGAAAGGTTTATTAAAGTAATGAGATTGCGTGGATTGTATAGACCACTTCCATCGCAAGTCCATAGACAGAGTTCCTGCGATGTATGACGGATCTTTGGACCCATATCGGGCAGTAGTGCATCCCAGGTGGACTTCGAGTTGTTCAAATGCGACGCGTCGCTAACTCTGCTCTTAAAGAGTTCAGAGCTTTGAGTGAGGCGATGCCCTATCAGATCTGCCATACTATTGAAAGTCCAAGAAATGTCTCCGCGCCGTAGATGGGTGGCATTGGTGAACGCGCCGTCCTCTGTGAATCGGGAGAAAAGGTCTGTACGGAGGAAGATCTTGAGTCGTACCCAGCTCGTGTAATCTAATGCTTGGGAGATATTCAAGGAAGCCCGGAGGAGAGCTCTGAGCGCTCGTCTTTCAGTCGCTGAGTTTCGCACGAAGCATTCATCAAGGCGATCCATAGCGATCCAGACGCGATCACCATTCGCTTCCAGAATCTCCGCGGAAGAGCGCAAGATAGAATAGAAGTCAGGATAGTTTAAGATAGTACTTTGACCATGACCGTCGGTGTCTTCACCCAGGTCGAACTTCAATCCGACGCCGATGTTCAACCCGGTGAGTCCAGCTTTAAGTTGACCTTCCACTGTCGTGGCTTTTCTTATCCGCGCGAGCAGAGACGGACCGGGTCCTACCTTTTTTCGAAGACCTAAACTTTGGAGTATCTCCTGTAGCTCCGAAACTTCGCTTTCGACCCCGCTTGTTATACCATATTTATCCACGACATAATTACCGAGCAGGCTTGCGAAGTACACGACCCAAATAGACCTTAGGCGCTCTTCGCTGTCGTTACCGCGAAATAATGCAAGAAATTCTGGTGCGCCCGTAGGATTCGTTGCGGTTAATACCGCGATATCTGCAGCGATGGGGGTTTCGGTTATCATGCGATACATGGCGCTCTTGCCAGTACCCTTACCGCCCGTGATAAGATCTATTTCGTCCCGCAAAAGTCGCCGGTAGACTTCGGTATCAGTGATAAATATCCGAGGCAACTCGATTTCATTTTCGGCGACATCGTTTCCCGCCGAGACCTGTTCTAGCACTTCTAGGATCTCATCCTGATTCATGACCAAAATGTAGCGGGTTGCCGCTCGATAGGCAAGACGCTCCTGAGAACTTCGACATTGCCTGGGCGACGCGGTAACGGTGGGTGGTTTTATGCGGCTCTTGGACGATGCCCGGGGGTCTGCGGCTTGAAGTGTTCGGCGGTAATTCCCGTTCAACCCCTCGAGTACCGAACTTCACCAGGCGTGCGGTCATGGGCATTGCGTCGAAAAGTCTATCGCTTGGGAGGTGCGACGGCCCTAGGTTTCCGGATTAGCGTCGGAGGCAGAGAGGCGCCGCCGCGCTCCGCGGAGTAGCGTCGTCTCCCACCGACCCGACGACGAGGCGAAGCGCATGACCAACCCGTGGCTGGCCCGCCCTGGCAGCGGTCGGCGGCGCGCGCTGGTCGAGGAGTCGTGGGAGCGCGCACGGCGGCGGCGCCTCGATCCGGACCGGCTGACGGCACCGCTCTCGTTCTCGGGCGACGACCTCCGCGAGTACCGCACCGGGCATCCGCTCGCCTCGGTCCTCCCGGTGATCCGCCGCCTGCTGGTGCGCGACGCCGACGAGGACAGCGGCGTGCTGGTCGCGGTGGGCGACGCGCTCGGGCGGCTGCTCTGGATCGACGGGGACCAGCACCTCAAGAGCCTCGCCGAGGGGATGTCGTTCGTCGAGGGTGCCGCGTGGGCCGAGCCCGACGTCGGGACGTCCGCGCCGGGGACGGCCCTCGTGCTCGACCACGGCGTGCAGATCCACGGCGCCGAGCACTTCGCCTCGCTCGTGCACCCGTGGAGCTGCACCGCCGTCCCCGTGCACGACCCCGAGACGCACGAGATCCTCGGCGTGATCGACATCACCGGCGGCGCCGACGTCGTCGCCCCGCAGACCCTCCCGCTGATGGAGGCGACCGCCGCCGCCGTCGAGAGCGAGCTGATGGTGCAGCGGCTCCTCCGCCCGCGGCGGCCCGCTGCACGGAGCACGGCGGCGGCCCGGGCGCCGAGCCTGCGGGTCCTCGGGCGCGAGACGGGCCTGGTGACGGCCGCCGGAGCGACGCTCGAGCTCAGCAGCCGGCACGCCGAGATCCTGACCCTGCTCGCCTGGCACCGGGCCGGGCTCTCGGCCGAGCAGCTCGCCCTCCTGCTCCACGGCCGGGACGACGCGGTGGTCACCGTCCGCGCCGAGATGGTGCGGCTGCGCCGCGCGCTCGAGCCGACCCTCCCGCGCCTGGTACCCCTCTCGCGCCCCTACCGCCTGGCGAGCCCGGTCGACCTCGACGCCCGCCAGGTGCTGGGCCTGCTCGACCGCGGCTCCCACCGCCTCGCCCTGGACGCCTACCGGGGCGCGCCGCTGCCCTCGTCCGAGGCGCCGGGGATCCGGGCGATCGCCGGCGAGCTGCGCCTGCGGGTGCGGGCGAGCGTCCTCGCCGATGCGGCGCCCGCGACCCTCCTCGCCTGGGCGGAGGGCCCGGACGGCCGCGACGACGCGGAGGTGTGGCGGGAGCTCCTGCGCGTCCTCCCGCCCCGCTCGCCGCGGCGTGCCGGTGTCGCCGCGCACCTCGAGACGATCGAGGCGGAGCAGCGCTGAGCCGTCCCGTCCGCTCCCGGGACTCCCGCCGGAGCGTCCGGCCGCGGAGCCGTCTCGCTAGCCTCGACGCATGAGCACCCTCGCACCACCTCCCCGGGCCCTCGCGAGCGGAGTCGCGGGGGGCCTGCTCCTGATGGCGGTCTTCACGATGTGGTGGGCGAGCGACACCACGGTCGGCTGGCCTGCACCGGCGGCGACGACCGCCGTGACCGTCTGCGCGCTCGCGGCCGTGGTCTTCGCCGTGCAGGCCGTCCGCCTCCTCGTCGCCCGGCGGAGGATGGCGGTGGAGCTCACCGACGCCGACCGCGCGGCGAAGCCGAACGGTCTGCTGTTCGGGGCGGTCTTCGCCGCGGAGGGCGTGCTGATCGGTGTCGCGGTGGGCGTCCTCACCGGCACCGGGCTCGACCGGTTCCTCGTGCCGGCCATCGCCGTGATCGTGGGCCTGCACTTCTACCCGATGGCGAGGATCTTCGGCCGGACCATCGACCTCTGGCTCGCCACCTGGACGACGCTGGTCGGAGCGATCGGAGTCGTCGTGGTCCTCGTCGACGGCTCCGCCTGGCCGCAGGTGTGGTCCTGGGTCGGCGCGGGAGCCGCAGCGGCCACGGTGACCTACGGCGTCTACATGAGCCGGATCGCCCAGCGCCTGCTCGCGAGCGTCTGAGGTCCGGGCCGCGGGGCCCTCCTCCTCGGGCGGCCGCGTCTCCGCCCGGCCGGTCCGGTCTCCGTCCTCGCCGCTCCCGCCGGTGCGTCGACCCGTGCAACGTCGTGCAACCCCCCGCGACGTAGCGTCAGGATCGGGCGCCCACCCCGCGCCCACGACAACGACGTCGATGGAGGTCCACATGACGCTGTACGCCGACCAGGTCGCCGAGCAGGCACCGCAGGAGCCGGGTTCCACGGTCTACGCGAATCCAGGCACGGAGGGATCCGTCGCCTCCTTCCGCTCGCGCTACGACCACTACATCGGAGGCGAGTACGTCGCCCCCGCGAGCGGCCAGTACTTCGAGAACATCACCCCGATCACCGGGAAGCCCTTCTGCGAGATCGCCCGCGGCACCGCCGCCGACGTCGACCGCGCCGTCGAGGCGGGCTGGAAGGCGTTCGCGAGCTGGGGGAAGACCAGCCCCGCCGAGCGCTCGAACATGCTCTTGAAGATCGCCGACCGCATGGAGGCGAACCTCGAGCTGCTCGCCGTCGCCGAGACGTGGGAGAACGGCAAGCCCGTGCGCGAGACCCTCGCCGCCGACATCCCCCTCGCCATCGACCACTTCCGCTACTTCGCCGGAGCGATCCGCGCGCAGGAGGGAGGCGTCTCCGAGATCGACCACGACACGATCGCATACCACTTCCACGAGCCGCTGGGCGTGGTCGGGCAGATCATCCCCTGGAACTTCCCGATCCTGATGGCCGTGTGGAAGCTCGCGCCGGCGCTCGCCGCGGGCAACTGCGTGGTGCTGAAGCCGGCCGAGCAGACGCCGGCGTCCATCCACGTGCTGCTCGACCTGATCGGCGACCTCATCCCCGCCGGCGTGCTCAACGTCGTCAACGGATTCGGGTTCGAAGCGGGCGCACCGCTCGCCTCCCACCCGCGCATCCGCAAGATCGCCTTCACCGGCGAGACGACCACCGGCCGCCTGATCATGCAGTACGCCAGCGAGAACCTCATCCCGGTGACGCTGGAGCTGGGCGGCAAGAGCCCCAACGTGTTCTTCGCCGACGTCGCCGCGGAACGCGACTCCTTCTACGACAAGGCGCTCGAGGGCTTCTCGTTCTTCGCCCTCAACCAGGGCGAGGTCTGCACCTGCCCGTCCCGGGCGCTCGTGCAGCGCTCGATCTACGACGACTTCGTCGGAGACGGCCTCGAGCGGGTCAAGCGGATCAAACAGGGCAACCCGCTCGACACCGCCACGATGATCGGCGCCCAGGCCT
This sequence comes from Rathayibacter sp. AY1B8, assembly GCF_002932775.1. NCBI lineage: Bacteria > Bacillati > Actinomycetota > Actinomycetes > Micrococcales > Microbacteriaceae > Rathayibacter > Rathayibacter sp. AY1B8. The sequence goes on along the minus strand of NZ_PSWJ01000019.1, from coordinate 10,877 downwards.
CGAACGACCAGCTCGAGAAGATCCTCTCCTACATGGACATCGGCAAGCAGGAGGGAGCGAAGCTGCTCATCGGCGGCGACCGCGCCGACCTCGGCGGCGAGCTCAGCGGCGGCTACTACGTCAACCCGACCGTGTTCGAGGGCCGCAACTCGATGCGCATCTTCCAGGAGGAGATCTTCGGACCCGTCCTCGCCCTCACCTCCTTCGACGACTTCGACGACGCGATCGGCATCGCCAACGACACCCTCTACGGCCTCGGCGCCGGAGTGTGGAGCCGCAACGGCGCCCAGCTCTACCGCGCCGGCCGGGCCATCGAAGCCGGCCGCGTCTGGTCGAACACCTACCACCAGTACCCCGCGCACGCGGCGTTCGGCGGCTACAAGCAGTCGGGCATCGGACGCGAGAACCACAAGGTGATGCTCGACCACTACCAGCAGACGAAGAACCTCCTCGTCTCCTACGCGGAAGGACCGATGGGCTTCTTCTGAGCTGGTTCGCACGGGCTCCTCGTTCCTCGTCGCCCGTGCCGCGGTCGGCTCGCCGACGTGGCCGGGTGGGGAGGAGCGGGGAGCGCTCGCACCGAGACGGATCCGCTGGCACGCGGATCCGCCGTTCGGTGCTCGGCCCTTCGGGCGAGGCACCTGACGGCGCGCGGATGGACGGTGCTCGGCCCTGCGGGCGAGGCACCTGACGACGCGCGGAAGAGCGGTGCTCGGCCCTTCGGGCGAGGCACCTGGCGGCGCGTGGAAGGACGGTGCTCGGCCCTGCGGGCGAGGCACCTGGCGGCGCGTGGGAGAACGGTGCTCGGCCCTTCGGGCGAGGCACCTGGCGGCGCGCGGGAGAACGGTGCTCGGCCCTTCGGGCGAGGCATCGGACGAGGGGGCGCCCCCTCATTTTGATCGAGTAGTCCGCGCAGCGGCGTATCGAGACGCCGCCCGGAGGAGCGTCCGCCGTCAGCGGTCGGGCGCACACAGACATTCCGCACCACGAGCGAAGGAGCACCAATCATGACCTCCACGAGGGTCGACGTCACTGCGGAGGCGGCAAGCATGCTCCGCCGGATGACGGCGCTGCACGGGCCGCTCATGTTCCACCAGTCGGGCGGATGCTGCGACGGCAGCTCCCCGATGTGCTTCCCCGCCGGGATGTTCCGCACCGGCGCCTCGGACGTGCTCGTCGAGTCGCTCCGGCTCGACGGCCTGGACCCGATCGACTTCTGGATGTCCCGCTCCCAGTTCGAGTACTGGAAGCACACCCACCTCACCGTCGACCTCGTCGACGGGCGGGGCAGCGGATTCAGCGTCGAAGCCCCCGAGGGCAAGCGCTTCATGATCCGCAGCCGACTGCTCACCGACGACGAGCTCGTCGAGTTCGGGCTGCTCCCCGCCGGAGCCGTCGGGCCCTGAGCCGGCTTCCCTGACCCGTTCCCCCCTGAACCGTTCCCGTCGCAGATCCTCGCCGACCGGCGACGTCCCGGTCCAGCGGTGTCAGCCGCCCGGAGCGGGAGCGGGCGGCGCCTTCCCCGTGCTCAGCTGCACGCCCACCACCGATCCCTTGTCCACGCGGGTGCCCGCGGCCGGACCGGTGCCGGCCACGGTGTTCATCGGCTGCGTCGAGTCGACCTGCGACGTCGCTCCGGGAGTGAGCCCTGCTGCGGTCAGCGCCTGTGCGGCGGAGTCGCCGGTCCGGCCGGACAGGTCCGGCACGGTGACCTGCGGCGCCGCGATGAGCGACTGGTCGGCCTGCGGGAAGTCGGAGCCGCCGTAGCGGGAGTCGATCGCCGTCATCAACGGCTTCCAGATCCGGTGGCGTGCCGAGGGCGCCCAGCCGCTGTCGAAGTCGATCGAGTCGAGGTTCACCCTCGAGCCGTCCGCGCGTGCCGAGATGCTGCCGACCCAGACCGCGAGGGAGGTCTCGGTCGAGGCCCCGATGGCCCAGGTGTCGGCGGAGTTGTCGGTGGTGCCCGTCTTGGTGATGTGCTGGATGCCGTTCTTCGGATCGTCCTCGACACCCGTGCCCTCGGCGGTCACCTTGAGCATCGTGTACTGCATCGCCGAGGCGACCCTCGACGACACCGCCCGGCTGCAGGTCGTCTCCACCGGCTCTATCTCGCGGCCGTCCGCTCCGACGATCGCCGTGATCGCGACGGGGGTGCAGGTCGTGCCGTTCGCGGCGATGCCGGAGTAGGCGGTCGCCATGGTGAGCGGTGCGATCTCGTTGGTGCCGAGGACCGCTCCCGGCGACTGCACGAGCGCGGTCCCGTCCGCGCGGTGCACTCCGAAGGCCTCGGCCTGCTTGCGGATCTCGCACTGGTCGAGCAGGTGCGACATCCCGGTGAAGCCCGTGTTCAGCGAGTAGATCGTCGAGTACAGCGCCGTCTGGGTGTCGGTGTAGCCGCCGTCGCCGGCGTTCTTGGGGTTGTAGGAGTCGTAGTCCCAGGTGCCCTCGCAGCTGTCGGCGAAGCCGGTCCAGTTCTTCTGCTTCGAGTCGAACTGCTCGAGCAGGGTGTGCCCGCGGTCGAGCCATTCGGCGAGCGTGAACACCTTGTAGGCGGAGCCGGTCTGGAAGCCGTTGCCGCCGCCCGCGGACGCGTCGACGTTGAGGTTGATCGCCGAGAACTCCGGCCCGCTCGCGATCACGTCCGGGTCCTGGCTGTAGCGCTTGTTCTGCACCATCGTGAGGATGCGCCCGGTGCCGTTCTGGACGGCGACCGCCGTCGCCCCGACGTCGAAGCGCGGATCGGAGGAGGGGACCTGCTCGTCCATCAGCTCCTGCGCGGTCCTCTGCAGATCGAGATCGATCGTCGTGTAGACCTTGATCCCGCCCTGCTTGATCGCCGCGTAGCGCTCGTCGTCGGTCGCTCCGAGCGCCGGGTCGTCTCGGAGGACGTGGGTCACGTAGTCGCAGAAGTAGGCCGCGCTGCCGGCCGTCTGGCAGCCGGTGGACGGCGGGGTGATGTCGGGGGTGATCGCCTCGGCGGCCGCGGCGTCGTGCGCGGCCTGGTCGATGCTCCCCGTCTCGAGCATCCGGTCGAGGATGTAGTCGCGCCGCTCCCGGGTCTGCGCGTAGCCGTTCGCCTCACCGTTGGCCGTGTCGTCCGGCCGGTCGAAGCGGAACTTCTCGGGGTTGTTCACGATCGCCAGGAGCGAGGCGGACTGCGCGAGGGAGAGGTCGGCCGCCGGGATGCCGTAGTAGTACTCCGCCGCGGCCTCGATGCCGTAGACGGTGCCTCCGAACAGGGCGATGTTGAGATAGCCGAGCAGGATGTCGTCCTTCGAGGACACCTTCTCGAGCCCGATCGCGAGCCGCATCTCCTTGAGCTTGCGCTCGGCCGTGGTCGCCGTCGCCTCCGCGTACGCGCGGTCGCGGTCCGCCTCGTCCGGGATCGACTCGGCCTTCTGCACCAGCACGTTCTTCACGTACTGCTGCGTGATCGACGAGCCGCCCTGGGTGTCGCCGTCGAGGAGGTAGGTGCTGGCGATGGCGCGGAGGGTGCCCTGCAGGTCGATCCCGCCGTGGTCGTAGAAGCGCGGGTCCTCGCTCGCGACGAGCGCGTCCTTCACGGAGTCGGCGATCCGGTCGGCCGGCACCTCGATCCGGTTCTGGTCGTAGAAGGAGGCCAGCAGCGTCGGATCGTCCGGGTCGCCCGCGTAGACGTCGCTCTTCTGCATCAGGCGCCCGACCTCGAGGTAGCTCGGGAGGGACTGGAACGCCGAGATGGTGCCGGAGGTCGCCGCGCCGGTGAGCGCGGCGGCCGGGGCGACCACGAGCGAGGCGAGCAGACCCGCCAGGACGCTGACGATCACGAATCCGACCAGCGCGCCGAGAGCCCCGTGGACGGTTCGACGGGGCTGGAAGACGGGGACGTTCGGTCGCTTCAGGATGGATCCTCTCGCTGCACCAGCACCCTAGGCGAGGCCTGCGACATCCCCGACGAGGCGCGCCACGGCCGCGCCGGACGCCCGTCCGCCCGGAGTCGGCGCGACGGCGCCCGCGCAGGCTCGGCGCCAAGACAGCAGAAGGGGCCGCCCCCCGGAGGGATCGGCCCCTTCACGGGACGGGCGACGTCTCTACTCGATCAGGTCGCCGTTCAGGTCCGAGATGTCGTTCGGATTGGCCGGAGCCTTGCCCGTGCTCACCTGGAGGGGGATCACCCCGCCGGCGACCGCCGTCTCCTCCGCGCTCGGCGTCGTCGACACGACGGAGCCCTCCGGGATCGTCGCGGAGTCGACCGACTCGTGCATCCCGACGACGAAACCGGCGGCGGTGAGGATCGCCGTGGCGCTCTCGACCGTCTCGCCCGTGACGTCGGGGACCTCGGAGTTCGCCGCCGATCGCGGCGAGTACGCGAGCATCGAGGCAGGCGGTGCCGTGAAGTCGTCGCCGCCGTACTTCTCGTCGAGCGCCGTCATGATCGGCTTCCAGATGGCGTGCCGGGCGTTGGAGGCGCGGATGGTCCCCTTTTCGCCCGTCAGGCTGATGAAGCGCAGGTTCTGCTTGGTGTTGTCGGCGAAGCCGTTGATGCTGCCGACCCAGACCGCCAGGGAGGCGGCCTTGCTGGCGCCCGCCGTCCACACGTCGGCTGCCTCGTCGGTGGTGCCCGTCTTGCCGATGTGCTCGATCCCGTCGAAGGGGTTCGAGGCGTAGGCCGTTCCGGAGGTCATCACCCGCTGCATCGCGTACTGCATCCCTCGGGCGACCTCGGGCGACACGGAGGGCGTGCACGCCGATGCCGGGGCGGCGACGGCGTTGCCCTCGCTGTCGGTGATCCGGTCGATGACGATCGCCGAGCAGGTCGTGCCGTCGTTCGCGATCCCGGCGTAGGCGTTGGCCACCGTCAGGGGCGCGATCTCGTTCGTCCCGAGGACCGAGGCCGGCCCGTTGGCGAGCTCGCGGCCGTCGGCGCGGTGCATCCCGAACGACTCGGCGGTGGTGCGGATGTCGCAGAGGTCGAGCTGCTGCGCCATTCCCATGAAGCCGGTGTTGATCGAGTTCGTGGTCGCGCCGAGCGCGCTCATCGAGCTCGCGTCCTCCGACGGGTCGTCGTTGCGAGGCGAGAACTTGCCGTAGTAGCCGCCGTCGCCCTCGACGTTGCACTTCTGGGGGTAGGAGCTGAAGCCGGAGGTGGGGGAGGCGAACGACTCGTTGACGGTGTGCCCCGCCTTCAGCCACTGCGCCAGCGTGAACACCTTGTAGGTCGATCCGGTCTGCACGCCGGAGCCGCCGCCCATGCTGAGGTCGACGTTGAGGTTGATCGCGCTGTAGCCGGGGTTCGCGGCGAGGAACTGCTCGTCCTGGCTGTACTGCGTGTTCTGCACCATGGAGAGCACGCGGCCCGTCTTCGCCTCGACGGAGGCGGCCGTCGCGCCGACCTGGAAGCGCGGGTCGACGGAGGGGATGTAGGCGTTGAGCGCCGCCTGCGAGACCTGCTGGATGTCGAGGTCGAGGGTCGTCACGACGTCGAAGCCGCCCTGGCGGATGCGCTGGTAGCGCTCGTCGTCGGTCGCCCCGAAGACGGAGTCGTTGCGGAGGACGTTCAGCACGTAGTCGCAGAAGTACGCGGCGTTGCCGGCGGTGGTGCAGCCGGTCGAGGGCTCCGTGATGTTCGGGGTGATCGGCTCGGCGACGGCGGCGTCGTGCGCGGCCTGGTCGATCCGGCCGTGCTTGAGCTCCTCCGAGAGGATGTAGTCGCGGCGCTCCTTGGTGGCGGCGTAGCCGTTGGCGGCGCCGTTCGCCTCGTCGCCCGGGTTGTCGAAGCGGAACTTCGCCGGGTTGTTCACGATCGCCAGCAGCGCGGCCGCCTGCGAGGTCGAGAGCTGGCTCGCGGGGATGCCGTAGTAGTAGTTCGCCGCGGCCTCGATGCCGTAGACGGTGCCCCCGAAGAGGGCGATGTTGAGGTAGCCGAGCAGGATGTCGTCCTTCGACGCCTCCTTCTCGAGGCCGATCGCGAGGCGCATCTCCTTGAGCTTGCGCTCGGGGGTCGGGTCCGTCGCCTCCTGGTAGGCCTTGTCGCGCGCGGCCTCGTCGGTGATCGACTCCGCCTTCTGCACCAGGACGTTCTTGACGTACTGCTGCGTGATCGACGACCCGCCCTGCAGGTCGTCGCCCGTCAGCGTGACGGCGATGGCCCGGAGCGTGCCCTGGAGGTCGATGCCGCCGTGCTCGTAGAAGCGCGGGTCCTCGCCGGCGACGGCGGCGTCCTTCGCGGACTGCGCGACGTCGTCCCAGCCCACCTCGACGCGGTTCTGGTCGTAGACGGAGGCGAGGAGGGTCGTCCCGTCGCTCGCGTAGACGTTGGTGCGCTGCATCAGCTGGCCCACGTCGAGGTAGCCCGGCAGGTTCTGGAACATGCCGATCGTGTTGCTCGTCGCCAGGCCCGTCAGCGCGAGGGCCGGCGTGACGCCGACGGTGATCAGGACGCCCGCCACGGCGCTCATCCCGATGAACCCCATGACCGCCCGCAGCGACATCCCGAGCGGCCGGACGGAGCGGCGGGATGCAGTGGGAAGTGCCATGGAGCGGTCGTCCTTTCGACGCGGCGCCGGGCCGCGGAGATCTGAGGGAGGGTGGCGAGAAGCCTCGCGAGCAGTCGCGCGATCCCCCGGCTTCATGGTACGTGACGGGTGCGCCCGCGGGGCGTCCTCCTCCCGGTGGAGATGAGGAGCTGGCGGGTGATGCGCAGGAGCGGGCGCGTCCGGGGTGCTGACCTCGGGTCGATGCATCCGTATCGTGGGGGGAGCGCCGCTCCGAGGGGCGCTGCAGCACCCGTTCCACCCACCGCTCCGGGGCCCCGGGCGGCCGGCCCCGGCAGAAAGCGCACACCATGGCACGCATCCACGACGACGTGACCCAGCTCGTCGGCAGGACCCCTCTCGTCCGCATCAACCGGCTGGAGGGCGCCGACCAGGCGACGGTCCTCGCCAAGCTCGAGTTCTACAACCCTGCGAACAGCGTGAAGGACCGCATCGGCGTCGCCATCATCGATGCGGCCGAGGCCTCCGGCGAGCTGCACCCCGGCGGGACGATCGTCGAGGGCACGAGCGGCAACACCGGCATCGCGCTCGCGATGGTGGGCGCCGCCCGCGGCTACAAGGTCGTCCTCACGATGCCCGAGACGATGTCCGTCGAGCGCCGGGTCCTCCTCCGCGCCTACGGAGCCGAGATCGTGCTCACCCCCGGCAGCGAGGGCATGCGCGGAGCGGTCGAGCGCGCCCGCGCGATCGTCGACGAGACCCCCGGCGCGATCCTCGCCCGCCAGTTCGAGAACGCCGCCAACCCCGAGGTGCACCGCCGCACCACCGCGGAGGAGGTCTGGGAGGACACCGACGGCGCGGTCGACGTCTTCGTGGCCGGCATCGGCACCGGCGGCACCATCACCGGAGTCGGCCAGGTGCTCAAGGAGCGCAAGCCCGGCGTGCAGGTCATCGGAGTGGAGCCGATCGACTCCCCGCTCCTCACCCAGGGCACCGCCGGGCCGCACAAGATCCAGGGCATCGGCGCCAACTTCGTCCCCGCGATCCTCGACCGCGAGGTCTACGACGAGATCATCGACGTGACGCTCGACGACTCCGTGCGGGTGGCCCGCGAGATGGCCGCGCAGGAGGGGATCCTCGGCGGCATCTCCTCCGGCTCGATCATGTGGGCCGCGCTCGAGGTCGCGAAGCGCCCCGAGAACGCGGGGAAGACCATCGTCGCCATCGTCTGCGACTTCGGCGAGCGGTACATCTCGACCGTCCTGTACGAGGACCTCCGCAGCTGAGCCCCTCGAGACGAGGCGGGACGCCCCGCTCCGGACGCGACGGTCGGCCGGAGCGCCGCGTCCCGTCCGGACCGGAGCGTCCCGGGCTCCTCGCCCTGCTCCGCGAGGACGTCCGCACCGCCCGGGAGCGCGACCCCGCCGCCCGGAGCGCGGTGGAGGTCGTCCTCTCCTACCCGGGAGTGCACGCGGTCTGGGTGCACCGCGTCGCGCACGCCTGGTGGCGGCGGGGCCTCCGCCTGCCCGCCCGGCTGCTCAGCCAGGCGGCGCGCGCGGCGACCGGAGTGGAGATCCACCCCGGTGCGACCATCGGCCGGCGTCTGTTCATCGACCACGGCATGGGCGTCGTCATCGGCGAGACCGCGCGGATCGGCGACGACTGCATGCTCTACCACTCCGTCACGCTGGGCGGGAGGTCGGCCCGGCGCGAGCGTCGGCACCCCACGCTCGGCGACCGGGTGGTCGTCGGCGCCGGCGCGGTCGTCCTGGGCCCGCTCGTGCTCGGATCGGACGTCAGCGTGGGCGCGAACGCCGTCGTGGTGAAGGACGCGCCCGACGGGGCGGTGCTCGTCGGCATCCCGGCCCGCGATCTGCGCGATCAGGGCGGGGAGGAGGACCCGCTCGCCGAGTCCGGCCGCTCCACCGGCCCGTCGGGACGCGTCTAGCCGGCGACGCTCAGTCGTCGCCCCTCGGCGAGATGTCGCGCGGGGCGCTCTTGATCTGCGCGAAGGCGTCCAGTGCGTGCGCCCGCGTCTCCTTGAGGTCGACGAGGGGCGCCGGGTAGCCGTCCGCGCCTCCGGTCAGCGTGTCCCCTAGCGTCCACGGCTCGTGCACGGCGGCGCCCTCGACTCCGCCGAGCTCCGGCACGTTGTGGCGGATGTACTCGCCGGCCGGGTCGAACTTCCTCGACTGCGTGACCGGGTTGAAGACCCGGAAGAACGGCGACGCATCGGCTCCCGAGCCCGCGACCCACTGCCAGTTCGCGGCGTTGCTCGCCGGGTCCGCGTCCACCAGGGTGTCCCAGAACCACTCCTCGCCCACCCGCCAGTCGACCAGCAGGTTCTTGATCAGGAACGACGCGGTCACCATCCGGACCCGGTTGTGCATGTAGCCGGTGCTCCAGAGCTCGCGCATGCCGGCGTCCACCAGGGGGTAGCCGGTGCGCCCCTGGTGCCAGGCGTCGATCGCCTGCTGGCCGGGGCGTCCCCACGGGAAGGAGTCGAACCGGGTGTCGAAGTTCGCGGTCGCCAGATCCGGCCAGTGGAACAGCAGGTGGTAGCAGAACTCGCGCCAGAGCACCTCGGAGAGGAACCGGTCGCTGCCGTCGCCGCGGTGCAGGCCCTTCGCGTGCGCCTCCTCGAGGGCGTGCCACACCTGGAAGGGGCTGATCTCGCCCCACCTCAGGTGCGGGGAGAGGTTCGAGGTGGCGTCCTCCGCCGGCCGGTCGCGGCCGTCGGCGTAGTCGTCGAGCTGCTCCGCGAGGAACGCGCGCAGCCGGTCGGCCGCCGCCTTCTCGCCGGGGACCCAGCGCTCGCGCAGCCCTCCCGCCCAGTCGGGACGCGTGGGCAGCAGCTCCCAGTCGTCGAGGGCGTCGGAGGCGATGTCTCCCGTGACGCCGTCGAGCGAGCGGGGGCGGGGGAGCGGCGCGCGCGGCGTCGGCTTGGCGCGGCAGGCGCGGGCGAAGGGCGTGTAGACGGAGTAGGGGCCGCCGGCGCCGGTCTGCACGGTCCACGGCTCGAACATCAGCGAGCCCTGGTGGCTCTCGGCCTCGAGGCCGCCGTTGCGGAGCGATTCCTTCACCGCCGCGTCGACGGTGCGCTCGGCCCTCCCGTAGCGGCGGTTCCAGTGCACGGCTCCGGCGCCGATCTCCTCGGCGAGCTGGAGGACGACGGCCTCGGCCGGCCCGCGGCGCAGGATCAGCGGGGCGCCGTGCTCGCGCAGGTCGGCGGCGAGGGCTGCGAGGCTGCCGTGCAGCCACCAGCGGGAGGCGCCCCCGAGCGGACGGATGCCCGCCGACTCCTCGTCGAGCACGTAGCAGACCGCGACGGGGTTGCCACGGTCGATCGCGGCGCGCAGGGCGGGGTTGTCGGCCAGGCGCAGGTCGTCGCGGAGCCAGACGAGGGTGGGGGAGGTGTCACTCATGGTGACCCCCATGATCCGCGAGTCCCGCGCCGCGGCGAAGACCTGGCCGGTCGCTGCGGCCCGTGCTAGCGGTGACGGATCAGGAGGAGGCGATGCCGTCGCGGAGCTTGTCGCAGAGCGCGGTCAGCTGCTTCAGCTCGTTTTCGTCGAGGACGCCGCCGACCTGCTCCGAGATGGTCCTCATGTGGGTGAGCGCGACGCGGCGGAAGAGCGCGTAGCCCTCGTCGGTGATCGCGATGATCGTGCCGCGGGCGTCCGCCGGATCCTCGCTCTTCTCGACGCAGCCGCGGGCGGCGAGCCTATCGATCAGCCTGCTGACGCTGGGCTGCGTCAGGAGGACGTGCCGGTTCAGGTCGCGCAGCCGCGCGCGCCGACCGGGCTGCCGGGTGAGGTTGAAGAGCACGTCGTACTCGTTCATCGAGATCTCCCGCGAGGGGAACTCGGTGCTCAGGGTGCGCATCACCTGGACCTGGGCGCGGAAGAGCGACTCCCAGGCGGCGACGGCCTCTCTCGACCCCACTGGTCCTCCTTCTCGGCGCTCAGGAAGCGGTTCCCTGACATCCAGACGCCGTACAGCCTACGCCGGGGTGCTGAGAGGAGGGGAGTCGGAGGAACGGGGCCGGGGGAACGACAGAAGGCCGGCCGCTGAGGCGAGCGGCCGGCCTTCATTCCCTTGCACCAAGAGTGTCCTGCAATCACTTCTCGCGCTTCCCGCCACAGCAAACGGTCGACGCACTTGAACTATATAACGACCCGGTAACGACGCAACCCTCTCTTTCCTGAATCCTCCCTGAGCCGCCCCGCCCCGCCCGCGCTCCGCACGACTCTCTCCTGACCCAGGACGTCCCGTCTGCTGCCTCCGACGTCCGCACCGAACCGCAGCCCATCCCTGACCGTTGACGGACACGACGAGCACCCCCTGCCCTCGTCCCCCGCCCACGCGCCCCGGCCCCGTCGTCCTGCCCCGCGAGGCCCGCCC